>JADIMV010000096.1 GCA_017694515.1 Candidatus Aphodosoma intestinipullorum
ATCCTCTCCTGCCTTCTCTGCTTAATTAAAGTTAAAAACACGTACTCTTGCTGTACCTCCTCCTTAGCTTCTCCCTGACTCTACCCTATCCTCCCCCGCCGCCTGCCGTAGAACATAACTGAATGCTTCCGATAGGTTCTGTTCTTGAACATCAGATATATAACAAGATGTCGCGCTGTGCCTGCTCTCCTGCTGTCCTGAATGCAGACCCTACTAAACTCATTGTCGCTCAGGCACAAACGTGCCGATACTCTTGCGTCAGCTACCCCTTTCAGCGTTGAATATTTCCCCCGCGAACGGAAAAAAGAAAAAAATATTGTGCCGCCTATTGTTTTTTTAGAAAAAAGTACATACCTTTGCCGCACGGGGTAATGTGTATCCCGCTAAACATCAGAAATAGAAAACAATAAAGGTATACAGCTATGAAAAATACTTCTTTTTTCAAGACACTGACGCTGCTTGCGGCGTTCGCGCTGGTCTCTGCGGTTTCCGTCCATGCGGAAACATGGAGCTACGAGTTTGAAAAGCCAGCCCCGTTCACATCCAATGGTACAGAGTCTCTTGATGGTATCTCTTGGACTCTTGACGGTGATGGCGGCTTTTTGGGTTGGGATGGCAACACAAATAAGGGTCAGCAGTTCGGCTCAAGCGGTAATCCATACACTTCGCTCAGCCTTTCCACTTCTGATTTCGTTGGTACGATAAATTCGGTAGTTGTCAACGCTGCGACTGCAAGCAAGGGTGTTGCCGTCATGTCACTGACAGTAGGCGGTGCGCCATTCGGTAGTGAGCAGTCTCTCACAAGCGAGTCCGCCGACTACACATTCTCTGGCAGTGCCGCCGGTGAGATAGTCATCTCCATGACGCAGACCTCAAGCAAGGCTCTCTACATCAAGTCCATCACTGTGGACTATACTCCCGGTGTCGTAGCCGTTGAGCGTCCTGTCGCCACACCCGCTGCGGGCTTCTACACTGAGGCGCAGAACGTTACACTCACTTGCGCCACTGAGGGTGCTACCATCTATTACACCCTCGACGGCAAAGAGCCGACAGCGGCAAGCACGGAATACACCGCTCCCATTGCCATCTCCAAGACCACAACCCTCAAGGCCATAGCCATAAAGGGCGAGGATATATCCTCCGTGCTGACGGCTGAATATGAGTTCCCTGCGGTCTATGAGAACATCGCCGCTCTCATGTCTGCTTCCCCGGAGAAGGGTACTAAAATCCTTATCTCCGGCACTGTGACGGTCACCTATCAGAACGGCAGCTATCTTTATGTCTCTGACAATACCGGTGCAATGCTCATTTATGGCTATAACCTTGGTACATTTGCCAATGGAGATACATTCACCGGTCTTTCCGGCGAGGTTGACATATTTTACGCTGCACTCCAGATCAAGAACCCCGAACTTCCTGCGCCGGGCAAAGGCAGCAAGATAGAGCCTGCCGAGATGAAACCCGAGGACATTACAAAGGAGGATGTACACAGCTACATAATCTTGCGTGGAGTTGAGACCCCTGCCGACCTCACTCTTAGTGAGGACAGCCGCGACGGCGAAATCGTCTCCGGTTCAGGCACACTGGCTCTCTACAATAACTACAAGTTCGATTTCACCCTCAAGGCTGGTGTGAAATATGACATGATGGCCATAGTCGGCTACCGCGAGGACGACAAGGGTGCGCGTGTACAGCTCTACCCCATTACCGTGACCGAGAGCGCAGGCTCTGCCGTACGCCCCGTCAGCGTCAAGGGTGTAGAGGCATATTCGGCTGACGGAGTGCTCTATGTCTCCGCCGCTGTGGGCGAACGCATAGAGGTCTACTCCCTGCTCGGTTCGCTGCTCTACAACGCTCCCGCTGCCGATGCCGTCACCGCCATCGAGGGTCTCCCGCAGAGCGTCGTGATAGTGCGTGTAGGCCGTGCGGCCACAAAAGTAGTAGTAAGGTAACGCCCGGGACTCTTGGCGCGGTGGCCGTATACCCCATCGCGCCCTCTTTCCGGGTCTGAAAGATATAGCGGGCCGCGCAGCGGGACAGCCTTCGCAGGCTCACCTCTGGGCGGCTCGTGCTTTTGGGGAAAGGCGGAACGCTTCTCTCCGTTGTAACGCCGGTGCAATCCGTGTTTCATTCTTGTGAAACGTGCGTTTCCCGCCCGTCCGCGCTTGGCTGTTGCGGGCAGATTGCCTAACTTTGCACCGTCTCCTGCCGCGCAGGGACTTGACACTGATACATTAACTTTTAAATAATTTCATTGCTATGAAAAAAGTTACTTTTTTACGGACGCTGATGCTCTTCGTGGCATCATTTTTGATGGGGGGGGGACTTCTCCATGCCCAGACCTATAAGCAGATAACCACACTTGACGAACTGACCGATGGCCAGTATGTGATTGTGGCAGATGGTTCTGCCAATGCCATGATTAATACGATGGGAAAGAATTTTATCAACAAGCAGGAGATAACTCTTACTGGAACGGAGATTATCGCTCCCGAAGCTTCCATTGTGTGGAACATAAAGAAAGTTGGAGACAACTTCACCATTGAGAACGGAGGCCAGTATGTTGCTTATCCCGGTAGTGGCAACGAGTCTGATTTGGTTTCTGAAGCTGGAGAGTCGGCTCAGCACAGCGTTACTGTTACGAACGGCGTTTTCAGTTTTGAGTGTGTAGCATATTCAGGTAGGATTCTTCAATATAATGCAAGTAGCCCGAGATTTGCTTATTATACGAGTAATCAGAAAAAACTTCGTCTTTTCAAACTTGCTGAACTGCCTGATGTCCTTGTTCCGGTGGCTGAGCCTAAAGGCGGAACGTACACCGAGACACAGAGTGTCACACTTACTTGCGCAACGGAGGGTGCAACTATCTATTACACTCTCGACGGTACAGAGCCTGATGCCACAAAGACCAAATATGAAAGCACTCCGATAGAGATAAGCGTGACTACTACTCTGAAAGCCATAGCCATAAAGGATGATGTTAAGTCTGCCGTGCTGACCGAGGAATATGCTATTGTCGAGGCGCGTGAGTTCACTCAGATTACCACACTCGATGAGCTGACGGACGGCGAGTATATCCTTGTCGGCGAGGATGACGAGACGACAAATGCCATGCTTGCCGATGCGGATGGCAATTTCCAGCCTGTAGAAAATGTTGCCATTGACGGTACTGTCGCTACGGTAATCAACTCCGCGCAGATATGGACTATAACTAAGGACGGTGATAACTACACTATCTCGCAGGACGGCCTTTATGTAGCATCTAATGGAGATGAAAACCGTGCCGTGCTTGTAAATGAAGTTTCGGACATTGCAAAGTTCAATGTCACAGTGACTGACGGTATATTCACATTTGCATGTGTCGATCCAAGCGACAGATTCTTACAGTATAACTCTAATAAGGACAGTGAACGTTTCGCATGTTACACTGGCAGTCAGAAAAACATCCGTCTCTTCAAGGGCGGTGAAGTGGAGCAGCCCGCTGTTGCAGCTCCCGTGGCATCCGTAAAGGGCGGCTTCTACACCGAGGCGCAGAGCGTGGAGCTTACTTGCGCTACGGAGAATGCCGTAATCTATTACACTCTCGACGGCACAGAGCCTACGGCTGAAAGCACAAAGTATGAGAATGCAATAAGCATTGACAAGACCACTACACTGAAAGCTGTCGCTATACTCGATGGAGGGTCTTCCGCCGTCCTGACAGCCACTTACACATTCCCTGTCGAAGTAGCCGATATAGCCGCCCTTATAGCTAATGAGGCTGGTTCGACATATTATAAGGTAACGGGTGCGCTCACAGTGCTTTATCACGGCGCAAACCGTATCTTCGTGACCGATGCTGCGGGCAGCCGTCTGCTCATCTATGACAAGGAAAGGAGTATAGAGACCGAATACATAAATGGCCAGACCCTTACAGGCGTAATCGGTCAGTTGACTGACGACTCTCAGGGCAAAGTTCTGGTTCCGTATCTACCCATGCCTGAAGCGGCGGAAGGCGAGGCTGTAGCTCCTGCTGAGAAGACACCCGAGGAGATATCCGAGGCGGATATGTATGCTTATGTCTCCATCAAGGGCGCTGTCGTTACAGCTGCTTGGAGCAATAGGCAGTCTGCCATTAAGGTTGGCGAGAACGGTACGCTTACGCTTTACAACCAGTTCAATCTCTCGAATGAATTGGCCGCCGGTTCTGTCTATGACATCGTGGCCGTCGTGAGCCAGTACAGGGATGCTTTGCAGCTTCTGCCAACCGAGTTGACACTTGTGCAGGGTGTAGAGGCTGAGGAGTTTGACAATATCGCAGCATTGATGGAAGCCAAGCCCGAAGGTAAAATCCGCCTCGTCAATGCAGTGACAGTCATATATCAGAACTACAAGAGCCTTTATGTGAAGGATGAGACCGGCTATATGCACATCTATGATAATAATCAGTTTGGCTATATTGAGTATAGGAACGGCATGACGCTCACGGGAGTGGAGGGGACTTATGACCTCACTTATCCGGAATCTCCGCGCCTGATACCTCTGTTGATGCCGACAGCTGCTGAGGGAACTGAGGTAGAGCCTGAAGCGGCATCGCCTGCCGATATTACGGCGGATGACCTCTACCGTTACGTACGGTTCACCAATGTAGAGTTGGCCGCAGATGTTACTTTTAAGGAGGGTGAGGCTGTCAATGCGCAGGTAGTTGCCGGTGATGGTACATTCCCCATCAGAGACAGCTTCTGGGCAGTCGGCAACCAGTCGTTCAGCAAAGGCGACAAAGTGGACGTAGATGGCATAGTGTACAATTATGACGGTACGGTGCAGTTATACATCATATCCATCAAGGAGCATGACAGCAGCACCGTAGGTCTCGATGCCGCTGACCTTACGGGCGTTACAGTATGCTCCGCTGACGGCGGCACAATATATATTGTGGCCGAGGTAGGCCAGCCCATACAGATATGGTCAGTGACCGGCCAGCTGCTCTATTCCGACGTGGCTCGCGCCGATCTCACGGCTGTAAGCTCCATGCCTTGCGGCGTAGTCATAGTGCGCGTAGGCAACGAGACAGTCAAGGCTATAGTGCGCTGATACCGGCGCACTCTCGGCAGACACTGCTGGGTAAGTGGTTACTAAAGGTACAGATTTAATGTTGGCGCGGTACGCAGTGATGCGTGCCGCGCTTTTTGTATTGTGCGTGGGGAAATTGGCCACCGCTCATCGCGCAGACACTCCTTTGATAATGAGTTTTCTCCATTTTGCCGTTTTTTAATCTATTTTGTGTGTGCCATGTTTGGACTATTATGTATCTTTCGGGTATCTATGGATAATAATGGTTTGCTGTGTTCATTGTACAGTGAATCAGCCTGTTGCGGTTTGGTCGGTGTGTCGTGCGGCGTTGCTTTTGTGCGCTGTCGTGTCGTGACCGCTGCCTTCGCCGTGATGGGGTATTGATGTGTTTTTTATCTAACAACCAATTAAATAGCAGATTTTATGAAACTACTTGACGTTTTGGATGGACGTGTACGCGGGGCTTCTCTCCGCCGTGACACGCATGGAAAGCGTCGGATGGGCTTCTGGCTTCAGGCCGCTGTGCTGTCGGTGATGCTGCTGGCAGTGCCGTCTCTCTATGCGCAGAGCGACAACACGCTCGTGTGGGAGACCGGTTTTGAGGAGGGAGACCTTGCCGACTGGAAAAGCGAACAGACGGAAGGCCCTGCGGGGCACGATTGGGTGGTGGTCAGCTGCCCCGGCGACGACTGTTCTTACCCCGATGCCGCATACGACGGCACTTCACGCATACAGTTGAAAAATGACGGCAATGCCACGATAGGTTATGTCACACGCCTCGTTTTGCCCGCGCTCAATGTGACGGGAGGCGGCAACCCTGTGGTGACGTTCGCATATTCATTGCAGAACCGTTCGCGCAACAACGATGTGCTCCGCGTGCTATACCGCACGGAGACCACTGGCCGGTGGATTACCCTCAGGGAGTACACCGACCGCACTAACGGATGGGAGGTTGACACCGTGAACCTGATAGCCCCTTCGCGCAGCTATGAGATAGCGTTCGAGGGTGAGGACCATCTCGGCCACGGCGTGATGCTCGATGAAATCAAGGTTTTCACTAAGAAGCCCGAGTGCGTCCCGCCCTCCATGGTGAATAGCTCGAATGTGGAGAACACCAGCTTCATGCTCCGCTGGTCAGACACCCAGTCTGATTTCCATGTGAAGATAAGTGACCGTCAGCTCACTGACTCCGAACTGGACGACCCGAACAACAAGGCGAATGTAGTCGACACCATAATCGGTGTCAGCAGGCTGGAAGTCAAAAACCTTGAGAAGGGCACTGAGTATTTCGTGTATATAAGCTCCATGTGCGATGCCGAGACACACAGTCTCTGGTCGGAGGAGCTTTCTGTGACGACAACTAATGTAGTCCCGGTGCCGGCCAAGTTCGATTTCAACGAATATTCCTTTGATCTCATGATGAACATACGTCCGGAGGAGTGGCGTTTCGGCTCTGACGATGATATGGTAGTGATGCCGGCAGTCAATACCGCTCTGACGATGAGCTGTTGGGGGACAGCAGAGAACTATTCGCCTGACGGCACGCCTGCCCTTGTCTTCTACGGCGATGGTTGCCTTTACAATCCGGTTCCCGCAAAGATTCGCCAGTGGGCAGTGACCCCGGCCATGGACACCGAGGACCTCAGTATATTCCAGGTGTCGTTCACGGGCATGAAGCCTGACAACCAGTCGAGGGCGAGGATGATAGTGGGTGTAATGACAAACCCCAACTCCCTCTCTTCGTTCGTTGCGATAGACACCGTGGAGGTTCTCAAGTCGAAGACTCCGACAGAGTTCATCATTCCTTTGGACAGATATAAGGAACTCGAAGGCGAGCGGGCAACAGGCAAATACATAGCGTTCATGTCGAACTTCGATGAGCCTAACCAGTTTGCCATAGACAACATCTCGGTAGACACCATCTCCGAGTGTATGCGCATACAGGAGGTCAGCCTCTCCGTCAAGTCGTCGGATGAGGTGACCGTGACATGGGAAGACCTCAAGCCCGACTATTCCGAGATACTCTTCTCGGAAGAGAAACTGGAGGGTGAGGACGAGATTAACGGCCACGCATCAGAGGCCAAAAAGGTCGATGCCGGAAAGAGTTCATATACAGCCGGCTCTGATATCATCAAGCCTGACACCGAGTATTGGGTCTATGTACGCAACTCGTGCGGCGAGAGCAAGAGCCTGTGGAGCGCGGCGCAGAATTTCCGCACTCCGGGCAAGCTGGAGACCCTCCCGCAGACAATCAATTTCGACGATGCGGACGAACGTTATCTGCTGGCTGTCAATAAGTATGGTGATACGAAAATGATGCAGAACGGGCTTGTTGTGCTGGCTTCGAACGATGAGGCCGATGCACAGCCCGAAGTAATAAGCGATTATGTCGCGGAGCCTGTCTCGGCCGATTCTAAAGGTCATCTTAACATCGAGGCCAATGGCGGCGCATCGGTAGTGGTAGTATTCCCCGAGCTGGCTGACCTTATCGGGTCGAGGGCTATACTGTGGTCTACGATGAGTAATTTCTACATGGGCGGCGATATGTCGTTCGAGGCCGGTGTCATATCCGATGCGGCCGACGCGTCCACGTTCGTTTCCTTGGAGACTATCAGTGTGACTGTCGATGTATGGGAAAGGCATATCATCGCGTTAGACTCATACGCGGACAAAGTGGGCGATGCCAATTTCTTCGCAGTCAGGGTAGCCTCTGACGGCAGTCAGAACGACGCCATCATAGACAATGTGCAGTTCATCAAAGTGCCGGAGTGCAAAGACCCGCTGAATGTGAAGGTAGAGCCGGGCGAGAAGAACGCCACAGTGACCTGGGACGCAAACGGAATGTCGTCGTGGAATGTGCGCGTGGCGGCGGAGAATGTCTACGACTCCCTTGACAGCGAGACCTACGAGTGGGTATTCTCTCAGGACAAGGTGTCCGAGCCGAAAGTGGTTGTCGACAATCTTGAGCCGAGAAAACAGACCTACTATTTCTATATACAGTCCTATTGCAGTGACGACGACAAGGGGCTTTGGTCTCTTGCATATACATTCCAGACCAACTGTCTGGAGGACGAGACTTTGCCTTGGACGATGAATTTCGAGGGCTATCCGCAGGGAGCTCAGACGGAGTTCGCCGTGCCGTGTATGCCCGTGCGGGTCACGACAGTAGACCAGGGCGCTAACCAAGGAAGTTTCCCGTATATAGGCACGTATTTCGATGAGGCCAACCGGAAGCAGGTAGCCGCCATGACCATGATGTCCTACGGCGATGCGGACGACTACAAGTTCGGCTGTACGGCTGCGCTTCCCCATTTCGTCGGGGACGATGTCAGAAACCTTGTGCTGACCTGCCGCATCTTCAATCAGGGCGAGACGGGCGACACTCTGCTGGTCGGCGTCATAGACCATCCGGACCGTCCGGAGACATTCGTGACTGTGGCTAAGCTCACATCGGCGGGCGGAGCCGTTGCCGCTTGGGAGAATGCGGCGGTCTATTTCACATCATCGCCGAAACAGGACGGGTACATAGCGTTCCAGACTCCCGAGGGAGCTTCTGTACACTACCTGGTGACTGACATAAAGGTCGCCGCCAATGATGGCGGATGTCCGGTCATGCAGTCGCTCTATGTGACCGACTTCGGCAGCGACTACGCACAGCTCTCTTGGCGCGGCAGCGGCGCGGAGGACGAGAAATGGGAAGTGGTTGTCTCGACAAAGACCCTCTCTCAGGAAGACCTCAACGAGGTAATGGAGGGTACGTATGGAGAGATGGACGTAATAAAGTTCAGTAAGGAGGTGAACGAAAACCCCGTGACTGTCGACGGTCTCTCGCCGGAGACAGGCTACTGTTTCTATGTCCGTGCGGTCTGCGACGGCGGCGGGCAGTGGAGCGAGGGCAAGTTCTCTACCGGATGCGGCACAGTCGCGCCGGAGACGCTCGGCCTTGTCTCGTTCGACGATGAGGAGAACCCCATGCCCGACTGTTGGGTTGTCGGAAACAGATATATCACCGGGGCGGGAGAATCGGATACGGAGAAAGAACACGTGCCATACATATCGGCTGACTGGTCGCACAGCGGCGGTAACTCCGTGAAGATACACGCCAGCAAGCAGTACTCCATGCCGTATCTCATGTCGCAGGCTCTCGAAGTGGAGGATGACGGCTCGGCCAATAACATGAACGGATATCAGGTCACTTTCTGGGCTTCTGCCACGTCGCAGTACGCCATATCCAAATATCAGCGTCAGATTGCAGTCGGCATAGCCACATCGCCGTCCGACATAAGTTCTGTTCAGCCGGTCGGCAAGGTCGATGTCTATGCCGACGAGCAGCCTTATGTGGTGGACTTCTACGATTTCTATGCCGGTACATACACTCCTAAGGGGCGTTATCTGGTCTTCTATTCCGATGCGTCGCTTGAGAATGCCTACTATGTGGACGACATACAGATTGAGAAGATAGACGCGTCGTGCCGCAAGCCCGTGGACTTTGATGTCACTGGCATCACGGAGAACACCGCCACGCTGACTTGGCGTCTGGCCGGACAGGCTGATGCTGCGGGCGGCAGCTTTGACTACGTGCTCTCTGACAGCCGTCTGTCCGACGAGGAACTCCAGTCGGCATCCGCCAAACAGACCTCGACAGGCAGTGTCGCTCTTACCGGGCTTGAAGGACACACCACATACTATTTCTACGTACGCAGTGCGTGCGACAATGACGGATGGGTCATGACCCGTTTCACCACGGAGTGTCCCTCTTCTTTGCAGCTCCCTGCGCGTTTCGACTTTGACAGTCAGGCTGGCGACGGCGTTGGTGTCGCTCCGGACTGCTGGCAGACGCTCTACACGGATGAAGCTAAAGGTGAGGACTATCCTTATGTGACCGCCGATGGTTATGACGGCAAGGGTCTCGATCTCCACTATTCATTCGCAGACCCGATGATGGGTACTGTCGGCGGATTCTCTTACGCCGCTACAGCACCGCTGGCCGCCGATGCCGATGAGGGTCTGCACATATCGTTCTATGCCGGCACCAATGTGGATGTGCAGCTCAACGAGGCTAAGGTCGTAGTCGGTCTGGTGGACGAAGGCACACGCCTCTCCGAGGCCGTGACTGTGGCTGAAGTCAAGCTGACTTCCATGGACTTCAGGAAATATTTCGCCGACATCCCTGCCGGTACTGTCAAGGGAGGGCAGAGGATTGTCTTCTCGTTCACTACCGATTATACAGAGGCCGATATTGTCCTCGACGATATAATGATAGAAGAGGGTTCAAGCTGTCCGCGTCCCGATTTGTTTGTCCTCGATGAGGTGGCAGACCGGTCTGTATCGTTCTCATTCACGGATATGGGCGATGCTTCAGAGTGGGAGGTGGCTTACCGTGAGGCAGGTTCTGAGGCGGCTCTCTCCGCAGTCAAGACCTCCGGCGGTGAAAACCACACATTCTCAGGTCTCCAGCCCGCTACACAGTATGAGATTTATGCCCGTGCCGTGTGCGGAGCTACGCCCGGCGAGTGGTCCGAACCGCTCCTTGTGCGCACTGCGACAGCTCTGGTTGAGGACGAAAGCTATACCACAGGTTTCGAGACTTCGGACGACAACAGCGCATGGGCGTTCGTCGGCTTCGGTGCGGACTCTTGGGTGATAGGCTCTGCCGACAAGTGCGGCGGTTCGCAGTCGCTTTATATATCGGATGACGGCACGAACGCCGGATACAGCGTAAGGGAGGCTGCCACTGCCTATGCCTACCGCTCCATAAGCCTCAAGGCCGGCATATACGATTTCTCCGCAAGCTATAAGGTTGGCGGCGAAAGCGGTGCCGATATGCTCAGCATATTCATCCTGCCTTCGACTGTGCAGTTTGGCGACGGCGCGCTCCTCATGCCTGACGGCATCAGGATGAACCCCGCAGACCTGGCCGGGACTGAGGGCACAATACTCCTGCAAGGCAAGAGCGGTGTTGCCGCTTGTACCAATGCTACGGCCAATATGGTAGTGTCGGAAGAACAGGAGGGCGTATATAACATAGTGGTGATGTGGGAGAACAACGGCAACAATCAGGGTACGGTTTCGCCCTCTGCCGTGGTCGATGACCTCTCTGCCACTTATGCTCCGTGCGCTTATCCGCTCGATGTACAGGTGAGCGGCATTACGTATGACGGCGCGACAGTCACATGGACTCCTCTCGGCGATGCGGCCGTTAATTGGGAGGTCAAGCTCGACATGACCGGTGGCAATGAGCCTGACGCTGATGCGAAAGACTTCTCTACAGCGGATGGCAGCACCACGGCGCAGACCCTGTCCGGCCTCACGGAGAACGTGACATACCATGTCTTCGTCCGCGCCGTGTGCGGTGAGGGTTCGCAGAGCGAATGGCGCAAAGCGTCGTTCACTACGCCTTGCCGTCCTATAGATATTTCGGCGGAGGACTTCTCTGTAGAATATGGCTTTGAGGACGGCAGCCTCCCTGCATGTTTCACTAATTATGACAACGGATTCCAGGTGTTGGTCGGAGGTGAACTTGCAGGTGGTATGTGTTATGCTCATGAGGGCGATGCAGCGATAGCCATAGGCCACATGTGGTCAACTTCAAACATGGGTGCATATCTGGCTCTGCCGGCCATGACCCCGAGTTTCAACGGTAAGCAGATCTCGTTCTGGATGCGCCCGGTATATGCATATACTTCAGGCGGTTTCTTGGATAATATGTCTATGGATTATGTAAATCATCACAAGGTAACTGTTGGAACGACATCCGATCCGTCAGACCCTGCTGCATTCCATGAATTGCAGGTATGCGAATATCCATATACAGCTAATGATCTTGTCGGTAATGAGGTAGACGATGAGTCCGGCAATAAGTGGTGGATTAAGGTGGTTGTATCGCTTGATGCCGCAGTTGAGGGCGATAGCTATATAGTCATAAAGGACGGGCCTTACGCTGATCTCGGCTCTAACATCATGTATATAGACGACATCAAGGTTGAGAAGCTCCAGCCGTGCGTTGCTCCGTATGCCTTAGAGGTCTATGACCAGAAGGCCGCCTCTGTGATGATTAAGTTCAACCATGAGAACGGCACCAGGTGGAAATATGAGGTGTCGGAGACCGAGGCGTTCGTCAATATCGTCAAAGAGGGCGAGATGGACAAGAGCGACGGATTCGAGATAACCGGCCTTGAGCCGCAGACGCAGTACTATGTGCGCGTGGCGCAGGATTGTGACGGGCAGTGGTCTGACTGGTCTGTCGTAAGGTCGTTCCAGACCATGGCCGAACTCAGGTTCTACGAGCCGTTCGACGGCCCCGAGCGTGTTCCTGCTCTCTGGACGAGAGCCACTCTCATCTTTCCGGACGATGTGTTCGGCAAGGAGAACCCCGAATTCCAATATATGCAGGATTCCGAGTCCGGTGGTTGGGAACGTTTCGAGCCGAACGACTGGGCCAAGTCTCACGAATATGTAAGGCTTACGGCTGAGACGCAGGCTTGGCTCTTCTCGCCGGTGATGACCATCGAGGCCGGGAAGAAGGCGCAGCTCTCGTTCGACCTTGCCCTGACTCTCAACCCGCAGGGCGCAGCTCTCGGACAGACGGAGCTTCAGAACGGCCAGAACAACAAGTTCTATGTCATGGTTTCGGAAGACGGCGGCCGTACATGGCTTGAGGAGAATGCCGTCATCTGGAGCAACGAAAGCAGCGGCGACAGCACTTTCAACGACATATCCAACGCTTGGCGCAAAGTCTACATCGATATGTCCGGATATGTCGGCAACAATGTTCAGGTAGCCTTCTACGCACAGTGCTCGTCGTTCGACTATACTGTCTATCTGCACATAGACAACGTTCAGGTCAACTATCTGGATGTGGACCATGAGGATGTGGCTTGGTGCGAGACCAACGACTATGTGGAGCGCGGCTTCGAGGTTAAGCGTGAGGACTTCGCGCCTGTCGGCGAAACGAAGTATTTCGAGCACAGGACGAACTCCACTGACGATGAGCCGGATGTGCTTTACAGCGTCAATATCACCACTGTGAAGAGTCCGTTCGCTGAGATTTCCGATACGATCTGTTTCGGCGGCGAGTTCAGCTACGAGTCCATACAGGGTGTCTCGAAGACGGGTTATTACGACATTGTATATCCTGCGTCCGACCCTGAGGCGTGCGACTCTGTCTTCCGTGTGAACCTGACCGTCGCTCCGGATCTTAGGAAAGATGAGGGCGTGCGCGAAATTTGCCACGGCGGCCATATCATGTGGCGCGGCCATAAGTGTGACTCGACAGCGGATTATACCGCCGTTGTGCCGTCCGACGTATGGCTCGGCTGTGACTCTGTCGTCACTCTCCATGTGAATGTCCTCGGCGCGGAGGTACATGAGTACACCCATTACCTCTGTAAGGGCGACACTCTCGACTTCGGCGACAAGACGTTTGTCTCTGACGGCTCTGGTGCTGAGCGGACGGCTACGTACACGTTCGATAACAACGGCTGTGACTCGACGGTGCGCCTCACCGTAGTCTATGCAGATGATAAGCGGACTGTCATCGAGCGTGCCATCTGTGACGGCGAGACATATACCGGCGACGGCTTCCACGGCATCGACCCGATTTCCGGCACAGACTCGCTGCACACGGAGACGACTATGGGTTGTGACTCTACCGTGATACTCAATCTCTTGAAAATCAAGAATGACGGTGAGACCATCGACGTGACGCGTACCATATCGCCGCGCGACCTCCCGTATGAGTTCTTCGGCAAGGAGTTCCCTGTCGGTACATCGGTAGGCACATACACTGAGGAGGGCATCGAGGTGACCTCTGCGAGCGGTAACTGCTCCGCCACTGTCAACCTCACGCTCATCATTGACAATACTGTCGGAGTGGAGCGTCCCGTTACTGTGCGTACGCTGATGCTCACGCCTAACCCCGTTGCGCCGGGCGAGGACGTGACAGTACATCTCGACCTCAACGCTCAGGAACTTGACGGTGCTGTGCTGCAAGTCTACACCTCTACAGGTTCGCTTGTCCGGCAGTTCCGTCCCGACATGAAGCCGATAGTCATCTCTGGCCTCAATGTGAGCGGTGTATATGTAGTGCGCATCACTGACGGGTTGGGCAACATATACAACGGCAAGATTATAGTAAGATAACACACAGAAGTGTTTCCCGGCGCTATATGGCGTTGCAGAGGCAAGCCATGCCGGGAGTGGTGGATTATAGATTATAGATATGTTTGGCGCGGTACGCAGTGATGCGTGCCGCGCCTTTTTTGTACCCGCTCCTTGCCCCGTTATCTATTCTCCCTATTCTCTTTCCCTGACCTTTTCCCGCTGCACCTTTCACCCCCTTCCCTTCACCCCTTCTTCCTGTTTCTCCTCTGTCCAATTTAACTATAAATTAAAGTTAAAAACACGTACTCTCGCCGAAGCCTCTCCGAAGTCTCTCCGAAGTCTCTCCGAAACTCTGCGCCTGACCTCCCTGCTCAAATCCCTCAAAAATAATCTCCTCCCCGTCTCCCCGTCTGGTTAAAAAAATATAACCGAACCCTCCCGATTGCCCTCATTTTTCGTACCTTTGCAATCGGCTTTCGGCTGTGACAGCCGTGATTCCGGGCAGAAACGCCGCCGTATGGCACGGTGTTTGCTGTAGTTTTTATCCCGAATCGGTCTGATGACTGGTATGGGTTTAAGGTAAAAGGAGATTAAGATTTATGAGAAGGATTATTGTACTGGCGGCCGTCATGCTCTCCCTGACTGCATCGGGCGGCCTCTTCGCGAAAGACCGCGACCGCCTGTTCTGTTCCACTGGTTATGCGCCTATCGACACACTCGATATGTTCAGGCTTGACATTTTCACGTTGTCTCATGAGGACAGCGTGGCGTTGTTGGCCCGGCTGCATGAACAGGACAGCATCGTGCGTTTCCTTGACAGCGTGAACCGGATTTATCCGTCGTATGAGTTTTATAAGGAGTCGTGGGACATGGCGCGTATCAACCCCTATGGGGTAAAGATAGATTCGCTGCCCGATTCCGTGCTTATGGACTGTTCTGGCTTCGTCTATCCTGTGGACGGCAACCGCGTCACATCCTCTTTCGGTGTGCGTGGCGGACGTTTCCACTACGGTGTGGACATAGGCGTGAAGTATGGCGACACGATACGGGCTACCTTTGACGGGAAAGTGAGGCTTGTCTCTTACGACAGGCGCGGCTACGGCCACTATGTCGTCGTGCGCCACGGCAACGGGCTGGAAAGCCTCATGGGGCACATGAGCCGTGTGCTTGTACGTGAGAATGAGGAGGTCAAGGCCGGCGACCCTGTCGGGCTTGGCGGCAGCACCGGGCGTTCCACAGGGCCGCACCTGCATCTCGAATACCGCTTCCTCGGCAACGCGTTCGATCCCACTAAGCTGATTGATTTCGACAGCATGGCGGTGCGTACTGAGGACGGGGGCGACTATCTGCTGACCCTTGCCGACACCTATTCGCACAAGGGGGTGCTGGCCGAGCTGTCTAAGGCACGCTACCACAGGGTGCGCAGCGGCGACACTCTCTCGCACATCGCGCGGCGTTACGGCACATCGGTCTCCGCTCTGTGCCGCTTGAACCGCATCAGCCGCTCATCGATATTGCAGATAGGGCAGCGGGTGAGATACAGATGATATATGTTTAACCTTGGAAAATAAAAGACTACCATGTTTGATTTGGCTATTCTCGGCGGCGGGCCTGCCGGGTACACGGCTGCCGAACGTGCGGCGGCGGGGGGACTGAATGTTGTCCTCTTTGAGAAGAACGCGTTGGGAGGCACTTGCCTCAACGAGGGCTGCATCCCTACAAAGACACTGCTTTACAGTTCGAAGCTCTATTACAATGCTAAGAACGGTGCAAAATACGGTGTGACGGCTGGCGATGTCTCGTTCGAGTATGACAAGATTGTGGCGCGCAAGAACAAGGTCGTGCGCAAGCTGAACGCCGGCATACGTTCGAAGATGACAAACCACGGTGTCACCGTCATAACCGGCGAGGCCGAGGCTCTCTCCAACGAGGCCGGTGTGGTGACTGTTGAGTGCGCAGGGGAGCAGTATCAGGCTAAGAACCTGCTGGTCTGCACAGGTTCGGTTGTCTCCATACCTCCCATCAAGGGTGTTGACACTGCTTCCTATTGGACTTCGCGTGAGGCATTGGAGACAAAGAGCGTGCCTGAGTCGCTGATTGTCATAGGGGGCGGAGTCATAGGCATGGAGTTTGCCGGGCTATTCTCCACTTTCGGCACTAAGGTGACCGTTATAGAGATGGCTCCGGAGATACTGCCGGGCATCGATGCGGAGATTTCCTCCATGCTACGTGCAGAGTATGCAAAGAAAGGCGTGGAGTTCCATCTTTCCTCTAAGGTGCTTGAGGTGCAGACTGGCCGCGTGACATTCAGCGATGCCGACGGTGAGCACACTGTCGAGGCGGCTGAGATACTGCTCTGCGTAGGGCGCAGGCCGTCATTGAAAGGTGTTGAGAAACTGGGTCTGAAGCCGTTCCGCAATGGCATTGAGGTCGATGGGTGTATGCGCACATCGCAGCCCAACGTCTATGCGGCGGGTGATATCACCGCCTTCTCCCTCTTGGCGCACACGGCGGTGCGTGAGGCCGAAGTGGCCGTGAACAATATTTTCGGCATAGAGGACACGATGAGCTACCGTGCAATTCCCGGTGTGATATACACCAACCCCGAAGTGGCTGGAGCTGGCATGACGGAGGCCGCCATGCAGGCCGCAGGCAAGCCCTACGAGGTCAAGAAGCTGGCCATGACATTCTCCGGACGTTTCGTGGCTGAGAACGAGGGTGGCAACGGTCTCTGCAAGCTGATTATCGACGGCAATGGTGTCATAGTCGGGGCGCACATGATAGGTAACCCCGCCTCAGAGCTGATTTCCACGGCAGTCGTAGCCATAGAGAGCGGCATGAGTGTGGAGCAGATGAAAAAGATAGTGTTCCCCCATCCCTCAGTGAGCGAGATATACAAGGAGACCCTGTTCGAGGCGTGATTCGCGGCAGGCGGGTTGAAAGGAAAAGCCCTGTGTGGAGTTGTCTCCGCACAGGGCTTTTTCTTCACTTCTCCGTCTTCTCTGTGTTTGGCAATTCCGTCTTTGTTTTACGCTTCGCGTAGATGATGCGTCCCGCAATGTATGTCAGCACGGCTGTACATACGGTAGCTATCAGGCTGTACCATAGTGCATTCATGGCAGCTTCCGATGCCTTAACCTCCGTGGGTTCGGTCATATAGTCGCCCGGGATGTAGGAATAGAAGAAGAACGCGAACAGATACGACAGTGCGAACAGCAGCGGTAAGGCCACATGGTATGAGTACTTTTTGATGTATCTGAAGTCGAACATGTTCAGCGCATATACGATGATGGGTATCGGCAAGAACCATCTGTACCATACGAATTCGGCACCGGTAAATTCTGTTACAACAAAACCGAGCATGAGGAAAAATATGACCCCGCCCAGGAATTGTACAAGGATGAATAGTACTAATCTGCCCATAATCAGAAATATTAGGATTTAACAATATGTTTATATGCGGCCAAGATAGTGAAAGGTGAGTGCAGAAACAAACGGAAACTTGTTTCCTGTTTGGTTATGCCGAACCGCATCCTATCTTGAACCGTCAAGTGCAAATATAATCAAATAATTTTGTTATGCAAGTATAAATCACGCTATAATGGAAATTTTTTTGCCTCTGCCGATTGATTTTGATGTACAATATATTGATAATAAGTATGTTGCTCCATAATGTTTTTATGCTCTTCACGCTACATTCTCCCGTAAAAAACATTAAAAATTATGGCTGAGGCTCATTGGACTCCTTGCTTTGGGTTGTTTCTCTGTGTGTCGGCATCATTTTTGACATCGGGCAACGCGTGGAAACTGCTGTTAAGCCCGAACCGCTCATTAGAACGTTTTGGGTTAAAAATAGTGCGCTGCCTCTCCACGTCTGAAAATTATTTATATCTTTGCAAGGCGTGTCCGTGAGTGTTGCACCGGACTCGCCTGTAAATGCGTAGAGATGGACACTATACAGTTTGAGGATATACGGCCCTATTCGGACGGCGAACTGCCGGAGGCGATAGCCGGGCTGCTGAAAGAGGAGGCGTTTGTTTCCCTGCGGGCCAAATATGTGCCTGATATAAAGGTAGACAGTGTGGAAAGCCTTTTGGACGGTGTGGCTCGCGCTACCGATTTTCAGCTGAAGTTCATGTTCCCTGTGCTGAAAAGGGTGATAAAGGGGCTGTGTTCGGAGTTGACAGTGTCCGGACGGGAGAATATGCATACCCCGTCGCTCTATATGAGCAACCACCGCGATATAGTGATAGACCCCTCTTTCCTGTGCATGACGTTGGTAGACAACGGGTTTGATACGTGCGAGATAGGCATAGGCGACAATCTGCTCTCCACCCCGTGGGTGCGCCGTCTTGTCCGTATAAACAAGTGCTTCATCGTGAAGCGGGGTCTCAGCACGCGGGAGGCCGTGAAGGCTTTCGTGCAGCTCAGCTCATATATACGCCATGCCATCACAGGGAAAGGGACATCCGTCTGGATTGCGCAGCGCGAGGGGCGTGCGAAAGACTCTGACGACCGCACGCAGGACAGCATAATTAAGATGTTCGCGCTGAGCGGCGACGGCACTCTGGCGGAGAGCCTTGCGCCGCTGAACATTACGCCAGTCTCCATCTCATACGAGTATGACCCGTGCGACTATCTTAAAGC
>JADIMV010000097.1 GCA_017694515.1 Candidatus Aphodosoma intestinipullorum
GCAAGGAGGTGCGTCCAATGCCTGTGTCCAAATCACAATCATTTGCGGAGACACTGTGCTGTGTGACAGTGATTTATGTCCAACGGGAGATACTGCATGCATCAAGCCTTCGATAAATGCCTGTGGTACAAATGGCTGTCAAGAATCAGTTATAGTATGTGAAGATACATCAAGAAGATGTATTTAGATCAATTTGGGAGATTGACTGCGGAATATGTCTGAAAATTTCTTGAAGGCAGGCATTCATCAACAGTATGGATGCCTGCCTGACAGAGCCTTAAATTTCTTACTTATAATGCTTTGATGTCCATGGTACATGAAGAAATTCACAGTAAGGTTTGTAAAAAAATACTAGGAATAGGAGAATCGGTAATAAACAATGGACTGATGGTAGAGAGAATCGGAGGCCTTATGGGAGCGGATGCGGGTATTATGCTGTTCCTGTACCTTTATGCGCGTGTTATGGGTGATGAAGAGGCAGGCCGCAAGGCTGAAGAGCTGACGGAACGATTTATGGAGCGTCTGCCGGAGGCGGGCTCGGCATCGTATTGTGACGGGTGGGCTGGGATATTGACGTGTCTTGACTACCTGAGACGATGCGGGTATGTGGATGTGGAGACCGATGAGGTCATGGAGGATGTGGAGAGAGGTATGGAAGTGTATACGGAGCAGTGCCTGCGAAGGAGGATGTTTGAGTTGTTATATGGTTCGGCTGGGACGGGACTGTACTGGCTTGCGAGGGGTGACGGGAAGATGACGGGACGGATTGTCAATGCGATGTATGAGTGTAAAGAGACAGACGGCATGAGCGGCGGCTATAAGTGGAGGCTTGGGAGTATGCGTGCAGCGGACGGGTTAAGATATAACCTTTCCATGTCGCATGGGATTGTCGGGGCATTGCTGTTCCTGCTGCGTGTAGTTGAAAAATATAATGATGAGTCGGCGCGGGAGATGGTGGAAGGCGGTATACGGTATCTGCTGTCACTGAAGGGCGATGGGACAGACGGGATATCACTGTTCCCGTCTGTCGTTGACGGTGATGAATATTTATCAAGGCGGAACAGTAGGCTTGGATGGTGCTATGGAGATTTGGGGTGCGCGTATCTGCTATATGAGGCATCGCGTGTGAGCGTCAGGGACGATTGGTGTGAGGCGGCTATGGAGATATACCGGCACGCGGCTGGACGGCGTACGCGGGAGACGAGTCTGGTAGTGGATGCAGGGCTGTGCCACGGCGCAGCGGGCATAGCGATGATGTTCGACGACATATATGGCAAGACGGGGGACGCTGCTTTCAGGGAGTGCATGGAGTACTGGATGGGGCAGACGCTGGGTCATGCGCGTTTCCCGGATGGGATAGCGGGGTACAGGACGTTCTATGTTAACGACTGGTACAACGATTTTTCGCTGCTGACTGGAGTTTCGGGCATAGGTCTGATGATGCTGTCGTATATATCGGGCGATAGAGGGTGGTATAGGCTGCTGTTGCCGTGAAACATGGGATTTACAATATAACGGCATACGTGAGGAGGCCGAAAAGCGTGTATGTCCAGAGATTTCAACAGGGTAGGCGTAACTTAAATCTTTTATATTATGAAAAAGATTATCTTAAAAAAGCGCACGGTGGCGAACCTGTCATCGGCGCAGATGAGCGAGGTGCAGGGCGCCTCGTATGCGGAGACTGACTGCATGGGCAGTTTCGGGTGTACGGACATTTGTGTGTCGAACAACGGATGTCCAACACAGAACGGTTGCACTATACAACCGATGACAGATCCGTGTTTTACCGGCAGAATCTGCGACGGGCCTGCAAATACACTGGATGAGTGTACTACGGCATGCCCAATTAACACGGATGAGTGTATTACATCGGCCAAATGTTGACCGATTGCGGCTTGACGTACGGGGGTGCTTCCAAGTACCCCCGTATGTAAGCTTGGATTGAGAGCGGGAAATATGTGAAAAAATAAAGGAGACAAAGGATATGAGGACAGCAAAATATATAATCGTTGCATTGATGGTGTTGTTGTGGGTGAACGTCACAGCGCAGAAGAGCAACGTGAGCAAGGAGTACAAGCTGGAAAACGGGCTTACCGTGATACTGATGGAGGACAAGACTGCTCGGGATGTGCGGGGAGTGGTGTCGGTGCGTGCGGGGACGGCGGATGAGGAGGAGGGGAAGACGGGCGCGGCGACACTGCTGAAACACCTGATGGATAACGGGACGGATAAGATAGGCGCACTGGATTGGGAGCAGGAGAGACCTTTGCTGGATGAGATCTCGCGGCTTTATGACTCGCTCGCAATGGCGAAAGGCACGATGCGGCGAGCGGAGCTGAACAGACGCATCAGCGAGATGAGCGCGGCGGCTGCTCAGTATGGTAGCCCGATGGAGTACGGGCGGCTGATGAGGAGGATAGGTGCGACAGATGCGGGCAGCGAGGTGACGCGGGACGGGAGCATGTATTGGAGCAGTTTTCCGAAGGAGAGTGTGGAGAAATGGCTTGAGCTTAACTCGGAGCGGTTCATCAATCCAGTGTTCAGGAACTTTCAGGGGGTACTGAACGTGGTCTGCGCGGAGTATAACAGGGAAACCTCAGCGTTGATGCCGTTTAAGAATATAGGAAGCAAATCGCAGATGAAGGTATCCAACAGTGCCGACCAACCGTATATAGACAGTAAACTGTATAAGGGTACGCCATACGCCCGTCCTTTTATGGGCAATGCAGAGGATTTGGAGCGGCTAAGTCCGAGGACAGTGGAGGAGTATTACGAGAAGTGGTATGTGGCGAACAATATGGCTCTGATATTGGCGGGAAACTTTGATGCGGAGGAGGTGAAGCCGATGCTGGAGACCTCGTTCGGACGGATAAAGACAGGCGCACTGCCAACGCGGGAACAGTATCCTGCACCAGACTTTTCTGATGGAAAGAGATACACGACCGGTACGACGGGGTGGCATTACTTCTATTGGAATTTCAAAGGAGTGGGACGTGACAACCCTGACTATGTCCCGCTTGACTTCACACTCAACCTGCTGACAAACTCGCACGGGACAGGACTTTTAGACAGGTTGAACCATGAGATGACGACATCGAGGATAGGTGCGGCGAACCGATGTTACAATAGGGTGGAAGACGGGGTCTTATGTATCAGTATGCGCCCGATGGTAAGTAGGTATGAAACGTCCGTCCAGTATCTGAAAGATATAGAGAAGACACTTTTTGAGGAGATAGACAAGTTGAAAGACCCTAAGACCATACCGGAAGAACTGTTCATGGCAGCGAAACGGACGTATATCAATGAGCAGGAGATGTCCGAGATGCTGACCAACGGGGAGAGGGCACTCCGGGCAGGCGAGGCCTTTGTGCTGGGAATGGAGATGAGCGGGATGTCCAAAGTGAAACGTGCGAGAGGGCTGACGAAGGCAGATGTGGCGCGGTGTGCCAATAGGTATCTGTCGGGCGGTTATCAGACAATAGTCTGCGACTGTACCCTACCAGCAATAATGCCGGAAAAGACGGAAATGCAGGAAATAGGTAGTGTCGAATGGCCTGATGCTGGTGAATCGGCGTACGCGACGCGTCTGATGGCTGAGGAGGTTCGACTGCCGGAGGCGGAATATGGAGTGAGGGACAGCGTGACCGTTAGGCAGCTGGACAACGGGGCGTTCGTGCATTACTCGCAGAATAGGGAGAATAACAACTTCAATCTGACTTTGAGGTATGACTACGGCACACGCGATGACCCTTGGATGGAGTACGCCGTATGGTTTCTTGACCGCAGCGGCATAATGCCCGACAAAGACGAGACTGAGCGGCGGCGAATGTTTTATGCGCTGGGGTCTACCGTAGAGTTCAGGGTAGACGAGAGCCATTTCTATATAGAGCTGTCGGGAGACGACAAGTATCTGAATCAGACACTCGGTCTGGTATCGGCGATGATATATACACCTAAGTTCGTCCCAGAGCATAAGCATTTGCTTGTCAATGAGATGGTGGGAAACCGTTTTGTGGAATGGCGCAGTGAGCCGTTCAATTATGACGCTTTGGAGGAATACGTCAGATATAGGGATAAATCCATGTATATAGACCGGCCACCGAAGGACAGGCTGATTTTCTATAATGGTCTGCCAAACATACCCTATGTTTTTGAGTCCGATGGCATTTTTATGGCTTATGTGACTGATTATCTGGATATGTGGGGTGTGATAAGAACCGCATTGGGCAGCACGGCGGAGGCGTATTATTACGGCAGCCTGCCATTGGGCAAGGCGGTGCGGGTACTGGAATCCATGCCGAGAAACAGTGTTGTGCCGAGTCGGGCGGTGGGCAAAAAGCGGCTGACGGAGTATGAAACTACCCGTGTGGTGTTTTTCCCAAAGGGCGATATGGCTGAGTCAAGGGTATTCCTTTATGTCAATACGGGAGTGCCGGACACGAGGACTCAGGTGCGTTGTCATGCATTTAATTTGTATTTTTCTGATTTGCTTGCGGAAGAGTTCAGGTTAGACAGGGCGATGTCCAATGTGCCGGCCGGTGCAGTAGAGATGCCGGCGTATATAGGCGGCGGGACATATTTCCACGGGGAGATTGAGACCGGGCATGAGGAAGTGAATGATGTGCTTGATGCGTATATGGAACTGCTGGAAGAGATGCCGGAACATCAGGAGAGGTTCGAAGGGGTGGTCCGCACGCTGCGTTCATCATATCTGAAAAGAGACCCCGATATGAGGAGGCAGGCGATGAGCTACGAAGTGTACCGGCGGGCATATCCGGAGGGCTTTCCGCTTAAAGAGTGGCTGTCGGAGCTTGAGAGACTTACGTTCGATGACATGATGGAGTATTATGAAAGCCATATAAAGGGGAAGCCTGTCACGATAGCCATTATGGGAGATCCGGCGCGGATAGGTCTGAAGCATCTGAGAGAGAAATACGGTAAGGTGAGATGGATAAGCCGGGACAAATTATTTGTAGATGATTTGAATATAATGTGATATGAGCAAGGAGAAAATTATGCCGTACAGGCCGGAGGGAAGGTTTGTGGTCCGGATGCCGTTTCTGCCGGTGGAGATGCTGCGGGAGGGGCTGAAAGGAAGGGCGAACCTGCTGAGGCTGGCTGCATCGCCCAAAGTGGACGAGGCGATATATGTGGCATCGCCCGTGTTGCACGTGGAGATGCGTAAGGCATTGGCAGATCCGGGCAGTGTCAGGGAGAAGGATATGGAGAGGATAGTGAACTCGCTGGCACGCTATGTGAGCCGTATGGCAACGCGGTGCACGCCGTTCGGGCTGTTTGCCGGATGCGCGGCCGGGACGGTGGGAGAAGAGACCACGATAGTGACGGACGGCAGTGTACGCCGCCACGCGAGGCTCGACATGGATTTCCTGTACAAACTGTACACAAGAACAATGGCTACACCGGAGGCGCGGGAGCGTGTGCGGTACTATCCGAATACAAGCTTGTACAAAGTGGGGCGGGCATACCGTTATGTAGAGATGCAACTGGCAGGGCAGGAGAGGGAGTACCATATAGTGGAGGTGGAGAGGTCAAGGTTTCTCGACAGGGTGCTGAGAACGGCGAAAGACGGCGCGACGGCAGGTGCGTTGGCCGGAGCCATAACAGGGAAGGAGGTGGCGACGGGGACTGCCGTGGAGTTCGTCAATGCGTTGGTGGACAGTCAAGTGCTGATACCGGAACTGAATCAGGCGGTGACGGGAGATGATTTCCTGAAGCGGTTTGCAGAGCTGTGTCGCCGCATATATCCAGAGGATGACAGCAGGACAATAGAGGAAATCAGAGGTAAGATAATGGCAATTAACGGTTCGAAGGTGTTTTCAACGGAGGGTTATGAGGAGGTGGCGGCAATGGCGGCTCGGCTCGATACGCAGTGCGACAGGAGCAGGCTGTTTCAAGTGGACTGTTCGTTCGGTGTCTCGGCTACGATAGGGAGCGATGTAACGGAGGAGGTGAGCCGTGCGATGTCGTTCCTCAACCGCTGGAAGCGATACGGCAGTAACAGTACGCTTGACAAATTCATGAGTGATTTCCGAGAACGGTATGATACTCAGGAGATACCGCTCATGGAGGCTCTCGATCCGGATGCGGGCATAGGTTATCCGTCGGGAGTATATTCACTGGAAGAGTCGCCGCTGCTGAAAGGCTATGCGGCCAGGCAGGGCAGCCCCGCCGGAGGAATGCAGATGGGGCTACAGGAAAAGATGTTGTTCGACAAGGCGATGAAGGCTATCGAGGAAGGCGGGAATGTGATACTGACGGACGACGATGTTAGTGGGAGCGAGGAGAAGTGGAACGATTTTCCTCCGACAATAGGGGCAATGTTCGAACTGTACAAGGACGGGCAGGGGTACTATATTCACTTCATGTCGGCTAGCGGCGGGTCGGCGGCCAATCTGTTGAGCCGTTTCGCACATATAGACGACAGCCTGTATGATGTGGTGAAGTCTATCACGGAATATGAGGAGAGGGCGGTGGACGGCGCGTATCCGGCGGAGATAGTACATATGCCAGAGGGCAGGATAGGCAATATACTGTCGCGTCCGGACATGAGGGGGCACAAGATACTGTATATGGCCTGCCCGACAGGTGCGGAGGGGGAGATGCGCATGGATGACATAACTGTATCGGTCAAGGACGAGAAAATATTGCTGCAGGACAGGGGCAGTGGCATGAAGATAGTGCCATACCTTACGTCGGCGCATAACTATTCGTTGCGGACAATGCCGGTATACCGGTTTCTGTGTGATATGCAGAGGGCGCACAGCGTGATGTTCTCATGGGGTGCGCTGGAACAGCTGCTGGAGTTCAGGCCGAGGGTGGTGTACGGGCGGACAATACTTGCCCCGGCATCGTGGAGTGTGGGGAAGAAGGATTATGAGGGGTGGCACACGATGAGGGACGATGCGGAGTTGCTCTCCGCAGTCGGGGCGTGGCGGAAGAAAAGGCGTATACCGCCAAGGACACTGCTTGTTGATTCGGACAATAAGCTGTATGTGGAATGGGACAACGCGCTGTCGGTAAGGGCTATCGCTTCAATTATATGGAAACGCCCGTCAATAAAAATGGAGGAGGTTCTGTTTTCGGAGGCTAACCTTGTGGCCGAGGGAAGGGACGGACATTATACGAATCAGATCATTTTACCGTATTGTAAGAAACTGTGAGTACGATATGTGTCCCACGGTTCTACACTGATGAGGTCAGAGTCGGACTGATGGGCATTATGTATATCATGACGATGAGGTTTACGATTTGCACGTTTTTGCGCAACTTTGGCGCAAGAATGGAGAAC
This sequence comes from Candidatus Aphodosoma intestinipullorum, assembly GCA_017694515.1. Lineage (GTDB taxonomy): Bacteria > Bacteroidota > Bacteroidia > Bacteroidales > Paludibacteraceae > Aphodosoma > Aphodosoma intestinipullorum. Next base: position 7,310 of record JADIMV010000097.1, read on the forward strand.
CGCTTGGGAGAGGATAGGGAGAGGATAGCTGGGAACTAAGGAGAGGGTAAAGTGATGCCTTGCATTACAATAGGTTACGGACGCGGTGCGGACACATTGGGAGTGGTGGTTAAAGAAAGGGATGTGTGTTTAATACTATGATGGTATGTATGAAATGATGCCAGAATACGGGAATGAGTATTATTATATTGAACTGAGGATAAGATATGAAGAAAGAGACGGTACAGAGGATATTTACGGTTGGCAGCGAATGGGCTTATTTCAAGATATATACCGGGGCATATATGGCGGACGGGCTGCTTGTCCGGGAGATAATGCCGTTGGCGGCGAGGCTTATGCGCGAGAGTACGGTGGACTGCTGGTTTTTCATAAGGTACGCTGACCCGGAGAGACATCTGAGGGTGCGTTTCCACTTGGCGGACAGGGATAAATTGGGGTACGTTATATCGTCGGTGTACGAAAGGCTGGATCGGTATGTGCAGGACAGGAGTGTACAGAAGATACAGATGGACACGTACGTCAGGGAGATTGAGAGGTACGGGCGAGAGCATATGGAATGTGCGGAGCGTCTGTTCTGTACGGACAGCAGGTGTGTCACGGGGCTGCTGAAAGTTCTGCCGAATGAGCGTATGCGCAGTATGGCCGCATTCAGACTTGGGGATGCAATACTTACGGCGTTCGGGATGGACATGATGGCGAAGCGGGATTTTACGGGCGCGTGTGCGGAGGCCTTCAAGCGTGAGTTCGGGTTTACGGGCGCGAACGCCAAGGTGTTCAACCGTGAGTACAGGGTGTGGCAGAAGCCGGTGCGCGATGCTGTGGAGTGTGCGGATGCCGGGATGGCGGAGATTGACAAGGTGATAGAAAAGCATTACAGGTGCGGCGGTACGGGAAGGATTGTCTCTGAGCTGCTGTCGAAAAGATGCAATGTGACACGCGAAGAGTTTCTCCGCAGCTATCTGCACATGACGATGAACCGTCTGTTCAACAGCGACAACCGGAGGCACGAGATGGTGGTGTATGAGTATCTGCACCGGTATTATAAGAGCGCGATAGCGAGAGGTGCGTCATGTGAGGAGGGATGATGTGCCGTGTGTGGGGTATGCCCTGTGGGGACAAAGCCGCACGGTGTGCTGCGAGAGTGGGTAGTGCGGATGGTGTTTATGCTGCATCGTCGGGCGGAATGACAGATGGCAGAATTTCAGTGAAGAACCAGTCGTGTATGTCTATGTCGCCGATGGGGAGCTTGTCTTTTATCTTGCCGATGGTTCGGCTGACGGTGTTGGCGTTGCTGTATTCGAGTACGAGGGCGATGTCTGCGTTGCTGATGTCTATGCTGCGGAGGTAGAGTATGAGGATTTCTTTAGTGCTGAGGCGTGGGCAGAGAGCGGCGATGCGGTCGATCACGCCGTTTGTCACGGAGTTTATCTGCTGTGTGATGTAGTTGATACTGAATGTCCTTTCTTTGCTGATGTAGCGTTTGATGAGGTCAACGGTTTTCCCGGAGAAGGTGTCTATCCGTTGTTTTAGTGCCTTGTTTTCTTCCTGTATCCGGATTAACCTTTCTTCTTTCTCCCTGTTTTCAAGCAGCAGCTGCATTTTCTCCATCTCGGCGCGGTTCCTTTGCCGTTCGGTCTCCCGGCTGCGGCCGAGGTGGTGTATGTATATCGCGGCGAGACTCAGGACTGCGGCCAGTGCTACAGAGAGGACGGCGATGACCGTCCATTCGTTTTTCTCATGGATTTCGGCAATGGCTGAGGTGCTGTCAATCTCCGACTCGAGTTCTTCCACGTTTTCGCGGTAGAGATTCAGAAAGTCTTCGATCCTTATGGAGTCGGCGGCTGTCAATTCTGCAATGGCTGCCGGATAGTCGTTTTCCCACATTGCTTTTTTGTAGGCCAGTATGTGATAGTAGAGGTGCATATCCTTCACGCTTTTCAACTTGTCGAGGCAGGGCTGTGCGGCGGCGGTGTCGCCGAGCTTTATGTAGCCTAACCCGACGGGGTAGGCGTAGTATGAGTAGCTGACTCGGTCGTAGAGGGGTTTGGCGAGAGCCACAATGGAGTCGCCCGAGAGCTCATCGGCAAAGCGTTCCGCGAAACTGGACATGACAAGCAGCCGCTGCAAGGTGTCCATTTTGGAGAGGAGCGCGGGGTTCATGGCTTTGTCCGCATAGATGCGGGCGGAGTCCGATTGGTGTGTCAGCATCATTGCGCGGTAGCAGTGGCCGAGATAGTTATAGTTCGAGTCGCGTTCCGCCAAGCCGATGGCCTTGTGAAGTAATTCTATTTTCCGTTCAGGGTATTCGACATTGTATATGTAGGCATGGGAGAAAAGGATGTGGGTGCGCAGGCAGCTGTAGCCGTGGGGGCAGAAGCGTTCCGCTGCCTTTATGTGGGATATGGCTTTTTTCCTGTCGGACTTTATCCTCATATAGTGGTCGCCGAGCATGGTGTGGGCTATGACGATATACAATGAGTCGTCATGGAGGGTGAAATATTCAGTGGCGTTGCTTACCTCGTTGCAGTCAATGTCGTGGAGCGGGATGAGCCTGTTGCGCAGCAGAAGCCTGAGGTTGTATGTGCGTTGGTCGTATGGGGGCCGATGGTGTCAAACGACTGGAAGATAGAGTCGCCGCCATGGACATCGGCCAGAAAATTGTCGCGCTCTGCGCTGAGGAGCAGCTCCTTTACCCGTGCTTCGTAGGCACGGTTACGTCCGCACGACGGCGTAATCAGGACGGTGAGTATCAGGATTAACGGCAGTAAGGCGTATGTTGTCTTATAATGTAATGTATTCATAGTGTTAGATATCTTCAGCGAGATGCACCATGTCTTGTGCATTCAGGTGCAAAGTTAGGAAAAATATATGGCAATTAGAGATGTAGAAACGCCAGTCGGGTGGGTAATTAAGTGTTAAAATATCCTGCGCTTGTTGGGGCTGAGCAGGCGGAAAAAAGCGAGTCCATTTTTCGGGGGTGTGCAGAAGCAGGCTAAAAAGTGGACTTTTATTTGCTAAGCGACTGATGTTCAAAGACGGCACAGTGGACTTTTTGAGGGTGGAGAAGCAGAGTAAAAGTCCACTGCATTTTTTCCTGTAATAATTTGGAGACGGAAAACGGTGCGGATAACTTTGCCAGTGACGCTGGTGTCCACGGGAGATTCTATCGGACGGAGGCGGAAAACTGAACAGTAACATTTAAACAGTATAAAACACTATGAAGAGCAAGATTATTTTTACGTGTGCGGTTTTTCTTTTTATGGCGCAGGCGGCAGCGGCGCAGATGTACGGTAATATTGTGTTGAAGCCGGGAGGTGGAGGGTGGAATCCGGAGAATCCGCGGCCTTATGACACCTCCGTTATATTGGGCATAAGTGCGTTGTCCTTAGACGGTCACAATGGTACTATGGTTGCGGACTATGAGGACGGGACGCTTAGGATAGGGTGCGACGGCGGCGATGCGCGGGTGTGGGTGACTGTTGTCAACCGGCTGTCGGGCATGGTGTACAGGGAGTGCGTGGACTGTACAGCGGGGGTGTAGACGGATATAGATGCGTCGGGCTGGCCGTCGGGTTTCTACACGCTGATTATTGTTGAGAGCGAGGAGCGGTCGTGGAGAGGAGATTTCCATGTGGAGTAATCGAGGAAAGGAGTGATTATAGGCGGGAGAGTGGCTTGAGGCTTGGGTGCAGATCGGTTGAGAGTACGTGTTTTTAAGTTTTTGTAACGCTGACAGGAGAGGATTATGTCCCTTGCAGTAGATTGGATAATTTGTATAAAAACAATTTTTAAAAGAGGAGGCAGTATAAGGAAAGGAGACGGATTTGGTTTTATGTCCGGGCGGTGCGGGATGCGCGTGCGGACGCGGCAGTTTTTCAGCAATGTCCCTACGGATCTTCTGTCGGAAGCAAAAAGGGGAAGGGACAAAAATGTAATCTATAAAAAACTTTAACTATGAAACCGAATGAGAAGTTCCGTATCGTTGAGGAGTCACGTTTCCTCGAGAACGGAGAGATGAGCCAGATAAGCGGCGGTTCGTGCGCAGATGGTACATCATTGGTAATGGAGTGTGGACCGACAGGTAAGGGCTACTGGATGTGTTCTCCTGAACCGACATACTCATCAACAGGATGCACAAACAACTATGTGCTTAACTGTGGTGATCTCGGTCCGGATGATTTTTGGGTATGTGGAGCTGGCAGTGAATATTATTTTGAGATTCTACCTCCTCCTATCAAAGGACTTTAAATGCTGAATTTATTAATTTGTTTTCCCGCAGGTGCAACGTGCGCCTGCGGGGTTTGTCAAATCTTAAGTCAGAAATCATGAGATACATATTATTAATAGCGGTGTTGTCTGTGCTGTCAGTAAGTGTATGTCAGGCGGCGGATGTAGGGAAAAATAACCTGTTGCACGGGGTGGTAGATGAGCGTATAGAGCTGACGAGCATAGTGTTCCGGTTGGCCGGGGCTGAGGAGTACTGCATATGCGCAGTTAAGGACTATGCTGCTGACATAGACAGTACGTTTGCGGCATATATGGATCACCCGCTGATGGATTATATTCGCAAGATGAGGGAGGAGAGGGCGATAGGATTTACACGAGTGCCATTGTCAGCCCTGCATATGTATATAGAGGACGGACATGTGCGTACTACCAGGGAGATGTGCCAAGCCCTTGTGGAGGAGGACTATTACTGGACAGAGGATATGCACCGTAAATATGTTTCCCTGCTCGATGACTTTTACCGCAAAAGTGGTTTCCACAAATTTTATGAACGGAATGAAGAACTGTACCGCGATGCAGAGCGGCAGTTCAACACCGCGGTGGACACATATCTTAACGCCAAGTGGTTTGAAGATACATACGGAGGAAAACCTTTGGATGGGATGAAAGCGTATTTATGTGTCAATAACGGAGGAAGCAATTATTCCTTGGGTAACGGTACGATAGTGATGGGCATGTTCTATTCGATGCAAAATGATGGAGGCGTAGTTTTTCCGCATATGGGGGTGAGGACAGTGGCTCATGAGCTGACACATATGCTGGTCGAGGATGAGTGCAGAGAATATATGGACGAAACGCGTGCGGCGGCAGACACGATATTCTCATATATGGGAGAGACGCTGACGAAAAACGGCTATTCTTCGGCAGGTCTTTGGAGCGAGTGGCTTACGAGGGTGGCGACGCTTCTGTATGTGCGTGATAACAATCCACTGGGTGAGTACGGTGCAGTAATGATGGATGACAGTCAAGGGTTCATCTGGCAGGAGAGGACGTTTCGTTTCCTTGACAATTATATGGAGAACAGGGACAGGTACAGGCATTTCCAAGACTTTGTGCCGCAGCTGGCGGCCTACTTCAACTATACGGCGGAGAACTTCGAGAGGGTGATGTGGGAGCATGAGAACCGCAGGCCGTATGTGGTGGACGTGTTCCCTGTCCCTGGGACGGAGATAGACCTCGCGGCGCAGGACACAATCAGGATACGCTTCAGGTTCTCAGAGGAGATGGGGACGCATTGTCATGGATTAAAATCGTCTGAGCGTAACAGTCCAAAGGGTTGTAACGCCAAGCCGGGACGGATGGCCAAATGCATATGGACAGATAGCCGCACATTCGAGTTCGCGGTGCCTGCGGAGTGGTACGAGAAGTGCGACACACTGGCCTTCAAGCTGGACAGGCGCATACAGGACAGGTTCGTGAACGGCATAGAAGAGGACTACGAGGTGTATTACCCGCTGAAACACTGAGATGAAGAGTACGGAAAATTAACCTAACCGTTTATATATCATGAAAGTATCGAAATACACGTTTTTTGTGGAACTGATGCCGGAGGCAGAGTTCTACCTTTACAACACGCTGTCGAACGCGCTGATGGAGGTCGACGGCAACAGCTTCGCGCTGCTGATGGCGGCGCAAGAGGGACGGCACGACGTGACGGCTGGGGACTATGACCCGGAGCTGTACGACGCTCTGTCGCGGCGCACGATGATAACTGAGAGCGACAAGGACGACTTCCTGAAGTTCAAGGCTACGATAATGAGAATGAGGGGGCAGAGGACAAGCATGCACCTGACACTTGCGCCGACGATGGACTGCTGCTTCCGCTGCCACTACTGCTTCGAGAAGTATAAGGCGAAGGCGCACATGACGGAGGAGACCATGGAGGCGATAGTGAAGTATGTGATGTCGTGCCGAGAGCTGAAGACACTGCACCTGACGTGGTTCGGGGGCGAACCGCTGATGGCGGTGCGGGAGATAGAGATGTTCTACGACAGGCTCGCCCCGAGTCTCGGCGACATAAAGTTCACGTCGAATATCATCACGACGGGCTACCACATAGACGAGGAGGCGGTCAGGATACTGGAAAAGGCGCAGGTCAAGTCGGTGCAGATCACCCTTGACGGTATGCGGGAGACACACAACAGGGTCAAGAACCTCGGGAACGGGGAGGATGTGTTCGGCAGGGTGCTTGACAACATAGAGCTGTACAACAGGCTTGCGCCGGGCGTGAACATAGTGATAAGGGTGAACCTGACACATGAGAACGAAAGGGAGTATATACCGCTGTACAGGATGCTGACTGAGAGGTTCAAGGGCAAGCCAATGATAGCGCCCGCCCCGGCGTTCGTGATGGACAGGGGTACGGCTGGCGGGGAGATAGACCGCAGGACGCTGTTCAACCATGGGGAGAGGTCGCGCTTCATCCTCGGGCTGGCCGATATGGGCATACACTCGCCGTTTGTGCGCTATCCCAAGAGGTTTTTCTATGAGTGCGCCATAAGGAACGACATGGCGATAGCGTTTGATGCCGAGGGTTATGCGTACAAGTGCTGGGAGGTTATAGGGAACAAGGATTATGCGGTCGGGCGGCTGGATGCCGATGGAGTCATCAAGGATATTAACGGGCGGGTGCTTAACCGTCAGCTGTACGGGGCAGACCCGTTTGAGGACGCGGTGTGCAGGGAGTGCCGTTATATGCCGCTGTGCTGCGGAGGTTGTCCTATACAAAGGATAGAGAACGAGTTCGAGGAAGGAAGGAATGTGTGCTGCTCGCATTATAAGGGACATATCGAGGAGTTCATAAAGAGGCATATACGCATGAGGAAGAAGGGAATGGACAACAGGTGAGGCGTGCGTGCGGGTGAGATTAGGATAAGAGTGCGGGGCTTGGGAAAAATGCGCCGGTGGGCGAGTGGCCTGCCGTGACGAAACACGTACTCTCGACTTGGCTGGAGGGTAGGGAGAGGCTGGCCTGCGGTTATGGCGAGAGTACGTGTTTTTAACGTTATTTGGATATACGGATGAGTGCAGTTCCGGAAAAAGATATGGGAAAGTTTGCCGGAACGGCGAAAAGTGTGTACATTCGTGGAGGATAAGAATATTCACAAGGAGAGACTGAGGCTGTAAGTGCGTCTGCCGGAGTCGGGTCTGCGCCGTGTGTCGGCGGGGATGTATGCGGCGGGGTACGGGATGAGACTTAGGCGGGGAGAAAGACAGTACGTACCGCTGCCCGCCGAAATCCATTGCGGACGGCAAAGCCGGAACAGTTTCCAAGAGCGGAGGAGAATGAAGAGAGGGTTTCCTACATATCAGCAGCTTGACGCGATGGACTGCGGGCCGACGTGCCTGCGCATCGTGGCGGAACACTACGGGCGGCGGTGGAGTGCGCGGACGCTGAGGGAGCGTTGCCACACGACGCACGCGGGGGTGTCGCTCCTTGGCATCAGCGACGCGGCGGAGAGCATAGGGCTGAGGACGGCGGGCGTGAGGCTGACGTGGGAGCAGCTGCGGGACGAGGCTCCGCTGCCGTGCATTGCGCACTGGCGGCAGAACCATTTCATCGTGGTGTACAGGATAAGGAAGCGTAGGGGGGAATGGAGGGTGAGCGTGTCGGACCCGGCGGCGGGGCTGCTGGAGTACGGCGAGGAGCAGTTTCTGAAGGGGTGGCGGCAGAGCCATGAGAAGGGGGAGACGGATGGTGCGCCGACGTGCGGAATTGCCCTGCTGGCAGAGCCTACGCCGGAGTTCTACAAGGAGGAGGGAGAGAAAGAGAAGCGGCTGTCGTTCCGGCAGGTGGCTGGCTATCTACGGCCATACGGGAGCTATATAGCGCAGCTGGCTGTGGCGATGCTGACGGCGAGCGTGATAAGCCTGATACTGCCGTTCGTGACGCAGAGCGTGGTGGACAAGGGTATCGGGATGAGCGACTTGTCGTTTGTGGTGATGATGCTGGCGGCGCAGGTGGCACTGACGGTAGGGCAGACGGCGAACGGGCTGATACGGTCGTGGCTGATGCTGCACATGACGACGCGGGTGAGCATCTCGCTTATTTCGGATTTCCTCGGGAAGCTGATGAGGCTGCCGATAGCGTTTTTCGACTCTAAGATGGTGGGCGACATCATGCAGCGGATAGGCGACTACTCGAGGATACAGAACTTCCTGACGGGGTCGCTGCTGAGCATGGGCATGGCGGTGGTGTCGTTCGTGATATACGCGGTCATCATGGCGGGCTACAATGCGGTGATATTAGGCGTGTTCCTCACGGGGAGTGCGCTCTATGCGCTGTGGATACTGCTGTTCATGAAGCGGAGGAGGAAGCTGGACTATATGCGTTTCCAAGAGGCGGCATCGAACCAGAGCAACATAGTGCAGCTGATAAACGGAATGCAGGACATCAAGCTGAACTCGTGCGAGAAGCAGAAGCGGTGGGAGTGGGAGCGGATACAGGCGCGGCTGTTCCGGGTGTCGGTGAAGAGCCTGACGTTGGGGCAGACGCAGGAGGTGGGCGGTGTGTTCATAGACCAGACGAAGAATGTAATTATCTCATTCTTGGCGGCATCATCTGTCATCAGCGGTGAGTTGACGCTGGGTATGATGATGGCACTGCAATATATCATCGGGCAGCTGAACGCGCCACTGTCACAGTTCATACAGTTCGTTCAGGCGACGCAGGACGCGAAGATTTCGCTGGAGCGCATGAGCGAGATACACGAGAAGGACGACGAAGAGCCTGACGGCGGCGAGGGCATGATACGCGACATACCCGAGGAGGGCGACATAGAGTTCCGCGACGTGGTGTTCCAGTATGACGGGCCGCATTCGGACAGGGTGCTCGACGGGGTGAGCCTGAGAGTGCCGGCGGGACGGGTGACGGCAATAGTGGGCGCAAGCGGGAGCGGCAAGACGACGATG
>JADIMV010000017.1 GCA_017694515.1 Candidatus Aphodosoma intestinipullorum
CGAAGTATGAGAATATGCGGTTGAGCGGCTCACCGTCGCCCAGCCCGCCGACGTAGTGAAACCCGGTGTCGAAGGCATATCCGCGCCGGCGGAACATCTGAAGACAGCCGCCTACCTGCGCCTCCTTTTCCAAGACACATACGTTCAACCCTTTCTTAGCCAGTATGTAAGCGCATTCGAGTCCGCCGAGACCCGCGCCGACTATCACAACATCGTAGCGCATCACAGTCTTTTCTCTTTGGCTTTTTTCACTATGCTTGCGCCGATGCGTGTCTGGCAGAAGATTCGGAAGACGAACGGCTCGATGCAGTAGGTCAGCACGATGGTAGAGACCATGCCTATGAGCGAAGTCAGCCCGATGGATGATATTGCGGGGTGACGGGCGAAGAGGAGCGACACCATGCAGATGACCAGCATTATGGCCGATAGCGTTATTGCCGTCTTGTGTATTGGCAGCAGCCAGTCGCCCCCATCGTTACGACCTTCGGCGAGAAGCCCCTCCATGACAAAGATGCTGTAGTCCACGCCTATGCCGAATATGAACGTCGAGATGATTATGTTTATCAGGTTGAACTGTATGCCGAAGACGCCCATTATGCCGAGAACCACGTACCAGCTGACGCTCATCGGGATGAACGCTATCAGGGCGAGGAATATGTTCCTGAAGGCGCAGAAGAGCACCAGCAGTACAAAGAGCGAGGAGAAGGCCAATATCACATTGAAGTCCTCGTGCATGGCCTCCACGATGTTGCCTGTGTAATAGAACGGGTCGAGGACAACAGTCCTGTCGTGACGTGCCATTATGTCGTTGACATTCCTCAGATTCTCCTTGTCCAATGTCACGGGGGTAAAAATCATGTATTCATCGCCGCACTTCTCTATGAGGTTATTCATGAGCGGGGCGGGGATAACACCAGCCTCGTAGAGCGACGATGGTGTGTAGTCACCGGAGAGGAGCGAGACGAAGGGGCTGAAAAGCTCAGCCTCGAAGCCGCGCCTGCGGCATTCTTCAGAGAGCATACGCTCTATCTGGGCGATGCGTGCGGGGGTGAAATGATCGCGCCACACGTGCAGGCGTGCCGCCTGAGTGGCGGAGTCGACAAGAAGCGCACTGCTGCCAGAATAGCCTGCTATCAGCCCGGCCTCCTTGAGGGAGCGGCATACGTTGTCCATGCGGCGGTTCAGCACCAGAGCGGAGTCGAGCGAGCGGGCATGGACGGCGTAGTACTGCGTGTGCAGCCCGCCGGAGGTCTTCTCTTTCAGCAGTTCCTGCGAGCGTATCAGCTCATCGCTCTTGTATCCGATGTGTGTCATGTCAGAGTCGAAAGTGACCCATCCGGATACTGCTATGCAGCCTATGGAGATACATATTATGGTTATAATCAGCCAGTTCTTACGGTCATACCTGATGTCGTTCACCCGTTCAAGCAGAGAGAACCGCCTCCTGTCGTTTTCAAACCGCAGGAAGTGGGGCAAAAAGACGAGGCACGCCAGCACTGTGCCTACCACGGCCAACGAGGCGAACAGCCCGAAGTCCCTCAGCAGGGGCGACCCGGCGAACAGCAGGCCGAGAAACGCGCCTATCGTGGTCAGGCCGGCGAGGAAAACGGGCTTCTTCTCATCGCGCAGGACACGTTCGGCATCGTTCACATATTTATAATGACACAGGATGTGGAGGCTGTAGCTCATGGCCACGCCCATCACTATCGCCCCTATGCCAAGAGCCATGAGCGATATTTTCCCCTGTATGAGGTATAGTGCGGCAAGGGCGGCCACAACGCCGAACAGAACCGGCATGACCAAGAGTATAAGGCTCTTCCAGTTGCGGAAACAGAAGGCTATTATGCCGCATATCAGTAGCAGGGATATGCCGAGTGTCATCACGAGGTCGCTCTTGATGCGGCTCGAGTTGTTCACGCTCTGCACGGGTGCGCCGTGGTAGAGAATCTCCACGGAGGGGTATTCAGCCTCGACTGCCTGCTTTGCAATGTCCATCTTGCGGCAGAAGCGCGTTCCGGCCTTTGAGTCAAGCGACGGGAAAGCGGGTTCGCAGAGCGCAATCAGGGTGGTACTGTCCTTCGAGAAGAGGTGGCCGTCCATCACCTTGTAAGGCATAATGTCCGTCATGACCTTGCCGCCGGAGAGTCCGCTCCTGAGGTCGAAGGGGTCAGTGCGCACAACCTCGAACATCACGGGGTCGCCGCCAAGCAGGAGCTCCACATTGTTGTCCATCGCGGCAGTCAGACGCTGCGGCGTAATCAGGGAGTCAATACGGCATATAGCCGCGCTGTCGAGCAGCGTCGGGAAAGCGGATTTCGCATATTCGAGAGCGGGGAGGAGTTCCGTCATGTCCATCGTGGCGAGTATGTTGTCAATGTCGCCGTCGGCGGAGTCGGCCGCCATGACTGCGGAAACGAAGCTGTCGCACGCCTCGGAGAGAGTGCGGCTGTCGGCCTCAGCACCATCACGCGCCGTCATGAGGATGAACACCTTGTCCTTCACTTTAAGGTCGGAGAACGCCAGTTCGATATCCTGCTGCCCGTCGGTCGAGGCGAACAGTTGGGATACGTCTTCCTCAAATTCAATCTGCGACGCACCCCAGACAGAGAGAGCCGCTGCCACGCATATCACCACATACAGCACGCCACGGTGCGCCTTGAAATATTCATATAGCCGCATAGTTATTCTCTTGTAATCAGTTATTGTTTGCTATGAGTTCTCCCTTAACGGATATGACTTCCGCGCCGGCGGCGGTCATCTTGGCGGTCAGCTTGTATTGTCCGTCCGTTTCGGCGACATCAAGAGAGATGTGCAGGTCAGGCTCTTTCCACGGGGAGACTACCTCCATGAGACGGTATTGCGCCACGCGGCGGAAAGTGAGCGCGTGTCCGGCTACCTTTTCCGCACACTCCTTTACCATTTGCAGATTGCAGACTCCGGGCGATACTGGATTGCCCGGGAAATGGCCTGCGTAGACCGGATGCCCTTTTTCAAGCCGCACATCGAACTCGCCGTGAGTGTCAGTGATGTGGCTGGCGGTCACTGTGAAATATTTGTTTTCAAGCATATTGTCTTATATGTTGTTGCGTCGTTATGTACTGTTTTGGGGTGCGCGTGCGTCTGTGATGAGTGGGGGAGGGGATGTTTTCCCTGGCGTATGACTGCACAGACGCACATTTACGACAAAAGTACGCTTATTTTCCGGATGTATGAAATTTTCCATGGGGCAAAATGAAGGGTAAGAGTGCGTGTGCGGTGGCTTGATGTGTCCCGAGGGGCTTCGGGAGGGCTTCGGAGGCGCTTCGGCGAGAGTACGTGTTTTTAACTTTGATTAAGGTAGCGAGCAATGAGGAGATGTGCTGTTCGGGGGCGGAATATGGGCTGTGCCTGCGTTGCGGATAAGGCGAGGGTACGTGTTTGCCAAGGCGAAGGTGGCCGGGAGTCTGGTTGAGAGTACGTGTTTTTGACTTATTATAACTGTGGAGTATGGGGTGAAGGGGCAAAAGGGATGTGGTTGTGTATGTGAGCGGATTTCGCTATCTTTGCGTGCTGACACACGCAAGACAGGATGCGGTTCGGCAATGTTAGTCAAACAAGTTTGTTACCATTGCTCTTATATTTTTGTATTGATAAGAAATATCGGGGCTGTCAGCCCCGCACCCCGAATTACTTTCTCCCAACAGCTGGAGAAAGTAATCAAAGAGAGCCGCCGCCAGACTTCGTTCCCTCATATTTACGACGCTTGCCGGCTAAAAGTCCTCAACTTGCCCTCCGCTGCGCTACGGGCTTCAGACACACGGACTTTCTTAACGCCGTCTTCGCTGTAAATATGGGTCACATCCGTAATGGCGGAGGACAGTGTAACGTTGAGAGTAAGGTGTTACTTACTTTTGCATATACTTTCGCTATCTTTGCTTCGCGAAGATAGCTGGGTCTCGGCATAGCCAAACAGAGAATGAGTTCTCGTTTGTCTCTGCACTCGATTTTCACTATCTTTGTTTCTTGAAACCGTGTGGCGGACGCGGACGGACGCGGCGCATCAGGAAACGGCGGATCATATTTCTTAAACTATGCACAGAGCAGGATTTGTAAACATCGTAGGAAACCCGAATGTGGGTAAGTCTACACTGATGAACGCCCTTGTGGGCGAACGTATCTCAATCATCACATCGAAGGCGCAGACGACGCGCCACAGGATTATGGGGATAGTGAACGGGGAGGATTTCCAGATAGTCTATTCCGATACGCCGGGTGTGCTGAAACCTAATTATAAGCTTCAGGAGTCGATGCTCGGCTTTTCGCAGTCGGCACTGACGGACGCGGATGTGCTGCTGTATGTCACGGACGTGGTGGACTCGCCGGAGAAGAACGCGTTTTTCCTCGACAAGGTGAAGAGGATGGACGGGACGACGAAAATCATTCTGATAATCAACAAGATTGACCTGATAGACCAGCCGAGGTTGGAGGAGATGGTGGAGTTCTGGCACAAGGAGCTGCCGCACGCGGAGATATTCCCGCTGTCGGCGCGGGAGAAGTTCAACATAGAGCCGCTGTTCAAGCGCATCAGGGAGCTGCTGCCGGAGAGCCCGCCGTTCTTTGACAAGGATGCGCTCACGGACCGGCCGGAGAGGTTCTTTGTCAATGAGATAATAAGGGAGAAGATACTGCTCAACTATGACAAGGAGATACCGTACGCGGTGGAGGTGGCCGTGGAGGAGTTCAAGGAGGACGAGAAGCTGATACGCATCAGCGCGGTGATATATTGTGAGCGGGATTCGCAGAAGGGGATACTCATAGGCCGTCAGGGCGCGGCACTGCGCAAGGTGGGCATCGAGGCGAGGAAAGACATCGAGGCGTTTTTCGGCAAGAAGGTGTTCCTGCAACTGTATGTGAAGGTGGAGAAGGACTGGCGCAACAGGGAGAGGAAACTGCGGAATTTCGGCTATCAGATAGAGCATAAACAGGAGTGAGGGGTGAGAGCGGAGATGAGGAAAGCAGGGCTTGCAGTGATATTGCTTGCGGCGTTCATAGCCGGAGGATGCTGCCGTGGCGGCGGGAAGGTGACTGTCCGCGATATACGGCTTACGCCGGTGGTGGCGGACAGTGCGCACCGCGATGCGGAGATGACAGCACTGATAGTCCCGTATAAAACGCGGCTCGACGAGAAGATGGGGCGTGTCATAGGCCGTTGCGCGGAGGATATGGAGGTGGCGCAGCCGGAGAGCCTGCTCGGCAACCTGATAGCCAAGATGCTGTACGAAGAGGCGGCGGGGCGTACCGAAGGTGTGGATATGGCCATTACCAATGTAGGCGGGATACGCCGCACGCTCTATGCGGGGGATATCACCGTGGGTGACATATTCGAGATACTGCCGTTCGACAACGCGCTTGTAGTGCTCGATTACAAAGGGAGCGACATACTTGCGCTGGCCGACGCGATAGCCGCCAAGGGCGGCGAGGCGACGTACGGCATCAGCTTCGGGATGAGGGACGGGCGTGCAGTGGATGTGCGCGTGGGCGGCATGGCGGTGGACACGGCACGGACGTACCGCGTGGTCACGAACGACTATCTCTCGTTCGGTAACGACTATCTCGAACCGCTGGCGCGATATACCGCGAGTGAGCCGCTGGGGCTGTTCCTGCGCGATGTGGCGATAGAATATGTGTGCCGCCGCACGGCGGAGGGGAAGAGTGTCGAATCAGAATTGACGCATGATGTCTATGAGGTACATTGAGAAGACGGGATATGTGATTGTCGCGCTGATGGCGGCTGTTTTCATGGCGGGTTGCTGCCAAGAACGGAAGCCGCTACAGATAATAGTGACGAACGACAGCCACAGCCAAGTGATGCCGCTGCACGGCAAGGGGGGATTCGAGGCGCGTATGTGGTTGATAGACAGTCTGCGGGAGGAGAACCCCAACACGCTGCTGCTCGATGCAGGCGACATTTTCCAAGGTACGCCGTATTTCAACGAGTTCAAGGGAAGAGTGGAGGTGGAGGCGTACAACCTGATGGGGTATGACGCGATGACATTGGGCAACCATGAGTTCGACAACGGGCTGGACACGCTCGCGGCACGCATCGGTGAGATGGATTTCCCAGTGGTGTGCGCCAATTACGATGTGACGGGGACTCCGCTCGAGGGGCTTGTGAAGCCGTACACAGTGATAGAGAGAGGCGGATGGCGAGTGGGGGTGTTCGGCCTCGGGGTCAATCCGGAGGGGCTGATATTGCAGAACTGCTTCGGAGATATAAAATACATTGACCCTATAGAAGCGGCAAGAAAGTGCGTGCGGACGCTGCGGGAGAAAGAGCGGTGTGACGCCGTCATACTGCTGTCGCACCTCGGCTATGAGGACGATAGCAAGACAGGCAATGTGGCAGACGTGGATGTAGTGGCGGCTACGGAGGGTATCGACGTGATACTCGGCGGGCATACGCATCAGGTGAGGGGTGTGTTCATGCACGCCAATGCGGCAGGGGATACCATACCCGTCATTCAGGAGGCGAAGTCGGCTCTCGACATATACAGCCTGACATTGACTGACGCGAGGTGAGGGGGCAAAGTTGGTATTATAGTAGCGTTAGATATGAAAAACGGGCTTGGCAGTTGTTGATGCCAAGCCCGTTTTTCTGTTCCGTTGTGCCGGGAATTACATATTCTCTTTCTTGAGCTCGAAGTATGCCTGCGGGTGGAGGCAAGCCGGGCATGCCTGAGGCGCCTCTTTGCCTACGAAGATGTATCCGCAGTTGCGGCACTGCCATACCTTTTCCTCATCGCGTGCGAAGACCTTGCCCTCCTCGATGTTGCGGAGCAGGGTCAGATAGCGTTCCTCGTGGCCTTTCTCGGCAACGGCGATGTTGCGGTACATGGCCGCAATGGCGGGAAAGCCTTCCTGCTCGGCTATGTCGGCGAACTTCGGGTAGTCGAGAGACCACTCCTCATGCTCTCCGGCAGCGGCGGCGCGGAGGTTCTCCAGTGTTGTGCCAATCACGCCGGCGGGATATGATGCGGTGATTTCAACCATGCCGCCCTCAAGGAACTTGAACATACGCTTGGCGTGCTCCTTCTCCTGATCGGCAGTCTCGGTGAAAATGGCCGAAATCTGCTCGTAGCCGTCCTTCTTGGCCTGGCTTGCGAAATATGTGTAGCGCATACGCGCCTGACTCTCTCCTGCGAACGATGTGAGGAGGTTCTTCTCTGTCTGTGTGCCTTTAATGCTCTTCATGACCTTTATAATTTAGATGTTAGTGAATAGTCTTGACCTTAATTCTATGCGCCGCATTTTCCCGCCTGTGTGGAGGAAGCGTGTAGCGGCATTATGTTATACCGCAAAGGTAGGCAACATTTCCCGATTGGCAATTACTTTTGGACAACAAACTTGATAGGCGTGGTCTATGACATGATAGATTGCGCTTATTGGGATGAGATGCAGCATGAAAACTTAGCCTTGTGTTTCGGCCTGTGTATGGGGAGAGGCTTCGGGTGAGCTTCGGAGAGGCTTCGGCGAGAGTACGTATTTTTAACCTTAATTTATAGTGTGGAACTGCCAGGTGCAGAGCAGGGAAAAGGGTATAGTCTAAATTGCGGGGCGAGGTGCGGCGGGGGCTGAGCAAGATGCGGCAAGATGCGGGGACACGAGGGGGGAGGCAGGGGCTGGGCTGACAGGTGGGGCAGGGCACGGCGGGCAAAATCAAAACGAGAAGAGGCAAGTTGTGCGCATGGTGTGTGGTCGGGTCGATAAAAAGTTGTATCTTCGCATAGACAAACGGCGCGGTGGTGTTACCGCCGCGTGCATTAGGATTATGTTCGGGAAAATAGTGTATTATATTGTCCGCGTGGCGGCTGTCATGGTTGTGATGACGGCTGTGGCGGGGTGTCAGTCCATCAATGACCTGTCGGGGGATAACTCCGTGTATCAGTTCGATGTGGAGAGGATTCTGACGGAGGATGTGGTGATGGAGGCGGAGCGGATAGACAACGATTCGTCTGTCGTGTGGCTGAGGCTGGATTACGGGCGGCACAGGTTTCCCATCTCAGCCGATGTGGCTGTCTGTGTGGCCGAAGGGGCGCGGGTGGTAGAGCCGCTGGACTCGGTGAGGTTCGAGGATGAGGACGCGGCGGTGTGTTTCCATGTGATGGCGGCGAACGGGGCCACGAGGGAGTGGAATGTGAAGCTACACGTCACGGAGCGTTCGTCAGATGCCAATCTGCTGAAGGTGAATGTCAGTACGGAGGCGAGGATGGTCAGCCGGGAGGCGGTCATAATGACTGAGAGTTCGGCTGTGATGATATTCGCGCCGGAGGCGGAGTTTCCTCTGACGCTTGCGCTGGAGTGTATGCTTGCCGATTCGGCACGCATGGAGGGGTATGAGAACGGCTCGGAGATGGTGTTCGCAGATTACCAGACGGCACACGGTATGACCGTGGTGGCGGCGGACGGCCTTGAAAAGAAGTGGACGGTGATGCTCACGCCCGGCACGGCGATTACGGACAATACGGAGGTGGGGTGGAGCGTGTGGCGCGACGTGTCGCTGCAACAGTCGAAGACAAGGCTGACGGCTTCGGCCGCATTAGCGCGGACGGACGTGGACGACGAAGAGAACTTTGTGCGCGGAATATTGCCCGAAGGGGTGGAATGGGCTGCGGCTGTGGATATGACATTGGAGAGCGAAACGCCTGACTATGTGGAGTGGGTAGGCTATGAGCCGGGCAGCGAATATACGCAGGCTGAGGCGGCGGACACGCTGGTGTTCTACCTGTTCGACAGGGTGAGGATGACGTGCAAGAGGTGGACGGCGTATGTCACGGAGTGGCTGAGCGACAGGGCGGACGTGGACAGCGTAGCCCTTCTGCAATCGTCGCCTTCGGGAGTGGTGATAGACTATCATAATGTGTTGGTGGACAGCGCGGAGGCGTGGGTGCTGCTGCCGATATTGCGCGGCGAGGGGCTTTTCCCGCTCAGCGTGAAGCTGAGGGTGATGCCCGTGGAGGGTGCGGAAGTGGCCGGAGGGGAGGAGATGAGCATCACCTTCGCCGACATAAACGATACCAGACAGGTGACTGTCAAGGCAGAGGACGGCAGCGAGAGGACGTGGACGATAGGCTGCACGACCGATGTGGGAGAGGAGAGCATGGCGCGGGTGCTGTCGGTGCGGCCTGTGAACTACACGTCGAAAGATGACCGCATGGAGCTGGCAGAATATGCGGAGATAAAGGAGGACTCCGGCATCATAGAGATACAGATAGTCGACTGGGCGGAGTATATGCCGCTGACCGTGGCACTCGACATGGCACTGAGCTACGGGGCGACGGTCACTGAAGCGGATTTTACAGTCGGCAGTCCATTGACGTTCAATACGCTGGAGGACAGGTACGGTTTCACTGTGCAGTCAGGCAACGGCGGTGTGACGGCAGATTACACCATAAGGCTGTCAGACCTTTCGGCGGGCAGGCATTCGCAGGCGGAGCTGCTCTCGTTCAGGGTCACAGAGCCGTCGAGCGGCTATACAGTGGACGAGGTGCGAATCGATACGGCGTGGCGTGAGGTGGCGGTAGTGCTTTCATCGGCTGGCAGCGGAGTGTTCGCGTTCGTGCCGCGCATAGAGGTGAGTCCCGGGGCTGTGCTTGACGGCATCCGTTCGGGTGCGGCGTTCAGCTTCGGGAGCATAGAGAGCGAACACACGTTTTATGTCGTGTCGGAGGACGGCTCGGTGCGCAACGAGTGGCGGCTGACGGCGCGGTTTGAGCCGCAGATAGGCAATTCCGACTTTGAGGCGTGGAGCAGCAACACCACGCCGGAGGTATGGGCCACGGCGAACAACATAGTGAACACGACCATGAAGGACGCACACGGCAGCGGCTTCTGCGCGAAGATACTGACCTCGTCGGCTATGGGCAAACCGGCCGCCGGTTCGCTCTTCCTCGGAAAGTTTGATATGTCCAATATTGATTTATCCAATCCTCGATCGATGACGTGGTTCGGTGTGCCGTTCACCGCACGGCCCGAGTCCATATCGTTCGACTACAAATATACGCAGGTGGACGGCGACATGGGGTCTGTCGTGGTGGAACTGCTTAATTATGAGGGGAGCGATATAGAGTATCACGGCTTCGGCACAGAGCCGGGCGTGACAGTGCTATACCGTGGCGCGGCAGACATAGGGGTTCAGTCTGCATGGCAGCGCATGACAGTGCCGATAGGGCAGGTCTCTTCTTCCGGACTGGACATCACGCACCTTCATGTGGTATTCTCGTCGAGCAAGAACGGCGACAAGTTCGAGGGCGGGGTAGGCTCTACATTGTGGATAGATAATGTTACGCTGGATTATGAAGAATAGGCTCGCCATATACGTGATATTCATGCTGCTACTCATGCCAATGACGGTGCGGGGAGTGAGAGCGCATGATTCCATTGCCGCTCCTGAGACGGTGCGCGGTGTGCAGGATGGGCGTAGTCCTGCGAAAAACGGGGAGGCCGCCCCGGCCTGGAGCAATATTCTCACCGTGCAGGTAGGCACTGACATAGGCGGTGCCATCCCTGTGCCTTTCAGTTACATACCTGATGTGTTCGTGCCGACACCGAAAGTGTTGCCCAATGTGGGTGTGCGCTACGGCATAGTATTGCCGAAAGGATGGTCGCTCGGCGCGGAGGTGAACTACAAGCACGTGGAGATGGCCGCCGATGCGATAGTGCTGAATATGCGCGCCTCGTTGCCCGGCATGGGCGCGGACGGGGCAGACATGGTGCAGTATTTCTCAGGCCGCGCCTCGATGGATATGGCTTTCGACATCATGGAAGTGCCGGTCTATGTGCGTTACAGGTTCAACGGGCGCGGGGGACATAACATCCTGTTTGGCGGTTATGGCGCATGGGTCATCAGCTCCCGCTTTACAAACGACCCTGTCAACGGGTTCATCGGTTCAGACCCCAATGAGGTGGACATGATAGTGACACCCGAGGCGCAGATACCGGCTGACCAGAAAGATTTCTCGCGCTATATGTCGAAATGGGATGCCGGGTTGCTCGTCGGCTACGAGAACTCCTTCTTCAAGCGCATACGGGTAGGGCTGCGCCTGAGCGTGGGGCTGAAAGACATTTTCAATGTCAAGGTGCTGGAATACAAGATGCTGCAAATGCGCGGCACGATAACGCTCTCATACGACCTGTGGCATTTCTGAAAATCGAATAGTGGAATAAATCATATGACTCAAGTTTCTGAATTAGGCGAGTTTAAGCTGATAAAGGCATTGACTGACAAAATCAGCATCAAGAACGCATCGACCGTGAAGGGTGTGGGCGATGACTGTGCCATAATGGACTACGGCGACAAGCAGGTATTGGCCACGACAGACATACTGCTCGAAGGCGTGCATTTCGACCTGACCTATACCCCGCTGAAACACTTGGGGTACAAGGCGGCGATGGTCAATATATCCGATATCTGCGCCATGAACGGCCGGCCGACACAGATGCTGGTCACGATAGGGCTGTCGCGCCGCTTCTCTGTGGAACAGATAGAGGAAATCTATTCGGGCATCTACCTCGCCTGCGGGAGGGCGGGCGTCGATGTCGTGGGCGGCGACACCTCGTCGTCGCTCACCGGGCTGACCATCAGCATCACCTGTCTCGGGGTTGTCGAGAAAGGCAAGGCCGTGCTGCGCAGCGGGGCGAAGGTGAATGACCTCATCTGCGTCACCGGCGACCTCGGTGCGGCGTATATGGGGCTTCAGCTTCTCGAACGGGAGAAACGGGTGTTTGCCGGAGTGAAAGGCGATGATTTCCAGCCAGATTTTGCAGGGAAAGAGTACATACTCGAACGGCAGCTGAAACCGGAGGCGCGTATAGACAGCGTCAAGTTCCTCGCCGAGAAAGGGGTAGTGCCTACGGCGATGCTCGATGTGAGCGACGGCCTCTCGTCCGAACTGCTGCACATCTGCGAGTCGAGTGGAGTGGGATGCCGCGTCTATGAGGACAAGATACCGATAGACTATGTGACGGCCACGATGGCCGATGAGTTCAATATGAACCTGACAACCGTGGCGTTGAACGGCGGGGAGGACTATGAGCTGCTGTTCACAGTGCCGCTGGCGATGCATGACCGTGTGAAAGACCTTGAAGACATACATATCATAGGCCACATCGTACCTGCCGACGACGGGCCTGCGCTTGTCACACGCGACGGCCGCGAGATACAGATAAGGGCGCAGGGGTGGATTGCCTTTGAGAACGACGGTGACGGGGAGCAACAGTGACCCGTCACCGCCCGGCTTCACAGTCGGACGGCATGGCGCATACACTGCGTGCCCTCCGCCATTAACCATGCCTCGCATACAATGTCCGCATCCACTTCCGGTGTCCAATTTACATATTGCCGCCGCGATGCACACTCCCGGTGTATGCCAATGCTGTCATCCAACACCTTGATTGTCAATGCTTCTCCTTGCCACGCAGTTAGCTTTCAGCTATCCCGCAGCCATCCTCTCCCAAGCGAAACGCTATTATCCTGCGTAATGTGCAGCAAAACGTCAATATTGCGCACTGCATCTCTGCACTGCCTGTTTTGACCACTATACGGCCTTCCGCCGCGCTCGCGGCCATATCTCATTTTCCGTTTTATACTGTGGAATAAATTACGTACCTTTGCACCGCTTGTCCATCTCAGATAGGACACATACTTAAAACCATCAGTATCAGACTATGAAACCATTGAACCTGCTGTCGATAGGTATAGCGTCAGACCATGCCGGCTACGAGCTTAAGGAGATAGTGAAGCGTTATCTCGAGGGCGAGGGTGCGAGTGTGTATGATTTCGGCACTCATTCCTCCGAGAGTTGCGACTATCCGGACTATGCCCATCCGCTTGCCGAGGCTGTGGAAAAAGGCGCGTGCGAGTATGGGGTAGCCATCTGCGGAAGCGCGAACGGCATAGCCATGACCGTAAACAAGCATCAGGGTTGCCGTGCGGCTATATGCTGGAAACCTGAACTTGCGGAGCTTGCGCGCAAGCATAACGACGCTAATGTACTTGCGCTGCCGGCGCGTTTCATAGAGCCTGAACTGGCAATAGAAGTCCTCAAGACATTCTTTTCCAACGACTTCGAGGGCGGACGCCATCAGCGCAGGGTGGAGAAGATTCCGTTGAGGGAGTGCTGACTGCGCATCGATGACAAGGATGTATAGCGATAAAGGAGGTGATTTCATTGCCGGTTAAAGGCGGCTACGAAGATATTGGGATGTAAATTTTTTATGCGGGGCTATTGCAGAACGGGAAAAATGGAGTACCTTTGCAGCCTGTCCGTGTGTTGTGCGCACGCGGGTGTTTCTATATATGTAATTGATTAACAAACAACTTATAAACAGTAAACAGCAATGATTGTAGTACCTGTAAAAGAAGGCGAAAACATTGAGAGAGCCTTGAAGAAATTCAAACGTAAATTCGAGAAAACCGGTGTCATTAAGGAGTTGCGCCGCCGCCAGCAGTTTGACAAGCCGTCTGTCGTAAAGCGCGAGAAGATGATGCACGCGATTTACGTTCAGAAGCTGCGTCTGGAGGAGGAGTAAACCTGTCTCCCCACGTCATCTGCGGCAGTGCAGACCGCAGGACGGAAATGGATTTTTCAAAGGAAAGGTTTTATTCTTATGATAGAATCGTTTCTGAAATATATACAGTACGAGAG
>JADIMV010000098.1 GCA_017694515.1 Candidatus Aphodosoma intestinipullorum
TTCTTGTCCCACCAGTGGGAGAAGAACAGAGGCCCCAAGGCTATCGTCAGCAGCATGACGACGAATGGGATCGAGGCCCACAGCGGTATGGAAACCGCACCACTTGCATTTAATAATACCATAAATTACAAATTATAGAATGAATAATAAAATAGAGTGTCTCTACTATTGTCAGTCTAATTTCAGAACGGCGAGGAATGCCTTCTGCGGCACTTCCACATTGCCTATCTGCTTCATTCGCTTCTTACCCCGTTTCTGCTTTTCGAGCAGCTTGCGCTTCCGCGATATGTCGCCGCCGTAGCATTTCGCCGTAACGTCCTTGCGAACAGCTTTTACCGTTTCCCTTGCTATGATTTTAGACCCGATGGCAGCCTGTATGGCGATGTCGAACTGCTGGCGCGGTATCAGTTCCTGCAATTTCTCGCACATGCGCCGTCCGAGCGTATAGGCGTTGTCGAAATGGATGAGCGAAGAGAGCGCATCGACAGACTCGCCGTTGAGCAGTATGTCAAGCTTTACGAGCTTCGACGGGCGGAAGCCGTTCATGTGATAGTCGAACGAGGCATATCCTTTCGATATGCTTTTCAGCTTGTCGTAGAAGTCGAACACAATCTCGCCCAATGGCATATCATATATCAGCTCCACGCGGTTGCCGGAGACATATTCCTGCTTCACAAGTTCACCGCGCTTGCCGAGGCACAGGGTCATAATCTGCCCTATGTAGTCGGTCTTGGTGATGACCGACGCGCGGATGTACGGCTCTTCGATGTGGTCTATCTCTGTCATGTCAGGCAGTCCGGAGGGATTGTGTACCTCGAGGCACGCGCCCTTGTTTGTGAATACCTTATATGAGACGTTCGGCACTGTGGTGATGACGTTCATGTTGAACTCACGGTCGAGGCGTTCCTGTATGATTTCCATGTGGAGCATCCCGAGGAAACCGCACCGGAAGCCGAAGCCGAGGGCGGCCGATGATTCGGGCTCGAATGTGAGCGAGGCATCGTTCAGCTGTAGTTTCTCTATCGATGAACGCAAGTCCTCGAAATCCTCTGTCTCTATGGGGTAGACTCCCGCGAACACCATAGGTTTCACCTCCTCGAAGCCGTCAATCGCTTCTGCGCAAGGGCGTTTCACATGGGTTATGGTGTCGCCCACCTTCACCTCTTTCGAGGTTTTTATACCGGAGATGATGTAGCCTACATTGCCTGCGGAGAGCTCTTTCTGCGGAACCATGTCGAGTTTGAGTATGCCTATCTCGTCGGCTTCGTATTCTTTGCCTGTCGCCACGAACTTTACCAAATCTTTCGGGCGTATAGTGCCGTTGACGATTTTGAAGTAGGCTATGATGCCCCGGAAGGAGTTGAACACGGAGTCGAATATGAGGCATTGCAGCGGCGCGCCGGGGTCGCCTTTCGGCGCGGGGATACGTTCTACTATGGCCTGCAATATCTCCTCTACGCCCAAGCCTGTCTTGCCGCTGGCACGGATGATTTCCTCGCGCTTGCAGCCAAGGAGTTCGACTATCTGGTCCTCTACTTCATCAGGCATTGCGCTGTCCATGTCCATCTTGTTCATCACGGGGATGATGGCGAGGTCGTGCTCGAGAGCCATATAGAGGTTGGAGATGGTCTGGGCCTGAATGCCCTGAGTGGCGTCGACTATGAGCAGAGCCCCTTCGCACGCCGCTATCGAACGTGATACTTCATACGAAAAGTCCACGTGCCCCGGGGTGTCGATGAGGTTGAGTGTGTACTGTGTCCCGTTGTAGTTGTATTGCATCTGTATGGCGTGGCTCTTGATGGTGATGCCGCGCTCGCGCTCCAAGTCCATGTCGTCAAGCACCTGAGCCTGCAAGTCACGCGCTTCAAGCGTCTTTGTGGCTTCAAGGAGTCTGTCGGCCAGTGTGCTTTTGCCGTGGTCAATATGTGCTATGATACAGAAGTTCCTGATTTTGTCCATATTATGTTTATGGGCGATATGTCTTGTCGGTTATTAATGAATGTCCCGCCGACGGGCAGGATATGCGGCTGCCCATACAGCCGCGCAAAGGTACGAAAAGTTGTCGATATACATAGGAGTTTTCAATAAAAAAGGCGGGAATCGATATTAATTCCCACCTTTTTTTTATGCCATTCGTGACAGTCTGTTATTCCCTACGGTCAGATAAGCTCGTCGAGTATGGCTGTCAGTTTGGGTTTCTGTGTCGCTCCGACAATCTTTTTGCCGGGGACGAGTTCGCCGTTCTTGAAGAAGATGATGGTCGGCACGCTGCGTATGCCGTATTCTTCCGTGATTTCAGGGCTTTCCTCAATGTCCACTTTGCCGACGGCAGCCTTGCCTTCATACGCTGTTGCAAGCTCATCGATGACAGGAGCCATGGAACGGCAGGGGCCGCACCAAGCAGCACCGAAATCTACAAGTACCACCGCATTGGCAGCCAAAATCTCCTTGAAGTTAGAATCTGTGATGTGTAATGCCATGATTTTATAGTTTTATTTGTTAGCAATCCATGATTTATACGGTATGCAAAGTTAGAGAAAAACGGAGACATGGCAAAGCGCGGGCGTTTTTTTCTGCGATGGCAGGCCGGTGGTTACGGAGAGGTTGCGGAGAGTCTTCGGGAGGTCTCCCTGATGGCTTCGGCGAGAGTACGTGTTTTTAACCTTAATTTGCAGTTAAAGGACGAACGGTTTTTGTTGCATCCGTGGTGTACGGGGTGGCAGGGGAAACATGAAAAAAAAGCCGCCTCCAAATCGTTGGAGACGGCGTTTTAACCCCAAACGGTCATTAGAACGTTTGGAGAACATTCCGAAAAAGAGTGTTTTTAAGTACGTATCCTTTTGATATGCAATAGGACGTTTTGAGTTTTGCAGAGGTGTCGTTTTACTAAACTCTTTGGCTGCTTTCCGGTTTCTGGCGGTATCTTAATACGCAATTTCCCTTGACATAGCCCGCTATGCCTTCGGAAAAGTGCGTATAAATCTACTCGCCATAAACGCAGAAATCAGTTCAAAGCCTAATGACCGTTTGGGGTTTAAGCGTGGCGCAGCGGTGTAGGTCAGTTAACCTTATATGTCAGTTTTTCAGCCTTTTGCAGCTCTTCGAGGGCATCGAACAGCTTCATGCCTACGGCAATCCGTATCTTGTGGGAGTGGAGCATCATATTGACGCGCTCCTCTGGGTCATGGACTCCGATGCACAGTTCCACATTGCCTTTGTTTTCCTCGAAGAGCGAGAGCAGTTCGGAGGTCAGCATCTGGTCTATCTGTCCTAATTGCAGAAAGACGGTGAGTTTGCCTATCATCCTGTCCCTGACATCTTCCAGCAGATCTATGCCTGTGAGCTTGCACTCTATTTTGGGTGCTCCGTTATCCTGTTTCTTTGGATATTTCCAGTCTGCCCCGTGTTCCTGTATCCTGGCGTTTATCCGGACAAACAGGTCCTTTTTCAGGAACTTGCCGTATTCGATGTAGTCCTTTCCGAAGAGGGGGAACTCATATTGCCCGCTGTAGTCTTCCACGGTCATTATTCCATACGGCTTGTCCATCTTCGTCCGTCCTTCTTTCACTCCGATAATCATCCCGGCCACGTGGAAGCTGACGGGCGTTCCGTTCTCAATCATCCCCTTTATGTCGGCCATGTGGACGCTGCACCCGAACTGTATCTCCATCCTGTACCGGTCGAGAGGGTGTGAGGAGAGGTATATCCCTATCAGTTCCTTCTCCTTGTTCAGTTTGGCAAGCTGCGACATCGGCTCAATTTTCGGGAGTTCGGGCAGGGGTATCTCCACGGTGTCCAGCCCGCCGAAAAGGGAGTTGGCGTTGTTGGCCTTATCCTGCTGATATCTGATGCCATAACGTATCAGGGAGTCAAGCACAGGCTCGCCCCTGCTGTTTGTCAGCTCCTGTAGGAACAGTTCGCGGTCAATCCCGGAGAAGCAGTCGAAGCCTCCGGAGAGGGCTATGGACTCTATTGCCTTACGGTTGCACGCGCTGAGGTTGACGCGTTGCAGGAAATCGAACAGACCCTTATACGGGCCGTTCTTGCGGCGTTCGCTGACTATGGCCTCGACAGCGCCTTCGCCGACACCCTTGATACCTCCGAGGCCGAAACGTATCTCGCCCGCGCTGTTGACGGTGAAGTTGAGGTCGGACTCGTTGATGTCCGGGCCTTTGACTTTCAACTTCATGGCCTTGCATTCGTCCATGAACTTAGTGACCTCGCCTATGTCGTCGCGGTTACGGGTGAGGTTGGCCGCCATGAACTCGGCGGGGTAGTGCGCCTTGAGGTATGCGGTCTGGTAGGAGACCCAAGAATAGCAGGTGGCGTGGGACTTGTTGAACGCGTATGACGCGAACTTTTCCCAGTCGCCCCATATCTTCTCGAGTATCTTCGGGTCGTGGCCGTTCGCCGTGCCCTGGGAGATGAACTTCGGTTTCATCTGGTCCAGCTTGTCGCGCAGCTTCTTACCCATCGCCTTACGCAGCGCGTCCGACTCGCCACGGGTGAAGTTGGCCAGCAGGCGGGAGAGCAGCATGACTTGTTCCTGATAGACCGTGATGCCGTAGGTGTCTTTCAGGTACTTCTCCATGATGTCTATGTCGTAGACGATTGGCTCTTTGCCGTGTTTGCGGGCGATGAACTGCGGTATGTAGTCCATCGGCCCGGGGCGGTAGAGGGCGTTCATGGCTATGAGGTCCTCGAAGGTGGAGGGCTGCAGTTCGCGCAGGTACTTCTGCATACCGGCAGACTCGAACTGGAATGTCCCGACGGTCTGTCCCGCGCTGTAGAGGGCGTATGTCGCCGGGTCGTCGATAGGTATCTTGTCTATGTCGAGGTCTATGCCTTTGGACTTCTTGATGTTCTTGATGGCCTCCTTTATGATGGAGAGCGTTTTCAGCCCGAGGAAGTCCATCTTGATAAGCCCGACTGACTCAATCACAGAGCCTTCATATTGTGTTACGAATACATCCTCGTTGGTCTCCTTGTCGAGCGCGGTCGAGAGCGGGGCAAACTTCGTGAGGTCGTCCGCGCCTATGATTACGCCGCAGGCGTGTACGCCGGTCTGCCGCACAGTGCCTTCAAGCATTTCGGCGTAGCGCAGGGTGTCGGCTATGCCTTTGTTTGCCGACTGCTGCGCTTCCTGTAGCTCCGGTATGTATTTGAGGCAGTTCTTCAGGTTGACTTTCGGCACTTTGCCGGTCTTGGGGTCTGCCTTGTCGTCGCCGAACTTGTCCGGTATGAGTGCCGTCAGGGCATTGACATCGGGCAGCGGCACTTTCTGCACACGGCCTACGTCCTTTATGGACGACTTTGTGGCCATAGTGCCGTATGTGATGATGTGCGCCACGCGCTCCTTGCCGTATTTCTGCGTCACCCAGCGCAGCACCTCGCCGCGCCCGTCGTCGTCGAAGTCAATGTCGATATCGGGCAGCGATATGCGGTCGGGGTTGAGGAAACGCTCGAACAGGAGGTCGTATTTCAGCGGGTCTATGTCCGTGATGGTCAGACAGTATGCCACGACAGACCCGGCGGCTGAGCCACGGCCCGGGCCAACGGAAACCCCCATGCTCCGTGCCGCGCAGATGAAGTCCTGCACGATGAGGAAGTAGCCGGGGAAACCCATCGTCTTCATGATGTGCAGCTCAAAGTTGATGCGCTCCATTATGTCGTCCGGCACGGGGTCGCCGTAACGCTTTTTCGCCCCGTCGAGAGCGAGCTTGCTCAGGTAGTCGGCCTCGAGCTTGATACGGTAGAGACGGTCATAGCCGCCGATGGCCTTAATCTTCTTCTCGGCGGCCTCCTGCGTCATGACCACATTGCCTTTCTCGTCACGCGTGAACTCGTTGAACAGGTCTTCGTGCGTGTACCGCCTGCGGTATTCCTCCTCTGTGCCGAACTCCTGCGGTATGTCGAACATAGGCATGATGGGCGGGCGGTCGAGGCTGTACATCTCGACTTTGTCGGCTATCTCCAATGTGTTTTCCAGCACTTCGGGTATGTCCGAGAATATCGCCGCCATCTCCTCCGGGGTCTTGAGCCACTCCTGCTTGGTGTATCTCATGCGGGTGGGGTCGTCTATGTCCTTGCCCGTGGAGAGGCAGATGAGACGGTCGTGCGCCTCGGCGTGCTCCTCCTCGACGAAATGCACATCGTTAGTGGCGATGACCTTTGTGCCAGTCTTCCTTGCCAGTTCCATGATGACGGCATTGACCTTCTTCTGTTTCTGGTATGTGGTCTGGTCAGCCCCCTCCTTGTCGGTCTTATGGCGTTGTATCTCAAGATAATAGTCATCGCCGAATATGCTCTTGTACCACATGATTGCCTTTTCGGCCTCTGCGGTCTTTCCTGCCATGATGAGCTGCGGGATTTCGCCGCCGAGACAGGCCGAGCAGACTATGATGCCTTCGTGGTACTGTTCGAGCAGAGCCTTGTCTATGCGCGGACGCATATAGAAGCCGTCAATCCACGCCTTAGAGACCATGCGGCAGAGGTTCTCGTAGCCCTTAGGGTTCTTGGCGAGCAGCAGCAGATGCCAGCCCGACTGGTCGACTATCTGTTCGCGGCCCGTCTCGGGATTGACCACCTTGTAGTCCTTGTCCTTCTTGTCGAGCGAACGGCGCGCGCAGTACGCCTCGCAGCCTATGATAGGCTTGAAAATCTCCTTGCGCTTCGCGTTGATGGCTTCCTGAAGTTCCTTTTTCCGGCTTTCGTCCTGCGCGTCGGCAAGCTCCTTCTCGAGAGCCTTCACAGCGTCCTTCACCTTGCCGTTCTCCTTGGAGCAGGTGTCAACCAGCTCCTTGATGCCGAACATATTGCCGTGGTCGGTGACGGCAATGGCGTTCATGCCGTTCTTCTTGCATTTGGCAATAAGGTCGGGTATCTTCGACATCCCGTCAAGGATAGAGTAGTGCGTGTGCACGTGCAAATGGACAAAGTTCATCGGTGTTCTTTCTGTTTAATTCGTGAGAAACTGCCGGGCGCAGGTGCGCAATGCGGTTGCCGATATTGGATTTCACCGTATTACGCAGAGCGGCGACGGCGTGCAAGGT
>JADIMV010000099.1 GCA_017694515.1 Candidatus Aphodosoma intestinipullorum
AAGTATGCCAAACAACCCGGAAAGACATATATGAACGATATAAATACAAGACGCAAGAACCCATATGCGAGAATCTGAGTGCAAAACGCGCTGCGGGAGGAAAACAGAAGTAAGCTGCCACATAAGGAGAAATCAGTTCGAGAGTACGTGTTTTTAACCTATTTTTGTATATGACAGGTCAGGAAAAAGGCAGACGGGACATGGCGGGTATCGGGGAGGTGAGGGGGGGCTGGAGAAGGCGGGTACCGAGGAAGAGAGGCGAGACGGGCAAGGCGCGTGTCGGGTAGGATACGGGCATTGGGGAAAAGAGGTGAAAAATGGGGGTGAGCCGCTGTCTTTTTGCGGGGGAACAGATAATAAACTGGAGGGGAATGCGTTATTATATCGGTGCGGTGTGCCCGTATTGCACAGGCGGATAAAAAAGGCTAACTTTGTCAGACTGTACCCGCCTACGGCGAGAGGCGGACGGGGCTGGGGCGCACTGCGCGGAGAGACAACACCCAACGACATGGTTTTCAATCTATTACAGGCTACAGAATGATAGAATACATAAAAGGCGAAATCACTGACCTCACACCGGCATACGCTGTGCTTGAGACTTGCGGCGTGGGCTATATGGTCAACATATCGCTGACCACTTACAGCGAAATCAAGGAGATGACGGCAGCGCGGCTCTACATATACGAGGCGCTGAGGGAGGACGCGCACACGCTCTACGGGTTTCTGACGAAGGATGAGCGCGACCTGTTCCTGCTGCTTATCTCGGTCAGCGGCGTGGGTGCGGGGACGGCACGGATGATACTCTCCTCGTTCTCAGTGGCCGAACTTCAGGAGGTGATAGCCACAGGCAATGCCAACGCGCTGAAGAATGTGAAGGGCATCGGGCTGAAGAGCGCACAGCGCATCATAGTCGACCTGAAGGACAAAGTCGGCAAGACAAGTTCCGAGACCGTGCTGGCAGGGCTTGCAGCCGCAACGGACGGCAGGAAGGACGAGGCCGTGGCCGCGCTTGTCATGCTCGGCTTCCAGCAGTCGCAGTCGGCCAAGGCCGTGGACAAGCTGCTGAAAGAAGACCCGTCGCTCGAAGTGGCGAAGTTAATCAAGAAAGCGCTTCAGATGTTGTGAGGCGGGGATGGGCGTTATCTCATAATCTATGAATCTTTTTCAGAAATCAGTCATATTCCTTTTCATCTGCGGTCTGGCCAGCATCCTCTACGGGGTGGTGACAGAGGGTGTCGCGGCAACGCAAGACCCGTTGTCATACGACGTTCCGCTCGAGACGGACACTGCGGCGGTGAGTTCGTATCCCGCATACAGTGTGAAAAAGACCGGGGCCAACACTGAAGAGGAGCTGAGACAACGTCCCGCCGTAGACCTGAAAGACCCTGAGAATGTCACGACACAAGTGGTCTACGACATCAGGACAGGCAACTATGTGCTGCACTCGAAGGTGGGCGACATAGATGTGGCCACTCCGCTGTCGCTCACACCGGAGGAGTATCAGCGGTATACACTCCGCGAGGAGATGAACGACTACTGGAAGAGCAAGAACGCCGAGGCGCAGTCGAACTACGAGGACAAATTCAACATCACCGACATGAAGTTCAGCCTCGGGCCGGCGGAGAAGGTGTTCGGGCCGGGAGGCGTGCGGCTGAAGACACAGGGGTCGGCTGAACTCTCGTTCGGCATAAAGCACAACAACGTACAGAACTATTCGCTCTCCGAACGCCTGAGAAAGACTACCACATTCGATTTCGACGAACAGATACAGATAAACGTGAACGGTACGGTGGGCGACCGCCTCGACTTCACGATGAACTACAACACGGAGTCCACGTTCGACTTCGACCAGCAGATGCTGAAACTGGGCTATAAGGGGCGGGAGGACGACATACTGCAAAGCATCGAGGCCGGAAACGTGAGCCTGCCGCTGAACAGCAGCCTCATCAAGGGAAGCTCGGCGCTGTTCGGCGTGAAAGCCGAATTGCAGTTCGGCAAGCTCAATGTCGTGGCCGTAGTGTCCCAGCAACAGTCGGAGAGCAAGCAGGTCAGTTCAGAAGGGGGATCGCAGCTGCTCGACTTCGAGGTCAGCGCGGCGGACTACGACGAGAACCGCCACTTTTTCCTCTCGCACTTCTTCCGCGACCGTTTCGACCAGAACATGAGCAAACTGCCGTACATCACATCGGGCGTGACCATCAACCGCTGCGAGGTGTGGATAACGAACAAGCGGGGCAACTTTGAACAGGCGCGCAACATCGTGGCATTCATGGACCTCGGAGAGTCGGAACGCATAGACAACAGCCACTGGAGCAGCACGGGGACGGGAGTGCCGGACAACGGTGCGAACACGCTCTACGACGAGGTGAAGAACATCAGCGGGATACGCGACATACAGCAGTGCAACGCCGTGCTCGACGCTACATACAACCCGATGGGCATCGTGGGCGGTGAGGACTACGAGAAGATAGAGAGCGCACGCCGCCTGTCGGAGAGCGAATATACGCTCAACACGCAGCTCGGCTTCATATCGCTGAAGACCTCACTCAACGCCGACGAGGTTCTGGCCGTGGCATTCGAATACACGTACAACGGCAAGGTCTATCAGGTGGGAGAGTTCTCAACAGACGGAGTGGAAGCCCCGAACTCGCTGATAGTCAAGATGCTCAAATCGTCGGCCACATCGCCCTACACGGCCATGTGGGACCTTATGATGAAGAACGTCTACTATCTCGGCGGCACGCAGGTGCAGAAAGAGAAGTTCAAACTGAATGTGCAGTACAAGAACGACTCAAGCGGCGTGTATCTCAACTATCTGACGGAGGGCAAGATAAAGAACCAGCTGCTCCTGAAAGTGATGAACCTCGACCGCCTCGACGAGAAGAACGAGACGCGCCCGGACGGAAAGTTCGACTATGTTGAGAACCTGACCATATACTCATCGTCAGGGCGTGTGATATTCCCCGTCGTCGAACCGTTCGGTGAGCATCTGCGCAAGGCGATAGGCAATGACGCGATAGCCGACAAGTACTGTTTCCAAGAGCTGTACGACTCGACAAAGGTCATGGCCGAGGAGATGTCGGAGAAGAACAAATTCCGGCTGGCGGGAGAATATCAGGCAAGCTCGGGCAACGTCATCAGGCTCAACGCGATGAATGTGCCGCGAGGGTCAGTCAAGGTCACAGCCGGAGGACAGACACTTACAGAGAACGTGGACTACACCGTGGACTACACGATGGGAACAGTCACGATACTGAACCAGTCGATACTGGCCTCGGGGAACAACATAGACGTGTCACTCGAAAGCCAGTCGATGTTCAACATGCAGCGCAAGACACTGGTAGGCACGCATCTGGAATATGCATTCAACAAAGACTTCTCCGTCGGCGGTACAATCATGCACCTGTCGGAGATGCCCCTCGTGACCAAGACCGAGATGGGCGCAGAGCCTATCTCCAACACCTTGTGGGGGCTGAACGCCGCATATAAGACAGAGGCGCAGTGGCTTACAAAAGCGGTTGACGCGCTGCCGCTCATCAACGCCACAGCCCCGTCGAACATCAGTTTCAACGGAGAGTTCGCGCACATGATACCGGGTCACCGCAAGATACGCAACAACCCGGGCTACGCATATCTCGACGACTTCGAGAGCACGGAGACGACTATCGACCTGCGCTATCCGTACTACTGGAACCTCGCCAGCACCCCGTATGACAACTCCACCGGGGCACTGTTTCCCGAAGCGGGGAAATCGAACGATACGGAATACGGTAAAAACCGCGCCCTCTTCTCGTGGTACTCCATAGACAACAGCGTGTTCAACCGCAACAACTCATCCACGCCCGACCACATCAGGCAGGACAAGAACCTACAGTCGAACCACCTGACACGCGAAGTCCTTGAACAGGAGCTTTTCCCGAACAGGGATGCCATAGCCGGGCAGTCATCGTACCTGCCGGTGCTGAACGTCAGCTTCTACCCCGAAGAGCGCGGGCCGTATAACCTCGACCTCAACCTCGACCCCGCCACAGGCAAGCTGCTCAATCCGGAGACCCGCTGGGGCGGCATGATGCGCAAGATCGAGACATCTGATTTCGAGACCGCCAACATAGAGTACATCGAGTTCTGGATGATGGACCCGTTCGTCAACGACACTCTCAATGTACATGAGGGCGGCGACCTCTACTTCAACATAGGAGACATCAGCGAGGACATACTGAAGGACGGGAAGAAGTTCTTCGAGAACGGCCTGCCAGCCAACGGCGATACCACACAGACAGACAGGACGGTGTGGGGACGTGTGCCCCGCGTGCAGTCCACAGTGCTGGCATTCGATGCCGATGCAGAGGCGCGCGCCAATCAGGACGTGGGCTATGACGGACTGAAGAATGACGACGAATATACTTTCGACACCTACAGGAACTATCTCGAAGAGCTGCGCAGTGTGCTGTCCCCGGCAACGGTACAGCAGATGGAGCAGGATATGTTCTCCCCGTTCAATGACCCTGCGGGCGACAACTATCACCATTTCAGAGGGTCAGACTATGACGACCAGCAGCTCTCGATACTCGACCGGTACAAGCGTTACAACGGCGCGGAGGGAAACTCCCCCGCACAGAACAACCCGGACGAAACATACTCGACCTCAGCCACCACCGTTCCGAACGCGGAGGACATAAACCAGGACAACACCCTCAACGAGTACGAGAAATACTACCAGTACAGGATTTCCCTGCGGCGCAACGACATGGAAGTCGGGCGGAACTACATTGTCGACAGGATAGAATCCACGGTAACACTGGCCAACGGCACGGAGTCCACCGTGACGTGGTATCAGTTCAAAGTGCCGATACGCGAATATGACAAGCGCGTCGGGGCGATACGCGACTTCAAGTCGATACGTTTCATGAGGATGTTCATGACCGGTTTCAAGCAGGAGACCCACCTGCGCTTCGGTACACTCGAACTCGTGCGCGGCGAATGGCGCGGCTATACAAAAGACCTGTTCGACCCCTCAAACCCGCCGACATCGATAGGCGAACTCGACGTGACAGCCGTAAACATTGAGGAAAACGACAACAAAGAGCCGGTCAACTACGTGCTGCCTCCGGGCGTGACCCGCCAGACCGACCCGAGCCAGCCCCAGCTCACCCAGCAGAACGAGCAGGCCATGGTGCTGAAAGCCTTCGACCTCGCTCCGGGCGACGCACGCGCCGTGTACAAGAACATAGTCTACGATATGCGTATGTACGGACGGCTGCAGATGTACGTCCACGCGGAAAAGCTCATCGACGACGACACCGACCTGCGTGACTATGAGATGACGGCTTTCATACGCCTCGGCAGCGACCACACGAACAACTACTACGAGTACGAGATACCGCTCAAACTTACGCCTGAAGGTCACTATACAGCAGCCGAGAACAGCGAGGTATGGCCGTCGGACAATATGTTCGACTTCCCTCTGGAACTGCTCACTCAGGTCAAGACCAACCGCAACAGAAAGATTAAGAACTCGGCGGTGAGCATGAGCCAGCCCTACTCGGAGTATGACCCGGACAAGAACCAGAACAAGATTACCGTTGTCGGCAACCCCAACCTCGGCGATGTGCAGACCATGATGATAGGCATACGCAACCAGGCCCGCAAGTCGAAAGATATAGAGGTATGGGTCAACGAATTGCGCCTGACCGACTTCGATGAGGAGGGCGGATGGGGCGCACTCGGCAATCTGTCTGTCGGATTCTCCGACTTCGGCGCGGTCAATGTCTCCGCACGCTATGAGACAGCCGGATTCGGCGGCATCGAGGAGACATTGCAGGAACGCCGTCTGGACAACTATTATCAGGTGAATGTGTCGACACAGTTCGACCTCGGGCGTTTCTTCCCCGAAAAGGCAGCCGTCCGCATACCGCTCTACTACTCATACGGGATAGAGAACTCCACACCGAAATATAACCCGTATGACGAGGACATACTGATGGAGGACGCTCTCGAGGCGCTCAGCACTCAGGAGCAGCGCGACTCGCTTAAAGAAATCACACAGACGAAAACCATCACGGAGAGCTTCAACCTCACAAACGTGATGGTGGACATACGGAGCAAGAAAGCAAAGATATACGACCCGGCGAACTTCTCCGTATCATACGCATACACCAACACACAGGACCTCGACCCGGAGACCGAGCGCAATTTCACACGCACTCACGTCGGCTCTTTCAACTACAATTTCTCGACAACGCCAACGCCGTGGGAACCGTTCAAGAACGTCAAGGCTCTGAAAGGCAAGGCGTGGCAGATTATACGCGATTTCAACATCAACTACATCCCGCAGTCCATCGCGTTCAACATCAACGTGAACCGCCAGTACTCCGAGACCCAGCTGAGAGACCTGACGAGCGGCATGATGATAGACTATTCGGACCCTAACAACTCGCTGCTATCCTTCGCCAAGGATTTCACATGGGACAGGGCGTTCGACCTGAAATACGACCTCACCAAGTCGTTGAAATTCACCCTCAGCACGGCAACCAACTCCCGCATTGACGAGACCATGTACGGCCCGGTGAACCGCGAGTTCTTCCCCGATGAGTACGAGGCGTGGAAAGACACCGTCATGATGAGCCTGCGCAAAGGCGGACGGCCTATCGCATACCAGCAGATATTCACCGCGCAATGGGATGTCCCGTTCAAGAAAATCCCGATACTCGACTGGGTGACCGGAAAGGCGCAGTACAACGCCACATACAACTGGGATACCGGCATGACATACGATGAAGAGCTCGACATGGGAAACACCGTGTCCAACCTCGCCATGTGGCAGGCCGACGGCCAGCTCAATTTCGAGACACTGTACAACAAGTCCAAATACCTGAAAAACATCAACCAGAAATACTCCGGCAAAAAGACTGCCAAAAGGCGGCAGCCCAAGTTCCAGCCGAAGAATTTCACCGAAGAAATCTCCATTGAAAAGGGCAAAAAGCTGAAAGTCAATCACAAGCTGAACAGCGACAAACTTCAGGTGCTGTTCACCGACTCTGTCGGCAAGCCGCTCAAAATGAGGTACAAGATAACCGACAAGAACAATATCGAGGTCAGCGGCGCGGGCAACCTCGACAAAATCAAGGTCAATATCACCACGCTCAACCCCAACATCGATCCCCCGGCGAAAAAGGCTTTGGAGATGTCGTTGCGCTTCCTGATGATGATACACCGCGTACAGGTCTCCTACAAGCAGACCAGCAGCCTCGTGCTGCCGGGCTTCGACCCGTCTGTCAACTTCTTCGGACAGGGTGTGGCGGGCAATATGCTGTCGCCGGGTCTCGACTTCTCATTCGGCGTGCCGGGGCGGGACTATCTCGACCGGGCGATAGAGCGCGGGTGGATTGTCATGAACGACTCCATCATCAACCCCGCCACATACAGCCTCACGACCGACTTCGACGCCAAGGTGAACCTCGAGCCGCTGCCCGGCCTGAAAATAGACATCAACGCCAAGCGGGTCACCACTGACCAGTCAAGCATACAGTATATGTACGAAGGTATGCCGACAACCATGACCGGCACATTCCGCATGACCACAGTGGCCATAGGTACGGCCTTCTGGAGCAAAGGCAACAGCATGAACAACTACAAGTCGCGTGCATTCGACAACATGATGGCCAACCGCCAATACTTCGCCGACAAGCTGCAAAACCGCTACGCAGGCACACGCTATCCCTCCTACGGCTTCATGAACGAGAATAAACTTGCCGGACAGACATACAATCCGGCCAACGGAGCATACAGCCTCAACTCGCCCGACGTGCTGATACCCGCCTTTCTCGCCGCCTACACCGGACGGTCCGTAGAGACGCAGTTCCTCTCGCCGTTCCCCTCGCTGCTGAGCCTGCTGCCGAACTGGAAAATATCATACGACGGACTCTCCAAGATACCCGGCGTGGACAAATTCTTCCAGTCCATCACGCTCAACCACGCCTACCAGTGCACATACAGCGTAGGCTCATACTCCTCGTTCTCAAACTATGTAGAAAATGAGGACGGCTTCGGCTTCGTGCGCGATGTGACCAGCGGCAACCCCATACCGTCATCCGCCTACGACATAGCAAGCGTCGCCATCACCGAAAGCTTCGCCCCGCTAGTAAGCGTCGATGTGGCCATGAAGAACAGCTTCACAGGCAAACTCGAATTCCGCAAGCAGCGTACGCTGACGCTCAACCTCGCCAGCAACCAGATTATGGAGGCCACGAACGACGAGTGGGTAGTAGGCGTAGGCTACGTGATAAAGGACTTCGACATAATACTGAAACTCAAGGAGAACAAGACGAAAAAGGTCAAGAACGACCTCACCACCCGTCTCGACTTCTCGTTCAAGGACATTTCGACCCTGCTGCGCCGCATAGATTCCGTAGAGGACACCCAGGCCACAAACGGAAACAAGACGCTGACTGTCAAGTTCACGGCAGACTATGTGTTCAGCTCCAAACTGAACCTGAAGTTCTACTGCGACTATCAGACCAACGCCCCATACATATCGACATCATACCCCATATCCACGCTCAATCTGGGCTTCAGCATCAAATTCATGCTGACGCGCTGACAACTTTGGTACAGAATTTGATATGACAACATACACGACAAAGCATAACACACCGCCGTTGGTTAAAAGCGGTACAAGGCATAGCAAGGCACCCGCAGGGCTCAACCAGGCCTCAACCAAGCCGTAGGCTGACCATATCGCAGTGGCTTTTTCACCACTCTGTCACAAACGGCAACAGAATTACAAACAGAAAAACATATATAATACTTTATGGGACAGAACGAATTTTATAACTTCGCCACAAGGCATCTGCGCATGAACGGCAGCGCACTCGACAGCTATCAGAAGACCGTGAACGACAGCTACATATCGCCCTCCATTCTCGAAGAGCGGCAGCTGAACGTCACACAGATGGACGTATTCTCGCGCCTCATGATGGACCGCATCATCTTCCTCGGCACGCCGATAGACGACTATGTGGCAAACGTCATACAGGCGCAGCTCCTCTTCCTCGACACGGCAGACCCCGGAAAGGACATATCAATCTACATCAACTCCCCCGGCGGCTCGGTCCATGCCGGCCTCGGCATCTATGACACCATGCAGTACATAGGCTCCGACGTGGCCACCATCTGCACAGGAATGGCCGCATCGATGGCAGCCGTCCTCCTCGTGGCCGGCGAGAAAGGCAAACGCTCCGCGCTCCGCCACTCCCGCGTCATGATACACCAGCCGATGGGCGGAATGCAGGGACAGGCCTCCGACATGGAGATAAACTACCGCCAGATTATGCTCCTGCGCAACGAACTCTATCAGATTATAGCCGACCACTCCGGACAGCCCTTCGAGAAAATTGAGAAGGACTCCGACCGCGACTTCTGGATGACTTCTCAGGAAGCCCTCGACTACGGCATGATAGACAAGGTACTTACACGCGAAAAAAAGGACAAGGAGTAAAAACACTGATGGCAAAAGACAACAAAAACCATTGCAGCTTCTGCGGCCGGGCGGAAGACGACGTGAACCTGCTCTTCTACGGCATCAGCGGATTTATATGCGACGAGTGCGCCGAGATTGCCCACAACGCCATCGAGGAGTCCCGCCGCAAAAACGGCGACTTCTCCCTGACCCTCGCCGAAATACCCAAGCCGCGGGAGATAAAGGAGTTTCTCGACCAATACGTGATAGGACAGGACGACGCGAAGAAATACCTCTCCGTCGCCGTCTACAACCACTACAAGCGCATACTCCAGCCCAAGTCGGACGACAGCGTGGAAATCGAGAAGTCCAACATCATACTCGTCGGGCGCACCGGCACAGGCAAGACCCTCCTTGCCCGTTCCATAGCCCGCTGCCTCCACGTGCCGTTCACCATCGTGGATGCCACCGTCCTCACCGAGGCCGGATACGTCGGCGAGGACATTGAGAGCATACTCACACGACTGCTGCAGGTAGCAGACTATAATGTCAAGGCGGCTGAACGCGGCATAGTCTTCATCGACGAGATAGACAAGATTGCCCGCAAGGGCGACAACCCCTCCATCACCCGCGATGTCAGCGGCGAGGGCGTGCAGCAGGGGCTGCTCAAGCTGCTCGAGGGGTCAATAGTGAACGTGCCCCCGCAGGGCGGACGCAAGCACCCCGACCAGAAGATGATACCCGTCAACACACAGAACATACTCTTCATCTGCGGCGGCGCGTTCGACGGCATAGAGCGCAAGATAGCGCAGCGGCTCAACACCCACGTCGTCGGCTTCGGCTCCGTAAACGAGACCAACGCCGTAGACCGCGACAACCTCTTGCAGTACATAGCCCCGCAGGACCTGAAAGCCTTCGGGCTGATACCCGAGATAATAGGCCGCCTGCCCATACTGACATACCTCAACCCTCTGGACAGGGAGGCCCTGCGCCGCATACTGACAGAGCCGAAAAACTCCATCGTCAACCAGTACGTCAAGCTCTTCGCCATGGACGGCGTAAAGCTGACCATCACCGACGATGCGCTTGACTACATCGTGGACAAGGCGATAGAGTTCCGTCTCGGCGCGCGCGGGCTCAGGTCCATAGCCGAGACCGTCATGATGGATGCCATGTACGACACACCGTCGTCTGACACCCGCGAACTGACCGTAGACCGCGACTATGCCGCCTCCAAGCTCGAAAAGGCCAACCTCCACCTGCGGCAGATGGCATAACACTCACATTAACCAACTAACAGACATAACACTATGAGCAAAGAAGAAGATTTCATTGAGTTCGATGACTCCGAGGCCATCAGCTTCATCATGGAGCACCTCCCGGAAGAACTTAAAGGACAGGTGAGCGAAGACGACGTGCAGTATGTCCTCGACCTCGTGTGCGACTACTATGAGGACAACAACCTCATGGACGACGATGATGACGATGTTGACAGCACAGTCTCCGAAGCCACCATCGCCGAGGACGATATGTTCAACTACATCTGGCGCACCATCCGCAAGGAGCGCACGGTAGACCTTTCCGAGGATGCCCTTTCTGCCATACTCGACGGCGAGTACGAATACGGTAAGAGCATAGGTATCTACACCGAAGAGGCCTGACCCCGTCTCCAGCCGGCTTACCAATGCCCCGCACGCAGCCCAGCCTGTGCGCGGGGCATTTCCTTTTCCTCCCCTCCCATCCTCACCGCAACCATCCACACGCAACACCACACGCACCAGGACAGCTGGCCGATACAGGCCTTCCTCCCCCTTTCTTCGCATACAGTAACGCGCCAACATTACTGCACTCCCAAAGTCTGAAATAAGGTTAAAAACACGTACTCTCGCCGAAGCCCTCAGGGAGACCCTACGGACACCCTCCGAACCCGCAGGCCGACTCTCTCCCGATTCCGTCCCCCCCCCTGCCCTACAGCTCAAAAAAACACATCATCCGCCGCACTCTCCCCCTTTCATTTCTCCCCCGCTTTTCGTAACTTTGCATAATATATACTTCGTCATGCAACACACATAACATCGGCAAATGACAGCAGGCGGTCGCGGACATATACTGATGCTGTGCATGGCGCTGCTCATGCTCACAGGCTGCAGCGTCACCAAATACGTGCCCGACGGCCAGTACCTCCTGAACAAGGTCAAGATAAAGTCGGACATAAGGGACATCACGCCCGAATACCTTAACGACTACCTGCAACAGACCCCGAACAGCACATTCATCGGCATATTCCGCCCCGAACTCGGATTCTACAACCTCTCCGGAGAGGACTCGACCAAATGGGTCAACCGCTGGCTGAGACGCATAGGCGAAGCTCCCGTAATATACGACGAGAGAAGCACGGAATACTCCAAGGAGGAAATCGAAAAAGTGTTGTTCAACCGTGGCTACATCGATGCCGATGTCGATGTGACTACTGACTTCAAGAAAAAGAAAGCCACTGTGACTTACACTGTCAAGGGCAACGAACCGTACCGCGTCAACAACTTCATCGTAAGCATACCAAACGATTCGGCCCGCCTCTACATATCAAGATTCCAGAACGAAAACTCCCCGCAGAAAGGCGACCTCTTCGATGTGGACAAACTCGATGCCGAACGCGACCGCATAGCGCGCACACTGCGCAACCACGGATACTACAACTTCCGCAAGGAACTGCTTCTCTACGCCATAGACAGCACCGTGGGCAACCACCTCATGGACATCGAGCTGGCCTTACAGCCGCAGTACCTCGAAAACGACTCCGCCCTCGACATAATCTTCAGCCCAAAATATATCCGCGACATAAAGATACTCAGCCTCAGGGACGGGCGGCTGAACACAAGGGACGCATCGCGCATATATGACACTGTGCGGATGGAGGGCTTCAGCGTGATAAGCGAACGGGGTTACAGGACATTCCGTCCCGGCTCACTCATTT
The DNA here is from genome assembly GCA_017694515.1 of Candidatus Aphodosoma intestinipullorum. Classification (GTDB taxonomy): domain Bacteria; phylum Bacteroidota; class Bacteroidia; order Bacteroidales; family Paludibacteraceae; genus Aphodosoma; species Aphodosoma intestinipullorum. The sequence goes on from JADIMV010000099.1 coordinate 12,432, forward strand.
CAAAGACATACATACGCCCTAACACTCTGTACAACGAACGGCACATCGAACGCACATACGCGCAGCTCAACTCCTTGCAGGCGGTCAAGTATGTCAACATTTCATTCCGCGAACGGCCGGACGGCGACCTCGATGCGCTGATTGTCGTCTCTCAGGACAAGCCGCACACAGTCAGTACAGAACTGGAAGGGACATACTCCGGAGGAGACCTCGGCATAGGTCTCGGCGTAGGCTATACGAACAACAATATTTTCCGTGGGGCGGAGACCCTGAAAGTGGGTGTCGACGGGGGCTATGAGGCCATGGGCGACCTCTCCGAAGTGTACTACTCCTCGGAAATAGGCGGCGAGGCATCCATACGTTTCCCCTCTCTGCTGATACCGTTCACATCGACCGAGTACAAGCGGCGAGTGGTAGGCAACACAGAGGTAGGCGTCAGTGTCAATTTCCAGCAACGCCCCGAGTACAAGCGCAACATAGCCAACGCAAGCTTCAAATACGACTGGAGATGGAAAGGAATGAACTTCACCTATAATCTGGTGGATATCAGCTATATATTCCTGCCTTGGATAAGCGATGAGTTCCGCGACAAATATCTCCAGCCCTCGTCGAGCATAAGGTTCTCCTACGAGAACCAGTTCATCATGCGCATGGGTCTCGGCATCACCTACACCACACAGCGTAACAACCGCCCGAACAGTTCATACTTTACGGCGCGTGCGAGCGTCCGCAGCGCGGGCAACCTGCTCTACGGCATAAGCAACCTCATAGGCCAGAAAAAGAATGAGGACGGTATATATGAAATCTTCAACACGCAATACTCGCAATATGTGAAAGGGGACTTCGATGTGAGCTACAACATCTGCATGAGCGATGTGAGCCGACTTGTGCTGCACGCCGGGGTGGGCGTAGGCTTCCCGTATGGCAACGCGACCATCATGCCTTTTGAAGAACGCTACTACAGCGGCGGGGCGAACAGTGTGCGCGGATGGGGAGTGAGGACTCTCGGCCCGGGCAGCTTCAAGAACCGCGAGGGATACATAGACTTCATGCGCCAGTCGGGCGACATAAAGCTTGACCTGAACGTGGAGGGGCGCTTCAAGCTATTTTGGAAACTGGAGGGGGCTCTCTTCTTCGATGCTGGGAACATCTGGACCATAAGGGATTACGAAGACCAGCCGGGGGGGTATTTCCGTTTCAATGAATTTTACAAACAGATAGCGTGCAGCTACGGCTTCGGGTTGCGGCTTGACTTCTCGTTCTTCGTCATAAGGCTTGACATGGGTATAAAGCTCTACGACCCGAGCTACGCTTCGTCTGCCGACCGATGGCGCACAGAACCGACTTGGCGAGACGATGTGGCACTCCATTTCGCCGTCGGCTATCCATTCTGACACAGAGAGATACAGACACTAATAATCAAACCAATAATCAAAAAACTAACAGATTAAACCATGAACAAAAAACTCACATTGACACTTGCGCTCATCATAGCCGGCATAACGGCTGCAAGCGCATGTACCAATTTTCTGGTTGGCAAGGACGCTTCGGCCGACGGCTCGACCATGGTCACCTATTCCGCCGACTCCTATTCGCTGTTCGGCTTCCTGTCCCACTATCCCGCCGCCACCTATCCTGAAGGTGCAATGCGCAAAGTTTACGACTGGGATTCAGGCGTATATCTCGGACAGATACCCGAAGCACGCGTGACATACAACGTTGTCGGCAACATGAACGAACACCAGCTGACCATAGGCGAGACCACTTACGGAGGCCGCCCGGAACTGGTTGACACTACCGGCATGATTGACTACGGCAGTCTGATTTACATCACATTGCAGCGTGCCAAGACCGCCCGCGAAGCCATAAAGACCATGGCCGAACTCGTAAAGGCATACGGCTATTACAGTTCCGGGGAATCATTCTCCATAGCCGACCCCAATGAGGTATGGATTATGGAACTGATAGGAAAAGGCCCGGGCAATAAGGGTGCTGTCTGGGTAGCGCGGCTCATGCCCTCCGACTGTGTGTCGGCTCACGCCAATCAGGCCCGCATCACCACATTCCAGCTCGAAAAAGGGAGCAAGGGCAAAAGCATTTCGGACAAGAACCTGAAAAAGATATTCAACCCCGAAGTGGAGACCGTCTATGCCTCCGACGTGATTTCTTTCGCCCGCGAGAAAGGGTATTTCGAGGGGAGAGACGAGGACTTCAGCTTCTCTGACTCTTACGCGCCTCTTGACTGGAGCGGCCTCCGCATCTGCGAAGCACGCGTGTGGTCCTTCTTCCGCGCCGTGAACCCCGACATGGACAGATACTATTCATACATCAACGGCGAGACGAAAGAACGTATGCCGCTATGGATTAAACCCGCCAAGAAAGTGTCTGCTCAGGATCTCAAAGGATATATGCGGGACCACTACGAGGGTACTCCACTCGACATGACGCAGGGCATAGGTGCCGGCCCGTACAATTCGCCCTACCGTGCCACTCCGCTCATCTTCACTGTTGACAGCGTGGACTATTACCACGAGCGTCCGACTGCCACACAACAGACCGGTTTCACATTCGTGGCGCAGATGCGTAGCTGGATGCCCGACCCTGTCGGCGGCATATTGTGGTTTGGGCTGGACGATGCCACATGTAATGTCTATGTACCTATCTACTGCTGTATCACGGAAATACCGAGGTCAATGCGCGAAGGCAACGGCGATATGCTCACCTTCAGCTGGGCATCGGCCTTTTGGATAAACAACTGGGTGGCGAACATGGTCTACTACCGTTACTCGCAGATGATGCCCATCGTGGCAGAGCGGCAGAATGCTCTCGAATCGCAGTTCAATGAAGCGGTGAAAGAGGCCGATGCCCATGCACTGAAACTTTACAAGGAATCTACAGCCGATGTAGTCCCGTTCCTCACCGACTTCTCTAAAACGCAGGCCCGCGTGGCAATGCGCACATGGAAAAAGCTCGGCGAATACCTGATTGTCAAGTTCATGGACGGCGTAGTGAAAGGCGAGAAGAACGGCAAATTCGAACGCACGCCCGAAGGCATACCCGCCAACATAGGCCGTCCGGGCTATCCGGCAGACGGGTTCAACAAACGCGAGTTCGTCGACCCCGACCCGGAGCGTTTCCGCTTCAGGACCAAAGAGGAGATGGACAACAGGAAATAAAATTCCTGCCGACAGTACGGATGTTACAGAACTTCTGATTTGAGACACCTGCCGTTCATCATATTGATAGCCATCTTTCCGTATGTAAATACACTACATGCGGAAAGATGGTTTGTCAAAAACATGGTGATAGAAAGCGACGGGGCTTTCGTTAGGAAAGACTTCACCTATAACATTGACGGAAATGTGACGCTGCAAACCGTGACTAAATCTGCCGATGGTTATAACTGGGAAGACAGTGCGTATGTAGTATGCGGCTATGAAGGACGGCAACTCATAAGCACTACAATCAGGACTCTGTCTGAGGCCGGATGGAATGAAAGACTTAAGGCATCGTACATGTATGATGGCGGAAACCTGACATACGAGACAATAACAGTAACCGACAGTGACAGTTCCTCCTCCGCCGTAACGGCAGAATCACAGACCGACTACCGCAACGGGATGCCCGAAAGGCGCATAAGCAGACATACAAACGGGAGTTACACACAGACAGACTTCCTATATGATGCTGGCGGCAGTATAAAGACAATAACCATCGTACAGACTGCCGGCACAGACACAACCGGTACATTCAGAATCACGTTTTCCGGAGAATTTCCCGGAAGCAACGATACTGTCACTTTCTATGACATACAGGACGAAACTGTTGAGGCGTACAGGACTATACGTACGTCCTGTGAATCAAGTCATAAGCAGGTAGAGGTCATGCAGTCGCTTGTCGCTGGGGCATGGTTTAATACCGCCAGGACCGAATACCACTACAACGATGGCGGAAATATCTCATCCGAAATACATTATGTATGGCGTACTGAGTTTTGGATGCCTGACTACATGACAGAATATTCCTACGATGACAGCGGTCATCTGATAGAGAAGACATCGTACAGCCACAACGGACAGCGGTGGCGCGAACAGCACAGATGCACATTCGCATATTCCGGAGACAACATGACTGCCGGAGAATGCCTGCTGTCATTCTGGGCTGAAGAGTCGGCATACGAAGATTTCATGCCGCTGAGTGCCAACTTCACAGGGCAATACGGATACGGACGGAAAATATCCGCCGAATACTATTGGCCGTTTGAACAAACAGACGGTGAAGACGGGACAGAGGCTGTCGCCATATATCCGAACCCATCGCCGACAGGACTGTTTTACATCGACGGCACAACGGCTGTAGAGAATGTAAGCCTATACAGCCTGTCGGGGACGCAGCTCTTCTCGGGAGTTCCGTTGGACGGCAATGTCATAGACCTGACCGCATACAGTGCAGGTATCTATATCGCCGTTCTTGAATATCAGGGAGTCAGAACAGTAAAAAAGATTATCAAAACAGATTTGTAACCGTCTCCACTGCGGGCGGAAGCAAAACGGAATCAGTCAAGGAACGAAACGATTAAATATCAAAACTTTAAACCCATTTATCATGAGAAAAATCAATTCACTATTAATCACTCTACTGATGAGTACATCGATTATGGCACAGAACCCGTTTCTGAGCACACCAAAGACACCGCACGGGACATTCCCGTTCAACGAGCTTAAAAATGAGCATTTCATGCCCGCCCTTCAAGAGGGCATCAGGCAGCACAACGCCGAAATAGAGGCCATAGTGAACAACCCCGACGCTCCAACGTTCGACAACACGATAGTCGCACTGGAGCGTTCCGGAATGCTGTACACTAAGGTGCTGACCGTCTTTTATGCCTTGGAAAGCGCAGAGACTAATGACGGAATGCAGAAACTGTCGCTTGAATTCTCGCCTATGATAACGGAACACAGCAACAGCATCATGCTCAACGAGCATCTGTTCAACCGCATACAGGCCGTCTATGAGCAGCGCGACAAGCTGAAGCTAAACACCGAGGAACGTATGCTGCTGCAAAAGACCTACGACTCCTTTGCAAGAAACGGAGCGGCACTCCCCGCCGACAAGAAGGAACGTTACAAGGAACTCTCCAAGGAACTTGACCTCGCCTCCCTCCAGTTCGCGCAGAACGCCCTTCAGGAAATGAACGGCTACTCGCTGCTCATCACAGACCCTGCCGTACTTTCCGGCATACCTGAAAACGTTCTCGCAGCCGCAAAGAAAAGTGCAGAAGAGGCCGGCAAGGAGGGTTGGCTTCTCGACCTCCGCGCCACATGCTACACCCCCGTCATGACGTATGCTGACAACCGCGACCTGCGCCGCGAGATATGGATGGCGTTCAACACCCAGTGCATGGAGGGCAGCAGCTACGACAACCGCGAACTTATCCGAACCATCATAAACAACCGCCTCGAGATAGCCAAACTCCTCGGCTACTCCAACTACGCAGAATACACACTGCGTGACCGTATGGCAGAAAACCCGGACAATGTATATAATCTTCTGAACCAACTGCTTGATGCATACACGGACAAAGCCAAAGAAGAGGTTGCCGAGGTACAGGCCTATGCCGACAGCCACGGCGGCTACTTCAAAATACAGCCTTGGGACTTCAGCTATTACAGCGAAAAACTCAAGAACGAGAAGTTCGACCTCAACGAGGAGATGCTCAAACCCTACTTTGAACTTGAGCACGTGAAGAATGGCGTATTCGGCCTCGCGGGCAAGCTCTATGGCTTGAAATTCACCAAGAATGAAAAAATACCCGTGTATCACGATGAAGTGGAAGCCTACGAGGTGACCGATGCCAACGGCAAATATCTCGCTGTGCTGTACACGGATTTCCACCCGCGCAAGGGCAAGCGCGCCGGCGCATGGATGACAGAGTACAAGGCTCAATATAAGGACGAGAAAGGCCGCGACTCACGCCCGCACATCACCATCGTGATGAACTTCACACGCCCGACCGACGACAAGCCTGCACTGCTCACATTTGACGAGGCCGAGACATTCCTCCACGAGTTCGGCCACGCGCTGCACGGCATGTTGTCAAAAGGGACATACGCCAGCATATCCGGTACAAACGTTTATCGCGACTTCGTGGAACTGCCGTCCCAGATTATGGAAAACTGGGCTACCGAAACCGAATGGCTCAACGAATACGCCGTACACTACCAGACAGGGGAAAAGATGCCCGCTGAACTTGTCCAGAAGATAATCGACGCTTCAAACTTCAACTGCGGCTACCTCTGTCTGCGCCAGCTCGGCTTCGGTCTTCAGGACATGGCATACCACACCATAACAACCCCGTTCAACGGCGATGTGCTTGAGATGGAGCGCACATCCACGGCCAAAGCCAACGTTCTTCCCGATGTGCCGGCCACTGGACGCTGCACCACATTCTCCCACATCTTCGCTGGAGGCTATGCCGCAGGATACTACGGCTACAAGTGGGCCGAAGTCCTCGATGCCGATGCATTCTCCGTATTCAAGAAAAACGGCATATATGACAAAAAGACAGCCACGAGTTTCCGCAAGAACATACTCGAAAAGGGAGGCTCCGAGCATCCGATGACGCTCTACAAGCGTTTCCGTGGACAGGAGCCCACCATCGATGCACTCCTGCTCCGCAACGGCATAGAGGTGAAAAAATAACGCTCTTGCCTCTGCGGCCTGAAAATATAAACAGCAAAGTCCCGAACTGTTAGAAAAACGGTTCGGGACTTCCTTATTATAACGCCTATTCTGTCCGCGCACAAACCGTACGCGTCAGACTTACCATTCACATCCATCCTCACATGTCATATCACCCATCAATCCACAAACAACCACTCTCACAATGTACGACATGGCCTCAATAACATATTGATACACAATGCATCTTAGTATCTCCTCCCTATCTCCCCGCTATCCTCCAGCCATCCTCTCCTTAGCGATACCTTATTTTCTTCCATTTTCCGGTACAAAAGTATCAGAAATGAAAGCACATCGTCTCGCTGCCTGTTTTATCCCCCCACCTCCTCTCGGCCAGTCTGCTGTACTCTATCGGGAAAACCCATATCTCTGCCACGTCTCCTGACCGGCACGGCCTGCCGCCACTCTACTCCTCCGGCATGTATATCACAGTTACCAACGGATAGTGATCCGAAAAATCTTCCTTTATCACATAAGCCTCCTTCACAGGCAACGACTTCTCCACCAATATATGGTCTATCGGGAAATACATCATATTCTCGTGATAAGTCCACCAGTAGCCCCATCGCCCAGCCTCGGCATACGCGTCCTTCAGCAATGTACCCTTTATCCTGCTGTACGCATACGACTGGCACACGTCGTTGAAGTCGCCGCACACCACTACTTCGTGTGGCGAACGCTCAACCTCCTGCCCCACAGCCGCCGCCTGTGCCGCACGCCTCACGGTCGCCTCTCCGAGTGTAATCGACACCGACTTTGTTGACGCGATAAACTCTTCCGTCTCAAACTCTTCCGTTATGAGATTCTCTGCCCAGCGGCGCTGCTCACCGGTCAGGCGATTGGACTCCAAGTGATTGTTTATCACCCGCAATGTGTCACGCCCTACCTTGACATCAGAATAAATGGAGTTATTATATTTCGAATCGTAAGCCACATTCTCCTTCTTCACTATCGGGTACTTGGAAAATGTAGCCAACCCGTTGGACGATGTTCCCTTGCTGTTCTTGTACCACAAATGCCTGTACGGGAACATCTTACGGAATCTCTTAAGCAGCTCCCGCTCTTTCACGTCGCCCTCGGCTCTGCGGTTGAAATAACCGAACTCCTGCAAGCATAGTATGTCGGGGCTCTCCCTCTCTATCAGGGCGCATATCTCGTCGTAATGCTTGTAACCGTTGAACAGGTGTACATTGTATGTCATGATTTTCAACGGTTTATCTGTCAGACTCAATACACTCCCCGTAGGTATGGCGATAGTGTTGCGCCACAGCGGGACGCTTGCCCCTATAACCGCCGCCAGCATCAGTGCAGCCCCCCACTTGCGGTTGAACAGCCAGAAAAGCAGCATGATGACAAGCAGCAGCCACACGACAGGCAGCGCCATCCCGAGGAAACTGAACACAATGGCCTTATCCGGCGGCACGACTGTGGCCAGCAATGCGCCGCCATACAACAGCAGAAGTACGGCGGTGAGCGTATATGCTATCAGTTTGACCAGTCCGCGTATCATAGGTTTCTGCTCCTGTCGAACAACTGCCGCTTCTCCTCGGCGGTCAGGCTCTCATATCCCGAACGCTTGATTTTGTCGAGTATCTTGTCTATCGCGGCATTGTTGGCCGCCTTTTCTTGGTTGTACTCTGCGTCTGACTTCGCGTAATGGTATTTGCGGTTATCCTTGTAAACCTTCACTTTAGGCTTACGCCTGAACAGGTTTGTCAGCTTGTCAATCAACTTGCTCTCCGGACGTGAAAGGTCTTTCCCGCGTCTGAGGCTGACGGCATAGAGATAGCCGACAAAAGCACCGCCAAGATGCGCGAACTCTCCTCCGGCATTATCTGACGTTACCCCCAGCATACTGACAAGCACCATCACCACGGCCATATATTTCAACTTGAACTCGCCGAGCAGGAACAGCCTGACCGGATAGTTCGGCGCGGCCATTGCCGCCGAGACTATCACACCCATGATTGATGCCGACGCGCCGAGCAGGAACGAAGTGTACACTTCACCACGGAAATAGGGAAACAGATTGTACGCCAGTAAAAAGAAAAGCGCACCGCCCAGTCCGCCAAGTATATAGACCCCGACAAGCTGTTTCTGCGAATGGTATTCGAGGAATATCCGGCCGAACCAATAGAGGCACAACATATTGAAAAACAGATGGAACACCTGCAAGTGCATGAACATATACGTCACGAGCGTCCACGGCTGGCGTATCATCAGCGGCAGCGATGCCGGCAGCTCCAGATAGCTTTGGAAAACCACCGGCGAGACATTGAAAAGCATCATGCACACGCTGACAAGTTTCAGCACTACGAACACCCCCACATTTATATACAGGAGGCGTATCATCGAAGACCCTTCGGCGAACTGCCGTTTTATCGAAGCCCAGAAATCACTCATACCCTTATCTTTATCAATTATAAAGTCTGCCCTGCCTTTTCCATATCAACAGCAGTATTGCCGCAAAAATCATACCCCCGAGATGAGCGAAGTGCGCCACGTTGTCCACCGAAAAGCCCCAAACGCCGAGCAGCAGCTCTATGACAGCATAGATCGCCACGAAGATGCGTGCCGGGATAGGTATCGGGACGAAGATGATGAACATCTTCTGCTCCGGGAAAAGCCATCCGAACGCCAGCAGGATGCCGAACAGCGCACCCGATGCGCCAACGGTGACCGGTATGGAGAAAAACTCGTCCTTCATGCGCACCATATCCGACAGCGTCATGTGCTGTGCGTTGGTGATAATCGACGAAAGGTAGCTCCCATCGTTGTTCTCCATCGCCATACGGAACATCTCTCCGTATTTCGCGAAATCAATCATCCACGTAAGTTCCTGAATGACACCCGCTCCGACACCGGTAAACAGATAGAACAACAGGAATTTCTTCCCTCCCCACACTCGCTCAAGTACTACGCCGAACATCCACAGTCCGAACATATTGAAAAATATGTGCGAAATCGACGATGTGTCGTGCAGGAACATATATGTGATGAACTGCCACGGCTTGAAGGCCGACGAAGACCAATAGTGCAGACCGAGCAGACTGTTGAGGTCTATCCTGAACTTCGGCAGCACGAAACTTGCCGCCGCCCAGAATAGCACGTTGATAATTATCAGGTTTAACACTACAGGGGGGGTATTCACTCTTCCGTAACTCATATCATACCATTATTTATATGTCCGGACACGGGAAATACCGCAAAATGCGCACATTGTACCGTCATTTTCCGTGTTTCCACCGGCTCTGTTCATATTTTTCTCTCCAAAATTTGTACAATACTATTATTTCGTATATCTTTGCTCCCGTTATACAGTGGACTGTAGAAACAACATTCTTAAATTTTTAATACCATAACTATGAACAAAACAGATTTGATCGTCTCTGTCGCAGAGAAAACCGGGTTGAGCAAGGCAAATGCCAAGAAGGCTGTTGACGCTGTAGTGGAAAGCATAAGCGATGCACTCATCGCCAACGAAAAAGTCATCCTCGTAGGTTTCGGCACATTCTCGCTGAAAGAACACTGCGAACGCACTGCCATTAACCCTGCGACAAAAGCAAAAATCACTGTCCCGGCAAAGAAATCGGTCAAATTCAAAGTAGGACGCGAACTTGCCGATGCGGTGAAGTGAACTGTTCACTCTGAATCCCGACATTACGGAAAAACGACGGCATCCGTTCATTGCGCGGATGCCGTTTTATTATATCCGCCGCAAAACATCAAACCTCTATGGTTGTCTCTGCCTGTCCGCATACTGTTCCCCTGAAACGCCATGTTTTTCTTCTCCTCCTACAGCATCGAATATGCGCTTTGCCACTTGTGACGGTGGTATGTCCTTGCACGGATAGTCGCCGTAGCGGCACGGCCTGTTGCCGAACACCGAGCAAGGGCGGCACGGCAAAGGACGCTGAATGACAAGCTCCTCATCTACCCCGTAGCCGAGGAAACCCGCGTATGGGTGCGTAGCCATCCATACGGTCAGTACCTTCACCCCCGTCAGCGCGGCCAGATGCATATTGGCCGAATCCATGGTCAGCATCGCGTCGAGCCGCGACATAAGCATAAGCTCCTGCACGATAGTGTACTTGCCCACGAGGCTGATCACACATCCAGCCCCCTCGCGCTCCATACGCTCACAGACCTTCTTCTCTTCCTCCCCTGCGCCGAAAAGATAGACGCGCACGCCGTCTCCGCGCTCCAACAGTTCCCGGACAAGCATGGCCACCTTCTCCATAGGGTAAGCCTTGCCCGGGTGCTTTGCAAACGGGGCGATGCCTATATTCACACTCCCAGACGGCAGCTCCACCCCGGCATCGCGTATCTGGCTCTCCGTAAAACTGAATCCGGGGAAATCCGTCCGCACCGGAAAGCCGAGCATGGAGAACACATCCTCATACCTGTTCAGACTGTTCCTCAGAGGACCGCACTTGCCGTAACCCGATTTTACAAGATAACGTTTCTCCCGCCGTCCCTTGTCTATGACGGCACAGCGCACGCCGCGCAAAGCATAGGCCACGCGCAGGAAATGGCTGCGCAACACCCCGTGCAGGTCAGCCACGCGGTTAACCCTGTAGCTGCGCAACTCGTCCAAAAGCCTGCACAGCCCGATGATACCCTTATGCCGCCCCTTAAAGTCTGCCTCGACAAAGCTCACATTGTCAGGCATCAGCGAAAAGACCTGCGCCATATTGCCACGGCTCAGCACGATAAACTCCACATCGGGATACTGTCGTGCCGCCGACCACACGACCGGCACCGTCATCGCCACATCGCCAAGCGCGGAAAAACGCATGACGAGCATCCGCACACCCCCGCTTCTTCCTTTCACAGGCTGCACAGTTTTATCTCTTCTGCGCGTACAGCACCGGATTCAGTGCCGGATCATTGTACATCTTCATCTGCTTGTAGACCTTCATCACGCGCCTCCCTGCCTCATAGTCCTCCAGCAGGGCATCTATCGCTGTGGAAAGGTCACGCTTCTGCTCCAGCAGCACATCCAGCTTGGCGCGGCACGACTGCCTGTGTGCCTCCGAGCTGTCCGCGCGCTCCGCCTCTATGCGCATATGGTATATCTTAAGGTGCAATATGGATAGGCGGTCTACTGCCCACGCTGGACTCTCCGTATTGATGACAGCACCGGGCCGAGCGTCTCTTCCGCCGTTGTACTTCTCCCAGAAATAGCTGTCTATCAGCTCAACAAGATCCGTGCGTTCCTGGTTCGAGCGGTCTATGCGTCTCTTAAGTGCCAACGCCGCCACAGGGTCTATCTCCGGGTCACGGATGATATCCTCCAGATGCCACTGCACCGTGTCAATCCAGTTCTTCAGATAGAGGTAATACTCTATGCTCTTCATCGCGTATGGATTCTCGACCGCCGCGTCCACATCGTCATGCACATGATAGTCGCGGACAGACCTGTCGAAAATCTCATTCGCCCTCTCTGTAAATGTCATAATATACCGTTTGTATTTTCTAAATAATGAATTTCGATCTCCCTTAACACATGGCTATGGCCGCTCACCCCCGTGACACCCTCCTGCTGTCCTGTCGGTATAAATTCCGCACATGCTCACTACGCAAAACGCACATTGGCCTATAAATTACCACTCCCATTCACCATCACTCCGCTCTTCTAACACTCTGTCTGTCAGACCATCCAGCTACCTTTCCGCTATCTCGCAGCAAGCCCCCAGCCATCCTCTCCATAGCAATTCGCCCAATGTGCGCCGATTTCTATCAAAAAGTCAAGAAAACCGCACCACATCCTGACGATGCTTATATTACACAATGTACAATCCTCATCCGTACCGCCGGTCAAGACACGCCATGGACAGCGGCGCGTTTGCAGTTGGCAAAGGTAATATTTTTTTCAATATGAAACGGCAATAGGGGACGCCACTCTTTGCATTGCGCCCATTTTTCACTACCTTTGCCACGTTTTAAGCAGACTGTGCCGCCACTGCCGGACAGGCCGGGGCACAGTTCAGAATTAACTAACTTAACGACAGAGAGAAAAAAGATGGACAAGACAAGCTACGCGATAGGCTTGAGTTTCGGCCAGCACTTGGCTCAGAGCGGCATCAAAGGCCTGGACTACACATCCTTCGCTAAAGGGGTGGAGGCCATGTGCGAAGGCCGCACTCCCGAAATCGCGCTTGACGAGGCGCAGCGGCTGCTCAACGCCTACTTTACAAAAATGGAAAACGACAAGAAAGAGGCGCACGCCGGCACACGCAAAGCCGGCGAGGACTTCCTTGCCGAAAACGCGCGCCGCCCCGGAGTGACCGTAACACCGAGCGGGTTGCAATACGAAGTGCTGACCCAGGCCATAGGGCAGAAACCCGTCGCGACAGACAAAGTGAAGGTACACTACGAAGGACGGCTCACTGACGGCACAGTGTTCGACAGTTCCATCCGCCGTGGTGAACCTGCGACATTCGGTGTCACTCAGGTCATACAGGGCTGGGTCGAGGCTTTGCAGCTCATGCCCGTCGGCTCTAAGTGGAGGCTCTACATCCCCTACAACCTCGCATACGGCGAACACGGCGCTGGGCAGATGATACCGCCTTACGCCGCACTCATATTCGACGTGGAACTGCTCGGGATAGAGAAATAAATAGCTGAATATTAAACCACAATAAACCAATCTTGAAATGAAAAAATTAATCAGATTGTTTGCCGCAGCAGCCATCGCCGCCCCGATGTTCACCGGATGCGGAGGCTCGGCAAACGTAAAGGTAGAATCGGGTATCGACTCGCTCAACTATGCATTCGGTTTTGTAAACGGTTACGGAATGCGCGAATATGTCCTCAGGGACGACTCAGTGAACGTAGACCAGAAAGCGGATCTCTTGGCAAAAGGCTTCGGTGAGGTGTTCAAGGAAATGAACGATGCTGAGTTTATCAAGAATGAAGCCATACGTTTCGGCTCTCTCTTCTACAAGGATGTGATGAACGGATTCCTCATGGGCGACTCCACCGCAACCATCAAACAGGACCTCATCGAAAAGACCATATTCGACTTCCTCGAGGGCAAGGACGTGCCTATGACCGAACAGGAATCCAACTCATATTTCATGAAACACATGGCCTATGGTGTGGCGAAACCCGCATCGCGCCCTGACGGGCAAATAGACTCGCTGAACATAGCCGTGGCAGTTGCAAACGCCTCAAGCATACAGCGTTACATTCTCAAAGGGGACACCATAGGAAAATACCTTTCTGACTTCAAGGCAGGATATGAGAAGGGCAAGACGCTCGCCGGCGAAGAGAACGCCCCATACCTTGAAGGTCTCCGCATAGGCTCTAATATGTTCCGCCAGATCAGCAGTGCTTCCGGCATAATGAACAAGGCTGAGATGCCGTACAACGCGGACATAGTTAAGAAAGCCGCCATTGATGGCATAACCCACTCAGCCGATGCGCTGATGTCCAACGAGGAGGCCGAGGCATACTTCCAGACAAAGATAAAGGAAATACAGGACGCCGAGGCAAAAGAGAAATCCGCCGAGGGCGAGGCATTCCTCAAAGAGAACGCCACTAAGGAGGGCGTTGTCACCACTGAGTCCGGCCTCCAGTACAAGGTGGAGCGCATGGGCAACGGTGCTAAGCCTGCCGCCACTGACAAGGTGAAAGTCAACTACGAAGGCCGCCTCATCGACGGGACTGTCTTCGACAGCTCATACAAGCGCAACGAGCCCGCCGAGTTCGGTCTCAATCAGGTCATAAAGGGCTGGACAGAAGGCATACAGCTCATGCCCGTAGGCTCCAAGTTCACATTCTATATCCCCTATCAGCTTGGCTATGGTGAGCGCGGCGCAGGTCAGGACATCCCGCCCTACGCTACTCTCATATTCGATGTAGAACTGCTTGATATAGTGAAGTAAACGGATTTGACACTCATAGCAAAGTGCCGTCAGTACACCGCCTCCGTGCAGATACTGACGGCATTTTTATCATAAGGATAACGGATAAAAAGACGATGAAGACACTGACACTTACACTGTTCTCCCTGCTCCTTGCAGCCTCGTCCATAGCCGCACCCGGACAGGGCAAGCCACTGGTTCTCACCACAAAAACCGACTCGCTCAACTACGCGTTCGGCTACACAAACGGATTAGGTATGCGCAGCTATATGCTACAGTCCGACTCGGCAAATGCGGATACAAGGATGAAGTCATTCATTGAAGGATTTGCCGGGACATTCAGGGAACAAAGTCCCACGGAGCGTATCTACACGGAAGGGATACAGTTCGGCGCAATGATAAGCCGCGAAACAGAAAAGGGCTATATACTACATGATTCGCTGATACCGTTCAACCGCAAACGTTTCGAGAAAATGCTGTTCAACAGTATCAGTGCAAAGAAGACACCCATACCTCCGGACATTGCCGAACCGTATATACTTAGGCACACACCAGACACATCAGGCTACTCAAAAGCCAAGATTGACTCCATGAACATGGCATTCGCCATTGCAAACGGCGCGGCCATACGCAAATACATGATGCGCGATGACACCACGCAGGGAGATTGCAAGGCATTCAGGAAAGGTTACCTCCGTGGTGTCGCGCTCTACCGGAACCATGACACTGTCTATCTCGAAGCCATGCGCATAGGCTCAGGCACATACGCCCGCCTGTCCGCCTCGGAAGGCATCATGGACAATCCAGAGCTGCCTTTCGACCTCGAAATATTCAGGCGCAGCGCCATTGACGGCATATCGCTCTCCGACAGTGCGCTGATGACCGCCGAATCGGCGGAACTCTATTTCATCAGCACCATGCAGGCCATAGAGCAGGAAAAGGCCGGCAGGATGGCTGCTGAAGGCGAGGCGTTCCTCAAAGAGAACGCCTCGAAAGAGGGTGTAATCACTACTGCATCCGGCCTGCAATACAAAGTGGAGCGCATAGGCGACGGTCCCCGCCCCACAGCCACTGACAAGGTGAAAGTCCACTACAAAGGCCGCCTCACAGACGGCACTGTGTTCGACAGTTCATATCAGCGGGGCGAACCTCTGACGTTCAACCTCAATCAGGTAATAAAAGGATGGACGGAAGGAGTACAGCTAATGCCCGTCGGTTCTAAATTCACATTCTATGTACCCTATACGCTTGGTTACGGTGAGCGCGGCGCGGGAAATGTCATTCCACCCTACGCCACACTCATATTCACTATCGAGCTTCTGGACATAGAACGGTAGGCAAACAAAAAGGGCGCGGACTGCATAAAACTGTCCGCGCCCTGAATTAACTGTAATGAAGATTATGCCCCCGGGTGTATTGCCTCTGAAGGACAAACACTTGCGCAAGTACCGCACTCCGTGCATACATCAGGATCGATCTTGTAGATGTCACCCTCCGAAATAGCCTCTACCGGACACTCGCTGATACAAGTGCCGCAAGCGATACAATCTTCTGAAATTACGTAAGCCATGATTCTTGAAAATTTAGATTAGTACTAATTAGCGGTGCAAAGATAGTGCAAACCGAGAATATAGCAAAGAGAAAAACTCGTTTTTATCTTCGCTATATCGAGGTGCAGCCTGTCTTCGTGTAATCAAAGATAGTGCAAACCGAACACATGACAAAGGCCATGAGCCTCATTTCGCCATATTGTGGTGCGGCAGACCCACAATATTTCTATGACAATTACGTTTTAACTTTGATGAAAAGAGCCGTTATATATATCGTGATGTCGCTCTGCATACTGGGCGCGAAAGCCCAGAACCTCATCAATGCAGACGACAAACTGGTACACTTCGGATTCAACGTCGGCATCAATGTGATGGATTTCGGCATAAAAAGCTCGATGACACCCATCGACGGCAAAATCTATCAGAGCGAAGTATCATCACTGACTCCCGGATTCTCCGTCGGGGTCATAGGAGACCTGCGTCTTCACAAGTTCTTCAACCTGAGACTGATACCATCGCTGCACCTCGGTGAACGCACACTGACATATATGAACGACATAGACGATGAGCTGTTCAAGACCACCATCAAGTCCACGTGCATCACAGTCCCGCTCTACATCAAGTACTCGGCTGTCCGCGTAAAGAACTACCGCCCGTACCTTCTCGTCGGCGGCGGTGTCAATTTCGACCTTGCCCACGACAAGACAAAGCCCATACTGCTCGACTACACGGACTACTTCATCGAATTCGGATTCGGATGGACCATCTATTTCGAATATTTCCGCCTGTCGCCGGAGATAAAGTTCGCCATAGGGTTCAACAATGTACATACATCATGGGAAGACCGGAAACACGAAAACGGCTACCTTGACCCTGAACATCAGAAGTATAACGATGCGCTGTCGCGTCTCACGTCGCGGATGTTCACCCTTGTGTTCAACTTCGAGTGATACACCGCGCTCAGCAAAGGGCAGCAATGGGTCATACCGCCAGCCTCCGCCTCAGCTCATCAAGCAGCCCGCCACAGGCATCCTCGAGTATATCGATCACATATTCAAATCCCTCCTCGCCTCCATAATATGGGTCAGGCACAGCCTCTTCAAGCATAAAACGGTCACAATAGTTCGTCATCCGGCTCAACTTCCCGGCGTGAGCCGTTGACGGGGCACGGTGTTCCAACGCCCTCATATTCTGGTTGTCCATCCCTATTATCATATCAAAACGCTCCCAATCAGCACCACGCATCGGGCGCGATATGTGCGTTATATCATATCCGCGCCGCACAGCGTGCGCCCTCATGCGCGGATCGGCACGGTCACCCTCATGATAGCTTTCCAACCCGGCAGAATCGACCTCGACACTCCCGTCAAGCCCCGCATCAGCGAGATACTTTCTCATAATGGTCTCTGCCATCGGCGAACGGCAAATATTACCCAGACAAATGAACAATATACTTATCTTTTTCATACATACACACGTATATCAACAAGTCCTGAACCGCCGATGTAAACATCTGTAACAGGACACACAATAGGCATACACTAATGTCGATCCGAAACAACGCTCATGCCCGCATTCTGGCGTTTTTTCATATATATTCTAAAGGCGTTAAATACACATTCATCCTCTTGACAACCACTCTCATTATGTCCGCATCCTATCCGTAACCTACTGTAATACAGCGCATCCCGTTACCCTCTCCTTAGCTTTCAGCTATCCCCTCCCTATCCTCTCCTTAGCAATTCGACATTCTTGCATCAAAGTTGCGCTAAAATGTGCAAATCATAAACCTCATCGCCGCAATACACATTATACCCACCCGTCAAATCCTGTATTCATCCGTTGAGAGCCACAGGCTTATATCGGGTTCACGTTACACTACTGAATTCACGGTTGCAGAGTCAGATACAAAGAATATTTTTCCACCTCCATACCGGAACAACGCCACATTCTGGTATCGGACATAAAAAGCAAACGCCGCACCCGGCAAGCCGCAGGGCGCAACGTTTACCAATATACGAAGTTAGCACCGCGATAAAGTCACTTGCCCTTCAACGCCTCCATGATTTTAGCCTCGATCTCGGCGGCGAGTTCTATGTTGTCCTCCATCAGTTTCTTAGCAGCATCGCGTCCCTGACCGAGTTTCGTATTATCATAGCTGAACCACGAACCGCTTTTCTTGATTATGCCGTGTTCCACGCCGAGATCTGTCAGTTCACCGGAGCGCGATATGCCTTCGCCGTACATGATGTCGAACTCCGCCTTACGGAACGGCGGTGCCACCTTGTTTTTCGTCACTTTCACACGCGTCTGGCTGCCTATGGCCGTATCGCCGTCTTTCAATGTTCCGATTTTACGTATGTCGAGCCGCACTGACGCGTAGAACTTCAGCGCATTACCTCCCGTCGTTGTCTCCGGACTTCCGAACATCACTCCTATCTTCTCGCGCAACTGATTGATGAAGATGCAGGTAGTGTTTGTCTTGTTTATACTTGCCGTCAGCTTTCTAAGTGCCTGTGACATAAGCCGTGCTTGCAGACCCACCTTCGAGTCTCCCATATCGCCTTCTATTTCCGATTTCGGCGTAAGGGCAGCCACAGAGTCTATCACTATAATGTCGATAGCCGATGAGCGTATAAGCTGGTCTGCCACTTCCAGAGCCTGCTCGCCATTGTCTGGCTGCGAAATGAACAGATTGTCCGTATCCACGCCGAGCTTTTCCGCATAGAAACGGTCAAACGCGTGTTCCGCATCGATTATCGCCGCTATGCCGCCGAGTTTCTGTGCTTCGGCTATGGCGTGTATAGCTAGTGTGGTCTTACCACTCGACTCCGGGCCATAGATTTCAATAATACGTCCTCGCGGATAACCACCCACGCCGAGAGCGGCATTTAGTCCGATGGAACCCGTGGGTAT
>JADIMV010000100.1 GCA_017694515.1 Candidatus Aphodosoma intestinipullorum
CGCCTCTCCCGTCTCCGTATCCACATACGTATAGAGCCCCTCCTCAGTCTCAAGCGGTATATACCTCAGGTCGTTAGTCTGATAACCCTTAGTCTCCGCGCTCTGCCCGCATGACACAAGCATAGCAGCCCCTGCCGCGCACACCAGCGCGGCGTATGATAAAATTCTCTTCATAGATTAATTACATGGAAAATAAAAACACAGCCTACTCTCTCTCGGTTTTCGGCATCCCCGCAGTCCTCCCGTCACTGACATAAGCGCACAAAAAAAGCGCGGACTGAACTCGTCATCTGCTTAATTGAGGTCTTAGGATACCATTGCAACCAAACAACGAAGTAAAGCCCACGCAGAACCTGCGTGAGCGTCCAAACTTTACTTCTTGGTTGCTTTTGAAAGTTCCTAAGTTCCAATTAAGCAAGAATTAAAGATAACGCTTTTCCCAATATGTCTTCGCGATACGCTTATTCCTTTCTTCCGTCCTATGCCATAGGCTGTACTGTTTTATCGTTTGTGGCGTGACGCGCCGCCGGTTAATATTATGATAACATTGCCGAAGAGATGCCTCCTGTCTTGAGCGCTTCGGCACTCAAAGATAGCGAAAGGTGAGTGTATGGCCAAAATGGCATAACACTTTCCTCTCGTGGTTGCACTGTCCTCCGCCATTACGGATGTGACCCATATTTACAGCGAAGGCGGCGTTTAGAAAGTCCGTGTGTCTGAAGCCCGTAGCGGAGCGGAGGGCAAGTTGAGGACTTTTAGCCGACAAGCGTCGTAAATATGAGGGCACGAAGTCTGGCGGCGGCTTTCTTTGGTTACTTTCTTGAGCTGTTGCAAGAAAGTAACTCGGGGTACGGGGCAGACAGCCCCGATACATCTTTACAAAACTAGCGAAAGTCGAATGCAAAAGCGGCAAACTTGTTTGGCTGCCTTTGCCGAACCGCACCCTATCTTCTGCAAAGGTAAACAAAAGCCTCCACATAGCCAACCTCAAATCCCCCTCAAATCCAAATTCGCGTTCCCGATCCACCCGGTAAAAGCCACCTCCTTTACTAAAATAGGTTAAAAACACGTACTCTCGCCGTAGCCTCCAGCCACCTTCTCCTTATCTTCAACCCAAACGTCAGCGTTCATTTCCCTCTCTCAATCACGCCGCGCAAAAAAACTTTGGCAATGCCGCGACCTTTCATTATCTTTGCATGAAATTGCATGGAAGTGCCCTCATGCACCGCACTCCGTGCAGCCCAACTTTCACACACTATGGAAAAGAGAGTCACTCTTAAAGACCGGACATTCCGCCTCTCCATGCCTGAGGCGGACATACTCGCGGCGGTTGACCGTATCGCGGTGCGCATGGCGGCCGACCTGAAAGACCGGCAGCCGCTGTTCCTCGTCGTGCTCAACGGCGCGTTCATGTTCGCCGCCGACCTGCTGAAGCGCGTGGAAATTCCCGCCGAAGTCTCGTTCGTCAAGCTGTCATCATACTGCGGCACAGAGAGCAGCGGGTGCGTAAACGAGATAATCGGGCTAACGCAGAACGTCGAGGGGCGCACTGTCGTCATTGTGGAAGACATCGTCGACTCGGGGCTGACCATGAAGCGCATGACCGATATGCTCCGCGCAAGCGGTGCGGGCGAAATTCACATCGCCACACTGCTCTCCAAGCCCGACGCGCTGAAATACAATGTCCCGCTCGACTATGTGGCAATGGAAATACCGAACGATTTCATAGTCGGCTACGGCCTTGACTACGACGGACTCGGCCGCAACCTTCGCGACATATACACAGTCGTGGACTGATAAGATAATTCATTGTTTTGTTTTACATACACTTAATCTAATAACTATGTTGAATATAGTAATGTTCGGTGCTCCCGGCTCAGGGAAAGGCACACAGAGTGATTTGATAGTTGACCGCTTCCGCCTTACCCACATCTCCACGGGCGACCTGCTCCGTGCGGAAATCAAGGCCGGCAGCGAGATAGGGAAAAAGGTAGAAGGCCTAATTGCCGAGGGCAAACTTGTCTCTGACGACATAATCGTCGCCCTACTCCGCAAGAAAGTGGAGACCACGAAAGACACTGCGGGCTTCATCTTCGATGGTTTCCCGCGCAATGTCGCACAGGCAGAGGTGCTTGACGAAATTCTGAAAGGCATCGGAGAGCGCGTCACAGTGATGCTCGACATGGAGGTTGAAGAGAAAACACTCATCGAACGCCTCATCCTGCGCGGACAGCAGTCAGGCCGCGCCGATGACAACATGGAGACCATCAAAAACCGTCTGGATGTCTACCGCAACGTGACACTCCCCGTGATGGACTACTACAAGAAACAGGGATGCTACCGCCAGATAAACAACAACGGCACAGTGGAACAGTGCTTCGCTCAGGTAGAGGCCGCCATAGAGGATGCCTCCAAGTAAAAGAAAAGGCATTCCCGCATTTGACAACACCAACAAAACACACATCACACTATGGCTGGTTCTAACTTTGTAGACTATGTGAAGATTTTCTGCCGCTCAGGCAAGGGCGGTGCAGGGTCTACGCATTTTCATCGGGAGAAATACATACCGAAAGGCGGTCCCGACGGGGGCGACGGAGGCCGGGGCGGCCATGTGATTCTGCGCGGCAACAAGGACTACTGGACGCTCATACACCTCAAATACGCACGCCACGTCTTCGCAGGCAACGGCGGCAACGGCGGTTCAAGCCGCAGCTTCGGCCGCGACGGCGAGGACAAGATTATCGATGTCCCCTGCGGCACAGTGGCCTACGATGCCGAGACTGGCGAGTTCCTCTGCGATGTGACCTACGACGGGCAGAAAGTCGTCCTGCTCAAAGGAGGGCGCGGCGGGCTTGGCAACTGGCACTTCCGTACATCGACAAACCAGACCCCCCGTTTCGCGCAGCCGGGCGAACCCATGCAGGAACGCACCGTGATACTGGAACTCAAGGTGCTTGCCGATGTCGGTCTCGTCGGTTTCCCTAACGCCGGGAAGTCCACACTGCTATCAGTAGTCTCCGCCGCAAAGCCGGAGATTGCAAACTACCCCTTCACCACCCTTGTGCCGAACCTCGGCATCGTACAGTACCGCGAAGGGAAATCGTTCTGCATGGCTGACATACCCGGCATCATCGAGGGCGCAAGCGAAGGCAAAGGGCTGGGACTCCGGTTCCTGCGCCACATAGAGCGCAACGCCATACTGCTGTTCATGGTGCCTGCCGACTCCGACAACATCACTGCCGAATACGGCATACTGCTCAACGAGTTACAGAAGTTCAATCCCGAACTTGTTGACAAACAGCGCATACTGGCCATCACGAAATGCGATATGCTCGACTCTGAACTGATGGCGCAGATGGAAAAGGAACTGCCTGCTGACGTGAGGCACATCTTCATATCGTCCGTTGCCGGGACAGGCATAGACGCATTGAAAGACATGCTTTGGGAGGAGCTGAACAAAGAGGAAAACCGCGTGACGACATTCACGCACAGGAACTTGGACGTTAAAGTCCAGTCGGACGATGAGGAATTTGATTCATACATCCCCGATGACGATGACGACTTGGACGATGATGACGGCAAACGCGGAGGCTATATGGTCGAGGAAATAGAGTGGGACTGATTTTCACCTACCTATAAATAAAAAGACAGGCTGCCTTTCAACGCTGAAAGGCAGCCTGTCTTTTTGTTTTCGCACCATCAAGCCGCTCAGGCATGACGGCAGACGCATCCCTCAAGATGGTCATTAACAAACCCCGTAGCCTGCAAATGGGCGTAGCATATCACAGTCCCGAAGAACTTGAACCCGCGCCGCTTCATATCCCTGCTAATGGCATCTGATTCGGGCGACGATACCGGCAATTCACTTAAACTCCTGAACGAATGGACTATTGGTTTCCTGTCTGGAAAAAACGAAAGAGTGTACTCATAAAAGCTCCCGAACTCCCTCTGCACTGCGAGAAACGCCCGGGCATTCGTGATGGCGGCCATGATTTTCCTACGGTTTTTCACTATACCGTCACACTGCATGAGCCGCTCCACATCCTCTTCCGTCATCTGCGCTACCCTCTCCGGGTCAAACTCGTAGAACGCCTTCCGATAACCCTCCCTTTTCCTGAGTATTGTCAGCCAGCTCAATCCTGCCTGCGCACTCTCGAGCACAAGAAACTCGAACAACACCCTGTCGTCCGTGACTAACCGACCCCACTCCCGGTCATGGTAATCGGTATAGAGTGTGTCAGTACCGCACCAGCCGCAACGTCCATTAATAAGGTCTTGCATATCGTGTGTCATTTAACCCAAATCGGGCATTAGAATTTGAGCTGATTTCTAGTTTATGGCGAGTAGATTAATATGCACTTTTCCGAAGGCATAGCGGGCTATGTCAAGGGAAAGGGCGTATTAAGATACCGCCAAAAACTGGAAAGCAGCCATAATAGTTTAGTAAAAATGGGGCTTATGCAAACCTCAAAACGCCCTATTGTATATCATCATACGTGGTAAAAACGGGCTTGTGTAAAGATCTCAAAACGTTCTAATGACCGTTTTGGGTTTATAATACCTCAAAAGCCCCTCTATGGGGTTCTGCATAACGTCGCCGACTGTAACGCCGCACCCCGCCGCTGCATCGCGTAGAATATCTCTGAAATACCACGCCACCGAACCTACAAACCCCACGGGTATAGCCTCCCATCCGGGATATGCGCATACATTGCGCCGCAGAAACTCCGTGAAGCTGTCGTACACCAGCGCGTACAGCCACGGCTCACTCCTAGCGTGTGCCGCTATAAACTTTGCATATTTGGCGAGATAACGGTTAGGGAAAGGACGGCGGTAGACATTCTCTATGATGTCGGACACAGATGCGCTGCACTCCCGCTCGAACAGCGTGGCGACCTCATCGGGCATCCGCCTCTTGATGTATTCAGATACAAGTCGCTTGCCCAGATACGCACCCGACCCTTCATCGCCAAGTACATATCCCCCGGCGGGAACATTGTCAGCAATCGACTGTCCGTCATACAGACACGAATTCGAACCTGTGCCAAGTATACAGGCTACACCCCGTGACCGTTGCAAAAGCGCCCGCGCCGCGCCGAGCATATCGGAACAAACCTCTATCTGGGCAGAAGGGAAATGACTACACAATGCACTGTAAATCATCTCGTTTTTGTCTCCGCCTGTACAGCCTGCACCGTAGAAGGCAACACAGCCGACAGCATTAGCAGCATGAAAAACAGCCGCCACATCGGTCACCACTCGGTCAATGCTCCCCGCATCATGGTAATAAGGGTTCAGCCCGGCAGTCTCCATCCGCGACAACTCCACTCCCCCGTCGGCCATACACCACAGGGTCTTTGTCGAACCGCTGTCTGCTATTAGCATCATCATTCTACACTGATACCGAGCAGTTCAACAAACTTATCCTTGAACGATGTATTATCCACAATGCCCGTGAATTGCTCCGCCCCCGGCCCGAAAGCGAACATCGGCACAAAAGTCCCCGTGTGGTCTCCCGTTGAGAAATGGCACTCTATTTCCCCCGTCTCATAACTCCCGTCCGTTAGTGTCACGCCGCCGGTCTCATGGTCTGCTGTCACCACAACAAGTGTGTGCCCGTCCTCCTTTGCGAAGTCAAGCGCAGCCTTGACCGCCCTGTCAAAATCTATCATCTCCTCCGCCATCGGCACAGCCTCATTCCCGTGACAGCGATAGTCTATCTGTGACCCCTCGACCATAAGGAAAAAACCCTTCCCGCCGCCGTCCAGAAGCGATATGGCCTTTCTGACAGCACTGGGCAGATAGTCTCCCCGCTCCGATGCGCGTGGCATATCTATATCGGCCAGAAGCGCACCGACCTTACCGTCCTGCACGGCAGCAAGTTCCTCTTCGTTATAAACAATATTATATCCCGCCTCACGCATACGGGTAGAAACATCCACACTGTCAGAACGCTTCTCGAAATGGGCGCGCCCCCCGCCAATAAACACGTCGATGCCGGACTTTTCGAGGTCAAGAGCTATATCCTCATACATCTCTCTCGATGGCTGATGCGCATAGAACGATGCCGGAGTAGCATGCGTCACAGGGCTTGTCACGACTATGCCCGTGGTCATACCGGCCTTATGAGCCTCCATCAGTGATGACGTGACAGCCACCGTATCAGGAGTTACGCCTATCATGCCGTTATTTGTCTTATTCCCCGTGGCAAGAGCCGTTCCCCCTGCTGCCGAGTCTGTGATATAGCGGTTCGCAGAATATGTCTTTACCAGCCCGACAAACGGGAACTCTTCCAATGTGAGATGTCCGCCGTTATGCGTCAGGCCTGCATAGACCTGCGCCGGACCCATGCCGTCACCTATCATGAATATCACATTACGTACCTCAAGTCTCCCGGCCTGTCCGTCCTCTTTACAGTCAGAACACGAGACGAGCAGCGCAATGCTCAGGAAAAGCAGAACCTTTTTCATCTTCAATATATTAATCAATGTAACCTCAATATAATACTCATGCCCCTTTCGGCATTTCTTCACATACATTATCACGGCATCAAATACACATCTCCCTTTTCAACAACCACTCCCAATGTGTCCGCATCCCGTCTGTAACCTATTGTGATACAGAATGTCTGGTTACCATTCAGCTATCTCTCAGCTATCCCCTCCCTATCCTCTCCTTAGCGATTCGACATTCTTTCACCAAATCCGTGCAAAAACGTTCAAATCATAAACCTCATCGTAACAATACATATTATACCCACCAGTCAAACACTGCGGCTCACTCATGTAGAGCCGCAGTCCTATATCGGACTAACATTATTCAACCCATTCGTCTCCATCCACGATAGTGTCCTCAACCATGGCATCTGTCGCGTTTATCTCGCGGCGGATGGCGACGAGTTCATTCCTGATGGACTGTAGGCGGGCAATGACAGCCGCCTTGGTCTCCTCCTCGCCTCGCTTGGCCGACAAACGCTCACGTGCACCGGGTATAGTAAGTCCTAAATCTTTCAGCAGATACTTTATCGTGCGTACAAGGTTTATGTCCTCCGTTGTGTATTTACGCGTGCCGCCTGATGTCAGACGTGGTCTCAACTGGGGAAACTCCTTTTCCCAGAAACGCAGTGTGGACTGTGCAAGGCCAAGCATCTCAGCCACTTCCGATATAGAATAATAGAGCTTTTCCATCACTTGTATATCCTCAGTCTCTGCCCAGCGCGTATCAGCGTGCCGCGTATGCCGTTCCAACGCTTAAGCTGTGACACAGTAACCCTGTATTTCAATGCGATACCGCCGAGCGTATCCCCGCTTTTCACGCGGTAATATATCACATCCCCGCTGCCGTATCCGGCCGGATCGACCTTTACCTGACGCTTGGCAAGTTCCGGGCGGTAGGCCAGTATCGAATCGCGGTTAAGTGCGTATGAGTTTATTTCGTCGAGCGGCAGCACAAGAGGATAGGCTTTGATATTGCCGGGAATTATATCATAACGGTATTGGGGATTGAGGAAACGCAACTCATCGAGTGGTATGGCGAGCTTGTCGGCTATCTGCTGGAGGTGTACGCGGTCTGTAATCATAACCGTGTCTGTCAGCCCCTTGACCTGCGGCACGGCGGGACAGATGCCGTGCGAGGCATAGTTGTTCATTATGTAGTTCGCCGCGATGAATATCGGGACATATCCGCGTGTCTCCCTCGGCAGATATGGGTATATGCTCCAATAGTCCTTTTTCCCGCCGGCAGCGCGTATGGCCTTGGCCACATTACCCGGTCCGCAGTTGTATGCCGCGATAACGAGATGCCAGTCGCCGTAAAGCTGGTATAGGTCTGAAAGATAGCGCGCCGCAGCATCGGTCGACTTCCGAGGGTCGCGCCTCTCGTCCACAAGACTATTGACTTCGAGACCGTAAATTCTGCCCGTAGAGACCATGAACTGCCACAGCCCTGACGCACCCGCAGGGGACACTGCCCTTGCATTGAGTGCGCTCTCTATCACAGGCAGGTACTTCAGTTCAAGCGGAACATTATATTTCGCCAATGTCTGCTCAAACATAGGAAAATAGTATGCCTCACCTATGCCGAGCATATAGCCCACCTGCTTATGGCGGCGGGCGTACATCTCGATGTAGCTCTTCACGATGGAGTTGAACGGCATCTCCATTATATAAGGCAACTGTTGCAGACGCGCGATATATACCGAATCGGGATAACGTATCACGGTGTCGGAAGTATCGCATGGCGCGGCAGCGAATGTGTTCACAACGAACCACTCATGAACAAGACTGTCAAGCGATCTGTCGAAATAGGCAGTATAGACAGCCCCCGTGTCGGCCGGAGCATCCCGCTCCGCACACAAAGAATCGTATTCCGCCACATCGAGGCCGAGGGCATTTTTCACGTCACCCGCTTTCACCTCATCGTCATCGGCTGATGCGCATAAAGGGAAGAGTACTGCTATGAGCAGTATAACAGCGTATTTCAATGCATTATCGTTCATCCTTTTCAGAAATTGACTTGCAGGGCACAGCCGACAGACGGCTCTGCCGTGTTAGGCTGTTCCATAAGTTTTGGCCTCACCTTCATCGTGAGATCCGGCGATATGTCGAACTCGGCCAGCTGCGCATCTACAAAAGCATCGATGACCGTTATGGCATAAAACGCCACCCCGATGATGATACTCAGGTCGCGGTATCGCCGGTATGTACTCTGACGGCTGTTAAGGTATGACTCTATCTGCCCTTCGGGATAGTTTTCCGGTATCAGGTCGAGATAACTGTTCGTGTTCGGGTTGGAATCCATGTAGTCCCGATAAGCATTGTAGTAGTCATTATAATACTTGCCGTTCCATGTTATGGCGTATGCTATACCTGCTACTCCGCCATAGACTATGGGCAGTTTCCAGTATTTGCGGTTGTATATCTGCCCAAGTCCCGGGAACGCGAGTGCATACCAGATACTTTTCATAGGGTCGGGGCGGAAACTGGGCTGAACGGCAAGCAACGAGTCTATCGCCGAGTCAGTACTGTATTTCAACAATGTAAATGCCGTGTCCGCCGGAGCATCTGCGGCTGTTCTCATGGTCATAGAGAGCGTGTCGGCTTCTTGCGGTTTATGCATCATCACACTGTCGAATCCCGCAGAAAACGTTGTGTCCTCCACTGCTGTCCCGTCCATATTGTAAAGACTGTCCACAGCCTCCGTAACAACACTGTCGGCCGCCGCTTCAGGCAATGTATCTGCACAATTCACCGATGCTGTCAGCCGTGCAGAGCACAGCGACAACAACACTATGATAAACATCGCATGACGGTTCAGCATCTGTCGGACACGTTGGACTTATCTCTTCTTCGTATAAACCGGGACATACCCGCACTCACATGGCGGCACGATGCCCCGCTCCGGAACACACTATTTCTTTATACTGTCGAATATGGCCATAATTCTCATCAGATCCTCGTCATCCGAGAACGGAATGCTTATTTTGCCCTTGCCGTTATCGTTGTATGTGAGTTGTACCTTGGCATTCAGCCGGTTGCACAACTCCTTTTTCAGTTCGTCATATTCGGCAGGGAGTATAGTCTTCGGAGCGGTGTGCTTCTTCTGTTCCTCCTTTTTATCCTTGTCGGCGGACAAGTCTCGCACTATCTCCTCTGTGCGGCGCACTGACGCGCTCTCGCGCAGAACCTGCTCATAGACACTAAGTTGCAGCGTGGGGTCTTCCACGCCCGCTATCGCGCGCGCATGTCCCATGTCTATCTTCTTGTCCTTGATGCCCATCTGCACCTCGGCGGGTAATTTCAACAAGCGCAAATAGTTGGCTATCGTGGCGCGTTTCTTGCCTACGCGCTCACTGAGAGCCTCCTGCGTAAGGCCATAAGTCACCGCCAGATTATTGTAGCTCAAGGCTATCTCTATGGCGTTCAGGTCTTCGCGCTGTATGTTCTCTATAAGAGCCATCTCCATGACCTCCTCGTCCTTAGCCGTACGGATGTAGGCAGGTATCCTATCAAGCCCTGCCAATTTCGATGCGCGGTAACGCCTCTCTCCAGCTATGATCTGATAGTGGTCGTCATCGAGCTTACGCAGGGTGATTGGGCTGATAATGCCGTTGGTACGTATCGACGCGGCAAGCTCCTCAAGCGACTCGTCGTCAAACTCCGTGCGCGGTTGGTTTGGATTGGCATAGATGAACTCTATCGGTACTTCGTTGAAAATTGAGCTGCCGGCTGCCGCTGTCGGCTCTGCCGACTCTATAAGTGCGCCGAGACCGCGCCCAAGTGCCTGTTTCTTCATGTCTTACCTCTAAGTTTAGTTCAGTTATTAGTGCTGTTTTTGGCTATCAGCTCTTTGGCAAGTTCTATATGGTTAAGCGCCCCCTTAGAGTCTGGCTCATAAAGCAGTACCGGTTGGCCGTAACTCGTGGCCTCAGACAGCTTCACATTACGTTGTATGACAGTATTGAACACCATGTTGCCGAAATGCTTCTTCACCTCTTCGGCCACCTGATTAGCATAACGCAGGCGTGCGTCGAACATTGTCAGCAGAAAGCCCTCGATGTTCAGGCGCGGATTAAGCTGGCTCTTGATTATCTTAATGGTGTTCAACAGCTTGCCTATACCTTCAAGGGCAAAATATTCGCTTTGTACGGGTATCATCACAGAGTCAGCCGCCGTGAGTGCATTCACTGTGATTAGGCCGAGTGACGGCGAGCAATCAATGAGTATGAAATCATAATCGTTCTTCACTGGCAGGAGCATATCGCGCATACGTTTCTTGCTGTTCTCGATGTTCAGCAGCTCAATCTCCGCACCAACAAGATCTATATGCGACGGTATGATGAAAAGGTTCTCTACACTTGTGCCGAATATGGCTTCCTGTGTCTTTATCTCATCTATAAGGCATTCGTAGACCGTAGTCTTCATCTCTTTAACATCAATGCCGAGACCCGATGAGGCATTTGCCTGAGGATCAGCATCGACCAGCAACACTCTCTTGCCGAGATTGGCAAGTGATGCCGCGAGATTAATACTGGTTGTGGTTTTGCCCACACCGCCTTTCTGATTTGCTATCGCAATTATTTTTCCCATATAAAATAATAAATTATTTCTCTCTACGCCGTAGCGGCCAGGGTGTCACACAGTATCCGGCATATTATGACCAACCTCCCCTTTACCGATAATCTCCTCAATCCTGGCTATCACAGCGGCTGTGTCGATGCGCTCCAGACAACGGAAATCGCCGAAACGGCACTCCTTGTCGCCGCGTACAGAACAGGGGCGGCACGGCATATCAACTCCAATACAATTGTCTGCGGACTGCTTCCACCCCGCAAAACCTCCATACGGGTGCGTCTGTCCCCACACGCTCACCACGGGAATGCCTGCAAGCGATGCGAGATGCACATTGGCAGAATCCAACGACAACATCACGTCAAGTTCACCCATCAGAGCAAGCTCCTCATCGAGTTTCAAGCGCGTATATACGGCATGGACGTTGTTGTACATGCTCTGCCAGTCGCTCAGCATCTCCTTCTCGAACTCGCCGGCACCGAAAAGGAAAATGGTCGTGTCAGTCTTAGCGTCGAAATGCGAGATTATGCTCTTCATCTTCTTGAAAGGCAACTCTTTTCCTTTGGAACTCGAAAGCGGCGCAATGCCTATCCATGCACCTCGCTTCTCCCCATACATATCGTGTACGAGCTTCCTTTTATCTTCGCTGGCGGGCGGCAGCATCACGAACGAGTCGTCCGTCTGTAGCCCGACTTTCCTCCAAACATCGGCCTGACGCTCAAAAATCGTCTTTATAGGATTGCTGGCCGCTGCTCCTTTGGAAACCAGCTTTCTCAAAGCACCTCTCTCCGAGCTTATCACGTACCTTTTAGATCCTTTGGCTTTCAACAATGAGGTTATTATATGCGAACGCCAATGACCCTGCATATCTATAACCACATCATATCCCTTGTTGACCAGACGTCTATATATTCTGAAAGCTCCAGCCAGACCATAGTCCTCTTTCCTTATGTCCGCACCCTCGAACCTTACGGGCAGCGATGAGAAAAGCGGTTCAAGGAAATTACGGCTCAACACCGTAAACTCATGCTCCGGATACCTCCGCACAAGCCCGAAAAGTTGTGGAACAATGCAGGCAACATTGCTCACCGATGAAAAACAGACTATTAGAATTTTCATTGTACAGTGCATATATACGGCTTTCCAATGATACAATCCAAAAATGCAATACGCTATTCCTCAATCATATACCGCAGAAGGGCTTGATGGCTTACCCGGACAGCACCATTGCATACAATAGCTTCTGCATAGTACGGCATCAAGTGGAAAAACCGACTTTTCGAGTGACAAATTTACGACAAATAATCGGATGTTCCACGAACAGCGGCAGATATTTTCCTAACATCTTATCAACATGAAGTGCCGATTGGGTATCTTGCATTTATCAAAGGAGAATAACGGGAGAAAATCTGAAACAGATGATACGGGGAGACGGGACATGAGACCGCTACTACGCAAACAAAAAAGCCGCCAGTCTTTTGTGACTGGCAGCCATTCGTTTAAAGCCTCCTTTGTTGCGGAGGCAGGACTCGAACCTACGGCCTTCGGGTTATGAGCCCGACGAGCTACCACTGCTCCACTCCGCGATATATTTTCGGACTGCAAAGGTACTGCTTTTTTCTTATATTCCAAACTTTTCCGACAAAAAAACTTGTCAGCAATATATATAATTAGTGTAAAACACTGATTTTATGACGAATAAAAGTACAACCAACAACATAAAAACAGCGTCAAATCACACACTACATCAGCAACATTACATAATAAGGCAAGCAAGAAATCGCCTCCCGACAATAAACAAGGACGATTTCTCATGCCACTACTACTCTCAGATAGAGAGTATCTGCGAGACGTTGATCACGCTATCACTCATCTGTTTGTCATACTTTATAGCTTTTGTGAAAGGCACATTCACTATTTCATCGTTCACTATGCCTATCATGATAGAACGCTGTTCGTCAAGCAGAGCCTCAATCGCCGCCACTCCCATACGCGATGCGAGTATGCGGTCAAAAGCCGAGGGCGAACCTCCACGCTGCAAATGACCGAGAATAGAGACACGTATGTCATACTCCGGATACTGGGCATGAATGCGGCCCGCCATTGCCTGAGCTCCGCCGCCACCCTCGGCCACTATCACTATACTACTGTTCTTCGACTTACGGAAGCCGTTGAGTATAAGTTCATCAAGCTGAGCCACAGACGTTTCCCGCTCAGGTATTATGGCAGCTTCCGCCCCGGCGGCTATCGCGCTGTTCAGTGCGAGGAAACCCGCACCGCGTCCCATGACCTCCACGAAAAAGAGGCGTTCGTGTGATGTCGCCGTATCACGTATCTTGTCCACACACTCCACTATTGTATTAAGGGCAGTATCGTAGCCTATGGTAGAATCAGTACCGTACAGGTCATTGTCTATCGTCCCCGGTATGCCGACTATCGGCACATTGAACTCTTGCGCAAAAATACGCGCCCCTGTGAAAGTGCCGTCACCGCCTATGACCACGAGCGCGTCGATTCCCTCGCTCACCATAGTGTCATACGCCTTCTGCCTTCCCTCCGCAGTACGGAACTCCTCACAACGCGCCGTTTTGAGAATAGTGCCGCCGTGATGGATTATGTTACTCACATCCTGCGTGTTGAACTCCTGTATCTCCCTTGATATAAGACCTTGATAACCGCGAAAAATGGCCTTGACACGGATATTATTATATATTGCGGCACGAGTCACCGCACGTATGGCGGCATTCATGCCCGGAGCATCGCCGCCTGATGTCAGCACGCCGATACAGTTAAGTGCATATTTAGACATAGAATAAAGTATATATTGTTTGTGTATTACACCAAAATAAAACCCTCAGGGCAAAAGTTGCCGCACACGCATGGCCACCTCCTCCATAAGCCATTTGGGTGTCGATGTCGCGCCACAGACACCGATGCTCCGCGCTCCGACAATCCACCGGGCATCAATATCCTCTACTTCAGAGACAAGATATGTACGTGGATTTACGGCGCGGCATTGGCCGAGAAGTACCTTGCCGTTAGAACTTTTCGCCCCGCTGACGAAAAGTATCACATCGAACCGTGCGGCGAAACTCCTTATGTGCGGTATGCGGTTGGCCACCTGACGGCAGATAGTATCGAAATAACGGAACTCCACCCCCTCCGTCATACGCTCTTTTATCCTCTCAACCAACGCATTAAACCCCTCGACAGATTTCGTTGTCTGCGAAAAGAGCGTGACTGGACGGGAGAAATCAATCTTGTAAAGGTCGCCTTCACCCTCCACGACTATGGCCTTGCCATCCGTCTGACCCACAAGGCCAAGAACCTCCGCATGGCCATTTTTGCCGTAGATTACTATTTGAGCATCGGGATTTTTCTCGTAAGCGGTGCGTATCCTCTTCTGTAACATCAGCACGACAGGACACGAGGCGTCAATCACCGTGATGCCGTTCTCCCGCGCCATCCTGTATGTTGATGGGGGTTCGCCGTGCGCCCTAAGCAGCACATTGACACCACGAAGGCAGCGCATGGCCTCATGGTCGATGGTCTGAAGACCCAACGCGGCAAGACGCTTCACCTCCTGCCCATTGTGCACTATATCGCCGAGACAGTACAGCGGAGAGGACAGCCGCAATTCCTGCTCCGCCTTGTTTATCGCGTTGACGACACCGAAACAAAATCCGGAGCCGCTGTCTATCTCTATCACAACATCTTCCTTACCCATCATATATACCGCGCCAATGGCTGACGCACCAATACCGGAATTACCTCACTACGGGTCTTCCACATCCAATGCCCTGCCTGACATCATCACCACCTTCGGTCGGCAAATTTACGGAAATCCAGCGGAACACGGCAAATATGCCGCCGCATTTTGCAAATCTTAAACAAAAGAGCGGACTTATACAACGTTCATATTCGCCTCAACACGCGGCATGGGTTTCCGGCGGCGACACAGTCGGGAGGCACAGAGCGCGTCACCACACTGCCCGCGCCTATCACACTGTTCTCTCCGATAGTTACTCCGGGCAGCACTATCGCCCCGCCGCCTATCCACACACCGTCACATATCCTGACAGGCAAAGCGTATGTATTGCAGAACGACACCCCTGACGCATCATCCCATCCCTGCACAATCCTCTCCTCGCGCCGGACAGAATGCGTCGCCGTATATATCTGCACATTGGAAGCTATCATCACCTCGTTGCCTATATCGATGCGGTTATTGTCCACGAACGTGCAGTTCATATTAATGATGACCTTGTCACCGAGGAATATATTCTTGCCGTACTCGCAATGGAAATCAATATCCACATGGACATCGCGCCCCATACCGCCCAGCATCTCGCGCAATATCATCTCCTTCTGTTCCGTGTCGGCATAATCCAGCGCATTCAGCCGCGCCAGCAGCCTCTTAGTTCTCAGCGTCATCTCCGCCAGCTGCGGGTCGCCTCCGTTGAAGGTCTCGCCCGCCAGACACTTCTCCCATTCACTCTTCATAATGTATATCAATACAATAAGTTACTATGCCTACCCGTGTTCACACTCCCACTTTCCATCCGCACTTCTCCATATCCACACACCCGTTGCTGCGGAACACTACACCTTCCGCACGCAGCAGCTCCACCTGTTCCGGCCAGTGCGGCGCAGTACGTCCCGCACTGTTCACCACCCTGTGACACGGCACTCCGCTCCCCTCCGCCGCCCCGTGCAGTACACGCCCCACCAGCCGTGCATGATTAGGCCATCCCACTATCCGCGCCACCTGCCCATAAGTCAGCACCCTGCCGCGCGGTATCTCCCCCACCACGGCGTACACATCCCTCCTGAACTGCCCTACATCCGCTCTCATCTCACCTACAGCCTCACTCCGCGTTCCATCTCCAAAAGGAACTTCTTGGCGGCAAGACCGCCACCATAGCCCGTCAGACGTCCGTCCTGCCCAATCACCCTATGGCATGGCGCAAATATGGATATGGCATTCGCCCCGTTAGCGTTCGCCACTGCCCGCACCGACTTCGGCACATCCAACATCTGCGCCAGCTCGCCGTACGTCACGGTCTCTCCATACGGCACATCCGCCAGCCCGCGCCACACCTTTTCCTGAAAATCGCTCCCGGCGAACAGCAGCGGCACATCGAAACTCCGTCTCCTTCCCGCGAAATACTCGTCAAGCTCCCGCGCCGCCTGCCGGACCACCTCCGTCTCCCCCACAGCAAACTCAGCCCCGAGCCGCCCGCGCAACCGCCGCTCCACCCTGCCCGGATGCTTCTCCTCCACCCAGTTGCACATACAGAGCCTCTCCCCGAACGAACCCAGCAACAGCTCACCACACGGCGCACAGTAATGCCATACACTTATAATATTACCCTTCTCCATATCCGTCATCTATTCCATTAATCCAAACTCCGACAGCACAATCTGTCACCATTACAAATCTACAATACGCACATCACCTCATCAACACCCACTCTCATTCACTACATTTTTAGCCTTGTAACTATCTCTGTAACAGACTACATGACTAACTCCTCCTTAGTCTGTAGCTATCTCCACGCTACCCTCTCCTTAGCAATTAGACATTCTCCCTCCAAATACTTCCTAAAACGGTCAAATCATAAACCTCATCGTCCCATTCACCGTTTTACCCATCCGTCTGGCCGCGCCGCAACTGGCAGGCAAGCCTCCGCACCAGCACCGTTTTCCTCCCGCTAAGATACATCATTCCTGTCATATCTTCCACACCGTACACATCAAAAAACGGGGGCTGCCCCATGCTCTCACACACAAGACAGCCCCCCATTTGTATTCTATTGCCGTTCAGAGCTTGGCGTTGTGCATATCGCCTGTCTCCGCAAACGCGCGGTGCATCTCAAAGCAAGTATTGAGATTTGCCGGCGTATGAGCCTTCGGTGCTGACTCAAGGTAACGGCGCAACATATCGCGGTACTCCGGTGCAACACAGTTGTCTATAATGCAGTGCGCCCTCTGTATCGGCGACTTGCCGCGCAGATCGGCCACACCATGCTCCGTGATAAGCACCTTAACGGAGTGTTCCGACTGGTCGAGGTGCGACACCATCGGCACTATAGACGAGATCTTGCCGTCCTTCGCCGTCGACGGAGTGGTGAATATCGATATGTATGCGTTGCGCGTAAAGTCGCACGAACCGCCGATGCCGTTCATCATCTTCGTGCCGAGCACGTGCGTAGAGTTCACATTGCCGAATATGTCGGCCTCCAGTGCCGTATTGATTGTGATTAGCCCCAGACGGCGTGCCACTTCCGGGTTGTTCGATATCTCCTGCGGACGAAGCACTATCCTCTCCTTGAAGAAATCGAGGTCGCCGTACACCTGCTCCAGCACAGGCTGCGAGACAGTGAGCGAGCAGCCCGATGCGAACTTGCAGTGACCCTCCTTCATCAAACCTATCACCGCGTCCTGTATCACCTCCGTGTACATCTCGAACGGCGGGATGTCCGGGTTCTCTCCGAGTGACGACAGCACGGCATTCGCTATATTGCCCACACCCGACTGTATCGGCAGGAATGATGCCGGGATACGTCCGGCCTTGATTTCAGCGGCGAGGAAATTGGCCACATTCGCACCTATCTGGTGCGTCACAGCGTCCAGCGGCGAGAACTTGCCCACCTCGTTCGGACGGTTCGTATTCACCACCGCTATTATCTTTCTCGGGTCTACCTTCACAAACGGCTGACCGCAGCGGTCACTCGGTTTGTAGACAGGTATCGCCTCGCGGCACGGCGGATCCTGCGGCTCATATATGTCGTGCATCCCGCGCAGAGCGGCAGGATGAGCGGCGTTAAGCTCAACTATGATATGGTCTGCCAGACGGCATATCGTAGGCAGTATACCCACACCCGATGTAGGCACTATCTCACCGTCATCAGTCAATTCGCACGCCTCCACGATGGCGAACTTCGGTTTCGGGAGGAAACCGTAGCGCAGCTCCTGAGCCAGATGGCTGAGGTGCATATCGAAATAGTGTGCCTCCTGAGCGTTGAGACGTGAACGCAAATCCTTGTTTGACTGATAGGGAGTGCGGAACATGATGGCGTTAGCCCTCGCCAGTGCGCCGTCGAGCGAGTCGCCTGTCGACGCGCCCGTGTACATTCCGATTTTGAACTCCTTGCCCTCAGCGTGAGCCGCCTCGGCACGCTTGGCTATCGCCGTCGGCACCTCCTTGGGACACCCGGCGGGCGTAAAGCCGCTGAACCCGATGATGTCACCGTTGTTTACGAACGATGCAGCCTCCTCGGCTGTCATTACCTTGTAATTCATGATATGTATGCGTTTATTTGTTAGATACTATCTCCATTGTGTCCGACGCTATGGTCAGCTCCTCATCAGTCGGGATGACTACCACGCGCACTTTCGAGTCCGGAGTGGATATCTCCACTTCCTCACCACGTGTGCGGGAATTCAGCTCCTTGTCATACTTGATGCCGAGGTAGGTCATGCCCTGACAAATATAGTCGCGTGTGATGGTCTGGTTCTCCCCGATGCCGCCGGTGAAGACTATCACGTCCACACCGTCCATCACGGCCACATACGCACCGATATACTTCTTCAGGCGGTACTCGAACATATCCCATGCCAGCCGCGCCCTCTTGTTGCCCTCGGCTATGGCTTTCTCTATGTCGCGCATATCGCTCGACACGCCCGACACGCCCAGCACGCCGCTCTTCTTGTTGATGATATCCGACAGCGTATGCACATCCATGTGCTCCTTCTCCATAAGATAAATGATTGCACCGAGGTCGACATCGCCGCAGCGCGTGCCCATCATCAGACCCTCCACCGGGGTGAGTCCCATAGATGTGTCCACTGATTTGCCGTTCATTATGGCAGCCACAGAACCGCCGCCGCCTATGTGCGCCGTGATTATCTTCGTCTTGTTGTAGTCCAGTCCGAGGAACTCGCACGCACGGCGCGACACATAGCGGTGCGACGTGCCGTGGAAGCCATAGCGGCGCACGCCGTATTTCTCGTAGTACTCATACGGCAACGGATACATATAGGAATGCGCGGGCATGGTCTGATGGAACGCCGTGTCGAACACGCCTACCTGCGGCACATCGGGCAGTATCTTCGTGATGGCGGCCACGCCCTTGAGGTTGGCCGGATTGTGCAGCGGCGCAAGGTCGGAGCACTCCTCCATCTTCTTAATCACGTCCGGAGTGATGAGCACCGACGAGTTGAACTTCTCGCCGCCGTGCACAAGGCGGTGACCTACCGCGTCTATCTCGTGCATATCGCTGATGCAGCCGTACTCAGGACTTATCAGTGTGTTCAGGATAAGCTCCACGCCTACCGTGTGTTCGGGCATGGGCTTCTCTATAACCTTCTTCGTGCCGTCAGGCAGCGTGAATTTGAGGAAAGAGTCCGGCAGTCCGAGTTTCTCTATGCCGCCCTGCGCCATAACCGTCTTCGTGGTCATGTCGTAGAGCTTATATTTGATGGATGAACTTCCGCAGTTCAGGACTAATATCTTCATGGTCTCGATGGTATTTACGGGTTATTTTTTCTTTGCCGCTATGGCCTGGTTGCACGTGATGGCTATCATCTGCTCTATGTCGCTTACAGAGCATCCGCGGCTGAGGTCATTGATAGGCGCAGCCATGCCCTGAAGCACCGGCCCTATAGCCTCCGCCCCGCCGAGACGCTGCACCATCTTGTACGCTATGTTGCCCACTTCGAGAGAGGGGAACACAAGCGTATTGGCGTGTCCGGCCACCTTGCTGCCCGGAGCCTTGAACTCGCCCACAGAGGGAACCATTGCGGCATCGGCCTGCAACTCGCCGTCAATCATCATGTCGGGAGCCATAGCCTGAGCCAATTCTGTGGCTTTCGTCACCTTGTCCACAAGCTCATGCTTGGCACTGCCCTTGGTCGAGAAGCTGAGCATGGCTATACGCGGCTCCTTGCCAGCTATGGCACGCATGGTGTAGCCCGTCGAGACGGCTATCTGCGCCAGTTCCTCGGCCGTGGGGTTCGGCATCACCGCCACATCGGCCACCATCATCATACCCTCTTCGCCGAACTCCTTCGCATTGGAGAAGAGCATCAGCGCACCCGACACACAGCTTATGCCCGGCAGGGTCTTGACTATCTGCAATGCAGGACGGAGGACATTGCCCGTGGTGTTCTGCGCACCGGCCAGTTCGCCGTCCGCATCGCCCGCCTTAATCATGAGGCATCCGAGATAGAGAGGGTCCTGTGCCAAGCGCGTGGCCTCCTCGATGGTCATTCCCTTGCTCTTACGCAGTTCGGCGAGCAGGGCGGCATAGCGCGGCATGTCGGGATTGTTCTTGGGGTCTATGATTGTGGCTTCCTTGATGTAGGCGTAGCCCTTCTCCGCCGCCATGCGGCGTATCTCGGCAGGGTCGCCAAGCAGCGTGACTTTCGCCACTTTGTCTTTCAACACTCTGTTTGCAGCCTCGAGCGTGCGGGGCTCTGTGCCTTCCGGCAGTACGATGCGCTGGGGATTGGCCTGAGCGCGCTCCTTGATTTCCTGAAGAAGTTTCATGATGCGATATTTTATGTTTTCCTATTGTTGCTCCGAAGCGTTGCCGACCGCATTAGCCGCAAGTATCTAACCACATGACTATCAGGGTGTGAGTACGGGCATGGTTTTACCCCGCAAAGGTAGTCCTTTTTTCTTAAAGGGCAAAGGTTAACGGAGATATATACTACTGCACTTGCAGTCGACTACAACAGCGTATGGAAATCCCATGCCCGGATATGACGGATACCGTTGTTGGAGGGGTACGTCATATCGTCAAGAGAGACAACGACCTTCTCATAATTGTCCCTTATCGATTCAAGCGAAGCGTACTCGCGCTCCGCAGTCTGCCCGTCGTGCAGCGAGTATGCGACCTGCACATAGATGACGCGGTCTCTTCGCTGGGCTATAAAATCCACCTCTTTGCCTTTGGTCACGCCGGTATAGACAGTATAGCCCGAACGCTTCAATTGCAAATACACGAGGTTCTCCAGTTTATAGCCCACGCCATACGAAAAGCCGGGATAGAGGAAGTTCTTATATGACAGGTCATTTATGTAGTACTTGGCCGCCCCGGAGAGCACCTCCTTACCCCCGATGCCGAAACGGTCACACTTATGAATCAGAAATGCGTCCTCTATATAGCCTATATATGCCGACACTATCTCATAGCTGACCTTACGGTTTCTGGCTTTGAAATAATTGATTATCCCACTTATCGAGACAAGGTTCGAGGCGTTATTCACAAGGAATGAGAAAATATCCTCAAGGAGACGCGAGTCACGCACGCTGTACCTCTGTATTATGTCTTTAAGTAGAACAGAGTCTTTTACCGACTCCAAGTAGTTATGCCTTACTTCCTGTTTATCAGGCAGTGAGAACAATTCAGGCAGACCCCCAGTATCCATATACTCTATATAGCTATCACGCCCAACTGGCCTGCCACAAACGGACAAGAATTCCGCGTAAGAAAGCGGATAGACGACAAATTCCACATAACGTCCGGAGAGCATAGTGGCAAGTTCTCCGGAAAGCATCTTGGAGTTCGAGCCACTTATGAAAATCTCATAATCAGCAGTGTAGTCCTGCGAATATGAGTTCACCGTCCTTTCCCATCCTTCTATCAACTGTATCTCATCAATGAAGAGGTAGACCTTTCCCACAGGCTTTATCTCTTTCACGTATAGGCTG
The DNA here is from genome assembly GCA_017694515.1 of Candidatus Aphodosoma intestinipullorum. Taxonomy (GTDB): domain Bacteria; phylum Bacteroidota; class Bacteroidia; order Bacteroidales; family Paludibacteraceae; genus Aphodosoma; species Aphodosoma intestinipullorum. Next base: position 21,790 of record JADIMV010000100.1, read on the forward strand.
ATGAGCGCGTCGAGGTCTGTGCTGTTTTTCAAAAAGTCGAACGCCGAGAGTTCGCGATTGACGAAGAGCGTGTTCTCTGGACGTACTCCGCCCGCTATCAGTTTCCGCGCTATCTGCCTCATCAGATAGCTCTTGCCTGTACGCCTCTGTCCCACAAGCACTTTCACGAGCCTGTTACCTATGTAGTCAGAAATCTTCCCTGTGTACTCTACCCTCTCATAGCCGAAATCCACTTGGCTATCTCCCCAAAGGTTATACTTTTTCAGCAGTTCAAATTTTTCGTCCATAACCAAAATTTTGTACGAAGATAGACATATTTTCGGGTATAACCAAAATTATAGAGGGAAAAGTCAGAAATTTCGGTTATAACTGAAACTTTCGTGGCATGGGCATACATATCATATCTTTTCCCCAAAGTGGCCTATGAGCTTACTGACATAAAAAGAGGGGCATATCAGATATGCCCCTCACCATGTACATAAGAATATGTAACTTTATTCCACTTCTGTAACCAAAGCATTTGCCCTATACATCGGTGCAACATACTTTAATACACCCTCAGGCTCTACATCAGTGCCGGGATTTTCCGGTTCATCCGGAGTCGAACCCTCTACTATCGGCAACTGCATTGCATTGAGGACATCGCTTGCGTACAAATCCGAAGTACCCACATAATATCCATTTTGTATGGTAACTCCCAATCCATCAAGTGCGATATATGATATTACATACATATTGTTAACATCACAATCAAAACTGCCTATACTTTCCGGCACGGTAATTTTTCCACTCCATGTATAATTTCCATCAGCATCTACTTCCAAATCATCTCCTAATACAGAAGTTAAGTAAGCCCGTGGCACATGATTATGCGAATATTTTGCATGCGTACCCTGCTCATAATCTATTTGGCTATATTCAAGGCCATTCTCCATAAGGAGTACGGTTATTGCCAAATTGTCTTTAACATCAGATTTACCGTTCACATTCACAGTAAGTTCACGTGACAAGGCATCATACTCACGGGTCATATTGAGAGTAGCAGCTGTAACTTGGTTAAGAGCTTCTTCAAGCATTGCCGTAGTTGCCGTCTGCGGATTAAGCGTCATACCGGCACTTGTCAATATGCGATTCATCGCCATAGACGGGTAACCAGCCACCGATAGTGCGCCCATCAAGGAATCGCTTTGATTTGTCCTAAATGGATCTGTTGCCCCCATATTCCCGTGATTAGCAATCCATATCACCTTAGACGGGTCTGACATACCTTCTATAGCTGCATCCAGCGCACGTTCTCCCATAGGACAATACTGACAAGTTACACTTGTAAACTGTTCTATGAGTAAAGCATTACGTGTAGCCGAACCTTCAGCCGCATAAATCTGCTGGACAAACTCCATTACATTATCATCAGATGCATTTGAACCTTCATTAGGTGTAGCTGTAACGGTTACATTATATGCACTCTTATATCCGCCTGCGCTAACAGCCGGCATATTTGTTGTAACAATTCCTGACTGGCCAGGAAGCAATTCTTCCGAAAGGACAGCCGAAGCATTCTGAGATCCACAGACTATACTTACATTTGCACCTTTCACCTTATTTATACCTACATTCGCTATTTCAATGCGAACTTGATTAGCCGAGCCTTCAATCACAGTAGTATTCGCAGAGACATTAATCGCAAGGTCATATTTATTGGATTCTTGAGAATAATCTCCTCCGTCTATCACAGCCTGAATGGAGACATAACCGCCAACTCCAGCCTCGCTTAACTTCATCCACTCATTATTAGCCATGATGTACTCTGTAGAATAAGCACGGTTAGCTGTTTGTATACCTACAGGATAAACACCGGACGGAGTGTTGCATGTCATGCCTATATAGAAATCGCTCTCATCCTCATTGTAGCCGTACTCATACGATATTTCCACATAATACCAGCCTTTGCCGTCAGGGGTAAACTCTTGACGTGCAACTACATTGTCAATATCACCCTTGGCTATGAAGACTTCACAATCAGTGGCCTCCGCACCTACATCGACACGTATGGCACGGAAACGTCCGCCCTGATCTTTCAGTTTGTCTGCGCTCAACTTTGCAGCTATTCCCTGCAAGCCATTTCCAAGATAGCTATCCGAGAAGTTCTGCTTGCAGTTGCCCACTATTTTGGCCGCCATGGTCTCCGCATCCGGCTCAATCGGCTTATACGGCTGATCTACAGGATTGGTGGGACAGCCGGTCAGGACTAATGCCGCGCCGAAGAGGACGGGCATCATCATTTTCAAAAGATGTTTTTTCATAATTCTGTCCTTTATTAGAATGTTTGTTATTCGCATCGTATGACGCGGGGAGAAAGCACTGTCTACGCCCTATACCCCGCTCCACGAAAGGCAAAGTTACGGCTTTTTCGCGAAACGAGATGCGGCGCAGTGAGAAAATGGGGACGAAATAACCTATTTTAACCCCGAAACGGTCATTAGAACGTTTTGAAGAGTTTACGAAAGCCAGTTTTTTTACCGGGTATCCTTTTGCTATACAATAGGGCATCGTGAGTTTTGCAGAGTGTCCGTGGTACTAAACTCTTTGGCTGCTTTCAGGTTTCTGGCGGTATCTTGTATACGCACTTTCCCTTGACATAGCCCGCTATGCCTTCGGGAAAGCGCGTATAAATCTACTCGCCATAAACGCAGGAATCAGCTCAAAGTCTAACGACCGATTTGGGGTTAAGGAGTGTCGATTTGCCAGACTGGCGCGGGCCAGTTAGCGTCACGACGGGGT
>JADIMV010000101.1 GCA_017694515.1 Candidatus Aphodosoma intestinipullorum
GATTTGGAATATATACTTAAATCACTATAAAAAGACTGGATATGAAAAGGTTCTATGTGCTGCTGGCGTTGCTTTCAGCATTTGTTTTTTCTGTGGAGCTGCCGGCTCAGGGGGCGGACAAGAGGGCAGAGCGGATAGTGAGTACGACTGTTGCCCGGCTGAAACGTTCGCCGCTGAAATGCGATTTCTCGCTGGTGTATTACGACGGGCGCAACCAGACCAATGAGGTACAGAAGGGGCATTTCATCATGGACGCGGAGAAACTGCGCCTCACAATGTCGGGAATAGAGACTATTTTCGACGGGAAGACGCAGTGGGTCTATATGGCAAGCAATAATGAGGTCACTATCACAGAGCCTACGCCGGAGGAGATGAAGGACATAAGCCCGATAGTGATGATAGACTACTATACGGCGGATCACCGCATCGTGATGGATGCTGAGGCGAGCAATGACGAGTATGCCGTCATTAATTTCTATCCGGTCGATTTGTCCGAGGCGGAATACTTCCGTATATCGCTGAAGGTGAAGAAGGAGAGCGAACTGCCGGTCAAACTCGTGATATGGCAGCGCAATGCCGATACTATCACGTTCAACTGGGAGAACATAGAGCCTGTGAAGGTGGACGGCGATTCTTTCTCGTTCAGACAGGAGGAGTATCCGAATGTGGTGGTCAACGATTTGAGGTGAGGAACACGGAATATAGTCTGTGAAAGCCGCCGGGCAAGCAATGGATTGCCCGGCGGCTTTTGTTGTGTAAATATCAGCTTGCTTGTCCAGATTATGGCTGATGTTAGAAACAGGTAATCTGACGATGCGGTTTCTGATTTGACGCTTTTTGGTAGAAAAAGGCGCAAGAATGCGTTATTCCTTGCTGGAGGGTGGCTGAGGGATAGCCGGGAGATAAGGAGAACATAGGTAAACGGCTTGGAAATGAACAGTTTACCTGTGGGTAGTCATAGGGCGTGAGAGTGTGTATGATGCAGTGCATTGTCTTTTTGTATATTGACAATGGGGGTGCATCATACCTCGCAGAGAGTGATGTCTCCGAAGACCTTCAATGCCGCTTCAACGCTTGTTATATTCTTGATGATGAACATCCTCTGGTTGTCCCTCTGCGCCAACTGGCATTCGTAGGGATGGGCAGTGAAGTAGGATAGCAGCCGTCCGAACTCCTTTGAACGGTAGAACGGCGATGTCTCGTTCGACACGAGGTGTGCCGTCATGCGCCCGTTTTTCAGCACAAGCCGCTCGACGGCGAACTTCTGTGCTATCCAGCGGAGGCGCACCACGTTCATCATGCTCTGCGCCTGCGGAGGTATTTTGCCGAAACGGTCCTCGAGACGCGATGCAAATCCCTGCAACTCTTTCTCTGTCTTGATGTTGTCCAGTTCGCGGTAGAGGCTCATACGCTCCGGTACGTTCTCGATGTACCACGAAGGCAGGAGCAGTTCGAGGTCGGACTCTATCTGACAGTCGGAGACATAGGATGCATCCTCCTTTATCTTGTCGGCAAAGAGTTCGGAGAACTCCTCGTCGCGCAGTTCGGTCATTGCCTCGTTGAGTATTTTCTGGTATGTGTCATAACCCAAGTCGGTTATAAATCCGCTCTGTTCCGCGCCGAGGATGTTGCCCGCGCCGCGTATGTCGAGATCCTGCATCGCTATGTTGAAGCCGCTGCCGAGGTCGGCGAACGCCTCTATGGCCTGCAACCGCCGCCGCGCATCGTTGGTCAGCAGTTCGAGGGGCGGGGCTATCAGGTAGCAGTACGCCTTGCGGTTGCTGCGCCCCACGCGCCCGCGAAGCTGGTGCAGGTCGCTCAGGCCGAACATCTGGGCATTGTTTATTATGATAGTATTGACATTGGGTATGTCCACTCCCGACTCGACTACCGATGTCGCGATAAGCACGTCATATTCGTAGTCGATGAAGTCCATCACCGTCTGTTCGAGCTGTTCGGAAGGCATCTGCCCGTGGGCAGTGGCTATGCGCGCCTCCGGCACGAGCGCACGGAGTTTCTGCTCAATCAGATACATGTTTTGTATGCGGTTGTTGATGAAAAAGACCTGACCGTTGCGCTCCATCTCGTGCCTTATTGCCTCGCGCACAATCTCATCGTCGAATGTGCATAGTTCAGTCTGTACGGGGTAGCGGTTGGGCGGGGGTGTGGTGAGTATGGAGAGGTCACGCGCACCCATGAGCGAGAACTGGAGCGTGCGCGGTATGGGGGTGGCCGTCATGGTGAGCGTATCGACATTGACCTTGAGCCGTTTTAGCTTTTCCTTAATGCTTACGCCGAACTTCTGTTCCTCGTCGATGATTAGCAGTCCCAAGTCCTTGAATACTATGTCCTTGCCGACAATCTTATGAGTGCCGATGAGTATGTCAATCTGTCCGTTCTTCAGCTGTTCCTTGACGGCCTTGACCTCGGCGGGCTTCTTGGCGCGGCTGAGGTATTCTATGCGGCACGGGAAGTTTTTCAGCCTTTCAGAGAAGGTCTTGTAGTGCTGGAGGGCGAGAACTGTTGTCGGCACGAGTACCGCAACCTGCTTGTTGTCAGTTACGGCCTTGAAGGCGGCACGTATGGCGAGTTCCGTCTTTCCGAAGCCGACATCGCCGCAGATGAGCCTGTCCATCGGGAGCGGCGACTCCATGTCGTGCTTTATGTCGGCAGTGGACTTCATCTGGTCGGGCGTGTCCTCATAGATGAACGACGCTTCGAGTTCCTGCTGGAGATAGCTGTCGTGGGAGAACTCGAACCCCTTTTCCGCCTTGCGGGCGGCGTAGAGCATGATGAGGTCGCGCGCTATGTCCTTCACCTTCGCCTTTGTGCGCTCTTTCAGCCTTTCCCATGCGCCAGAGCCTATCTTGCTGATACGTGGCGGCTCGCCGTCCTTCCCCTTGTATTTCGAGATGCGGTGAAGGCCGTGTATGCTGACAAAAATCACATCGTCGTCCCGGTATATCAGCTTTATGACCTCCTGTTTCCTGCCGCCGTTGTCTGTCGTCACGAGGCCGCCGAAGCGGCCTATACCGTGGTCGATGTGTACCACATAGTCGCCTATCTGCAACTGATTCAGCTCTTTGAGCGTCATGGCTACCTTGCCGTTGCGAGTCACGTCGCTGCGCAGCGAGAACTTGTGGTAGCGGTCAAATATCTGATGGTCGGTCAGGCAGCAGAGTTTCAAGTCGTGGTCGATGAAGCCCTCATGTACCGTGCTGTCAAGGGGGGTGAACGTTATGCCGTCGTTGCGGTCATTGAATATGGCCGCTATGCGGTCTGTCTGCTTCTTGCTGTCGCTGGCTATATAGATGGAGTAACCCTTTGACTGGTAGTCCTTCAGCTGTTCGGCTATCAGGTCGAAGTTCTTGTGGAACAGCGGTTGCGGCGCGACGTGGAACTCTATCGTGCAGGCAGGTGCTGTGGTCTGTCCTCCGAACTCCATGATGCGGTACGGCTCTATCTCTTCGAGAAAGCGTTTGCCGCTTATGAGTATGTTTTCGGCCGGGGTATCGGCATATCTTTCCGTGCCGTCGTTGAATATCTGGTCGATGCTTCCGCTGACGAATGCGGCGTTGCTGATGCAGAGCAGCGTATCGCGGGGAATGAAGTCGAATATCGGCACTGACTGCCGGCTATTGCCGTCGCCGGTCAAGTTGGGCAGGATGCTCACCTCCTGCCTTTTGTCGAGGGAGAGCTGCCTGTCGATGTCGAACGTGCGGATACTCTCTATCTCGTCGCCGAAGAAGTCTATCCTGTACGGCAGTTCGTTGGAGTAGGAGAATATGTCCATGATGCTGCCGCGTATGGAGAACTGCCCCGGCTCATAGACGAAATCAACCTGCTCGAACTTGTACTCAAGCAGCGTCCCGGCAATATCATCCTGTGAGATGCTTTCCCCTATACGCAGCGTAATCCTTTGCCCCTCGAACAGATTTCGGCTTACGACGCGCTCGGCCAGCCCTTCGGGGCTTGTGATGACCACGAACGGCTGTCCGGACGAGAGGAGATTGAGCGCGTCAGTGCGCAGTATCTCGTTTGCGGTGTCCTTTTCCCCATGACGGACGCTCTTTTTGAATGACGACGGCAGGACAGCTATGTCGTCATGTCCGAGGGCGGCGGTTATGTCGTTGTAACAGTAGGCCGCGCTCTCCGCATCGTCCATTATGACCACAATAGGGGCGGGCGAGGCATGGTAGACACTCCCGAACACGAGTGAGCGTGCCGATGAGTTAAGCCCCGACAAGGCGAGGCGGCGTGTGTTCCCGCCGGATAGCCGGCGGCTTATTTCCCTGATGCAAGGGTGTTTGGCATATATCTCCAGAAATTCGTTTAGTAACATAGTCTGAAAAAATCAATGAACCGCGAGAGGGCAGCCCGTCATTTCGGCGCGTGCATATAGAGCGCGATGCCGATGATGCTGAATACGATGTTAGGCAGCCAGACCGCAAGCAGCGTGGGCATAGAGCCTTTGACGGCGAACACGGACGAGATGGTGGTGAACAGTATGTAGACCGCGCTCAACGCAATGCCGATGCCTATGTGCAGCCCCATGCCGCCCTTGACCTTGCGCGATGAGAGAGACACGCCTATCAGCATGAGTATCAGCGCGGCAAAGGGGTTCGATATGCGTTTGTAATACTCGTCGGCGAAAGCCTGTGTATTGCCGAGGCCGCGCTCCTTCTGCTTGTTGAGATACCGGTTCAGCTCGCCTATGGTCATCTGCGGCGCGTGCTGCGACTCTATGAAGAACTCGTATGGCTCGACATTGATGAAAGTGTCCATGCGAGAGCCTTTTGTTATTGTCTCATACAGGCCGTCGAAATCGCGTGTGAGGTAGTCCTGAACAACCCATAGAGAGTCTTTAAGCCAAGTCACGGTCTTGGCCGTGGTGCGGGAGACGAGGTGCTTACCCTCATAGTGTTCGAGAGAGAAGTGCGTCCCACGGTTGCGCTTCTCCTCGAAACGCTCTATGTAGAGTATCACACCGGGCTTGACCTCCATCTGCACATTGCGCGCCACTTCCGATGTGAACTTGTTTATATACTTGTCCTCGAAGGCAAGCCTTATCTCGTTTGCGGGGGGGATGACGTATGCGCCGAGCAGGAACGACATGAGCCCTATGACCACGGCGGAGAAGATGTACGGGCGGAGCAGGCGGTTGAAGCTCACGCCTCCAGCCAGTATGGCCACTATCTCGCTGTTATAGGCCATCTTAGATGTGAAGAATATCACCGAGATGAACGAGAAGAGCGGGGTGAAGAGGTTGGCGAAATAGGGTATGAAGTTCAGGTAGTAGTCGAACACTATAGCTTTGAGCGGCGCATGGTTGTCGTGGAACTCGTCAATCTTCTCCGTCACGTCGAATACTACCGATATGCTGATTATCAGTACTATGGAGAAGAAGAAAGTCCCGAGGTACTTCTTTATTATGTATAAGTCGAGTTTCTTGAACATACGTTTGTCAGCCGGGTGTACTGGCTATGATATTCTCGTGGTTATCTGCCTGACCATCTGCGGTTTCCATGAACTGAACGTGCCGTCGATGATGTGCCGCCGCGCTTCCCGCACGAGCCAGAGGTAGAAAGCGAGGTTGTGAATCGAGGCTATCTGCATGCCCAGCAGTTCGTTGCTTTTGAAGAGGTGGTGCAGATATGCCTTTGTATATTGGGTGTCTACGAAACAGTCGCTCTCGGGGTCAATCGGCGTGAAGTCGTCGGCCCAGCGGCGGTTCTTCATGTTCATTATGCCGTTGCGTGTGAAAATCATGCCGTTGCGGCCATTGCGTGTAGGCATTACGCAGTCGAACATATCGACTCCGCGCTCAATGCCCTCAAGGATGTTGGCCGGAGTGCCGACACCCATGAGGTAGCGCGGCTTGTCTTTCGGCAGGATGGCATTGACCACTTCTATCATCTCGTACATCTTTTCAGTCGGTTCGCCTACGGCGAGGCCGCCGATGGCGTTTCCGTCGCGCCCGAGAGCGGCAATGGTCTCCGCCGCCTGACGGCGCAGGTCGGGGTAGACGCATCCCTGCACTATAGGGAAGAAGGTCTGCTGGTAGCCGTAGGGGCACTCGGTCTCATCGAAGCGTTTCAGCCCGCGAGCGAGCCAACGGAGCGTGCGCTCCATGGACTGCCGGGCGTATTGATAGTCTGCCGTGCCGGGCGTGCATTCGTCGAACGCCATCATGATGTCAGCCCCGATGGTGCGCTGTATGTCAACGACATTCTCCGGCGTGAAGAGGTGCTTCGAGCCGTCTATGTGCGAACGGAATGTCACCCCGTCCTCTTTCAGCTTGCGGCTGTCGGCAAGGGAGAATACCTGAAAGCCGCCGCTGTCGGTGAGTATCGGCCTGTCCCATCCGTTGAAACGGTGCAGCCCCCCAGCCTGACGGAGTATGTCGAGACCCGGACGGAGGTAGAGATGGTATGTGTTGCCGAGTATAATCTGCGCCTTTATGTCTTCTTTCAGTTCCCTCATGTGAACGGCCTTGACGGAGGCCACAGTGCCTACCGGCATGAATATCGGGGTCTCTATCTCGCCGTGCGCGGTCGTAATCTTTCCGGCGCGGGCATCACTTTTCGGGTCTGTATATTGAAGTTCGAAATCCATAGACAGTATTGTTTCCTGTGATTTTATCACGAAACGCAAAGTTACAAAAAAGAGGTGAGCCGGAAGGTATGCTGCTGCCGGATGTGAGGGTAAATTGTGTTTCTTTTAGAAATGGGCGGGCATGGGGAGTGCGCACAGGCGGTTTTTGTACGCGGGCGCGGGACGATTTTGCGGTTTTGTGCAGGCGGGAGCAAGGGAGAGGTTAGGGGGAAGGTGGCTGGGAGATAGGGCGAGAGTACGTGTTTTTAACCTTAATTTGCAGTGTCTGATGGAAGCGGGGAAGGGGCGGTTAGGGGCATGGACTTGAAGTCTGTTTCCGACGGCCTTGTGCAAGAGAAGCTGTTTTTATTTTATACTGAGGAGGATATGAGTAACTTTCAGGACGGAAAAGATGAGATTGCGTTTGTTTTGTTGCAGCAAACTCCATGGATTTTGTCTCAAAATATACAGCTGTATATTTTCATATCGGTTCATGGTGGCCGTGGCAAAAAAGGAAACGGGAGGACTTTAAGCCTGATGAATTTGAGAAGAAAGAGGGAATAATAAGAAATAAAGTATTGGCCAATTATGTCATTGAGACCATTTTGCCTTACCATAGAGTAAGCAAAGCATGAAATTACAATTCATTAACAGCGTGGAAATGGGATAGTGTGACAAAACCGTGTCCGTTTCTTATGCCTTATAAGGCAGAGTGGCCGGAGAAGGTACAAAAAAGACAGCCCGCTGACGGCTGTCTTTTTTTCAATGTTCTGTTGTTATGCGGCAGGGGGGCTGTCACTTCACTGCCTTGAAGCTCATGTCGAGGCTCTTGACGGAGTGGGTGAGCGCGCCGACGGATATGAAGTCCACGCCGCAGAGCGCGTAGTCGCGTATGGTGTCGAACGTGATGCCGCCGGAGGATTCTGTCTCGAAGCGGCCGGCAATCATTTCAACGGCCTTGCGTGTGTCCTCCGGTGTGAAGTTGTCGAACATCACACGGTCCACGCCGCCCGTTTCGAGCACCTGGCGTATCTCGTCGAAGTTGCGTACTTCTATCTCTATCTTGAGGTCTTTGCCTTTGGCGCGGCAGTAGTCGCGGGCGCGGCTGATGGCCTGCGGTATGCCTCCTGCGAAGTCAATATGGTTGTCCTTCAGGAGTATCATGTCAAAGAGTCCTATGCGATGGTTCACGCCGCCGCCTATCTTTACGGCTTCTTTTTCGAGGAGGCGCAGACCGGGTGTGGTCTTGCGCGTGTCGAGCACGCGTGTGCCTGTGCCTTCGAGGCGTTTCACGTATTCCGCCGTGCGTGTGGCGATGCCGCTCATGCGCTGCATGATGTTGAGCATCAGCCTCTCGGTCTGCAAGAGCGACTGTATGCGTCCCTCTACGATGAAGGCTATGTCGCCTACCTTTACGCGGTCGCCGTCGTGCAGGTACTGTGTCATGCGCAGCGCGGGGTCGAAGGCGCGGAATATGCGTTTCGCTACCTCGACTCCGGCCAGTACGCCGTCTTCCTTGATTATAAGCTGTGATTTGCCCATAGCGTCGGCGGGGATGCAGGAGAGCGTGGTGTGGTCGCCATCGCCTATGTCCTCCGCGAACCAGAGCCTAATCAGTTCGTCTAAGTTGTCAGTCATTGTTCTCTATTCTCATTTGGTATATTAAGTTGTCCTTGACAAGGAAATATATGCGGAAAGAGCCCTTGTCCGTACTGAGATTGCCTATCACGAATACGGAGTTCTCGCGCTCTCCCGTATGCAGCACGTCGAAATCTTCCGGTGCGTTTTCCGATAGGAACCGGGTCAGGGCTTTGCCTGACTTCTCTTTACCGGAGTAGCCTTTCTCGCGGACGGTCAGTTCTATCTCTTCGTGCATACGTTCAGACAGCTGTTCCGCCCGTCCATGGAGCAGGCTTTCAGTGACGATGCTTACTACCGTGCCGTCCTGTGCCGACATTTGCAGTGAGAACATGAGGGTCACGGCCAGTGCGCACATATAGCTTGCTGTAAGTTTCATGGCTTTCATAAGGTTTTGGTCTTCTGCAAATGTAGTAATAGTTTTGGACATAAATGCACTACCGGAGGGAAAAAAAGTGCATCGGCACTCTGAGTTTGTCCGGAGAGGAGGATTTCACTATCTTTGTTTCACGAAGATAGGATTCGGTTCGGCAATGCCAACCAAACAGGTTTGTTGCCATTGCTCTCACCTTTCACTATCTTTGTACCTTACGGTACAAGATAGGATGCGTCTCAACAAAAGCAGCCAAACAAGTTTGCCGCTTTTGTGTTCGACTTTCACTATCTTCGTGCTGTCTTTTCAGTCGGGGGAACGCTATATGAAGATACAGCTTTTATGGGTAGGCCGAACGGCCAAGAGTTATGTCAGCGAGGCCATAGATGAGTATGCCGGACGCATAGGCCGCTATATGCCGTTTGAGACGGTGCAGCTGGCCGATGTGAAGAACGCCGGACATCTCACTTCGTCCGAGGTGCGTGACCGCGAGGGGGAGATGATACTGAAGGCGTTGCGTAGCGACGACATGGTGGTGCTTCTCGACGACAAAGGGCGCGAGTACACCTCGATTGAGTTCGCCTCGTGGATAGGCGGCATGGCCAACAGGTCTGTCCGTCAGCTTGTCTTCGTTATCGGCGGCGCGTACGGTTTCTCCCGGGGGGTCTACGACCGTGCCGATGCGCTGCTTTCTATCTCGCGCATGACTTTTTCTCACCAGATAGTAAGACCGATATTCCTCGAGCAGCTCTACCGCGCCATGACCATACTGCGCGGTGAGCCGTACCATCACGAGGAGAGCCTCATACGCCGCAGGGGGTAGACCCTGTTCCGGCCTCTGTCATTACGTCCGTTTCACGATTTTCCCTTTCATCTGCAAGTTTGCTATAGGTTCATCCGGCGCGTTCTGTCGTCGGACGAGTGTTTCTGCGGCGGTATGTCACATAGCGGTAGTCGAGGCCGGACTTGTCGTCGTGCAGCGTTTCGCTCTCCTCTTTGATTTCCCATTCGTCAGGTGATATATCGGGAAAGAATGTGTCGGCATCGAAGCTCTTCATGACGCGGGTGACTATCAGTTCTCCGGCGAAGGGCATCATCTCGCGGTATACCGCGCCGCCGCCCATGATGTAGGCGGTGTCATGCGCGGGGCACAGGGCCAGCGCCTCCTCCGGGGAGCGGGCTATCTCGTAGCCGTCGCCTTCGGGCATTGTCCGCGATATGACGATGTTGCGGCGGTTTTTCAACGGCCTTACGGGGAGCGAGAGCCATGTGTTGCGCCCCATTATGACGGTGTGGCCTGTGGTTATGGCCTTGAACCTTTTGAGGTCGTCGGAGAGATGCCACGGGAGGCTGTTGCCACGGCCTATGCCGTTGTTGTCGTCGATTGCTACAATGATGGAAATCATGTCTTTACGTTGTATCAATCCCTACGTCCTCCGAGGAATATCATTATGTAGTAGAGCAGAGTGGCCAGAGAGCCGAGCGCTGCCACTACGTATGTGTAAGCCGCGGAGCGGAGCGCGCTTTCGGCCATCGGTGTGGTCTGGCGGTCGGTTATGCCGGCGTTGTCAAGCCAGCGGACGGCGCGGACACTCGCGTTGATTTCTACGGGGAGCGTTATGAAGCTGAATAGCGTTGTCATGGCGAAGAGTATTATCCCGGCGAGCATGAGCTGCGGGAATGTCTTGAGCAGGAGCATCCCGCCGAGGAGTATCCACATGACCCACTGTGAGGAGAAGCTGACTATCGGGACGAGGGCTGAGCGCATTTTGAGGGGTGCGTATGCGTCGGCGTGCTGCAAGGCGTGGCCGCACTCGTGGGCCGCGACGGCTGCTGCGGCGACGGAACGGCTGTTGTAGACGCTCTCGCTGAGGTTGACTGTCTTGTTCTGCGGGTTGTAGTGGTCGGTCAGATGGCCGGGCGTGCAGGTGACTTCGACATCATATATGCCGTTGTCGTTAAGCATTTTCCTTGCCACTTCCGCGCCGCTCATGCCGAGTGGTATTTGGGAGAAGCGTTTGAACTTGCTCTGTAATGAACGCTGTACGAGCCAGCTTACGAGGGCTGTGCCGATGAAAATAATCCAATAGATGCTCATAATCGTGTTTTGTCGTTAGTTGTACTGTGTCTGTGTGCAAATGTCCTGCCATTGGCAGCGGATGTGACAAACTGCCTGTCCGAGGTGTCAATCTGTCATTTGTGCGGGGGCGTGCGTGGAACACGGCTGCCGCTCCGTCGGCAAAGGTAGTGTTTTTTGGCTGCGGATGCAAGATGCGGGGGAAGTTTGCGGCTGATGTTACGTGGAGTGTCCGTAGGGGCTTCGGGAGGTCTCCCTGAGGGCTTCGGCGAGAGTACGTGTTTTTAACCTTAATTAAGGTGATGGAATTTGGTGATGTGGGGGAGGGAGTGTAATAGTGTAATTTTGTGGTGGGGAAGAGGTTGGGAGAGGATCTATTCATACCCCTCTGGCCTGCGGCCATCCCCCCTGTCTCAGGGGGGAATGGGAGGAAAGGCTTGTTTTATTTGTTGATTTATTGATTGTTATGAGGCTGGGACTGGTTTCGATGGGTTATGTGCCGTATGTGCGGCGGAGGATGAGGCGCGCGGGGATGAGGGTGACGGTGCGCTGGGGGAGGTTGTATACGATTGAGGCTGTGGAGACGAGGCAGCCGGACTCGGAGGCTCAGCTGCGGGCGCGGGGTGTGCTGGCGAGGGCGAGCGCGATGGCGAAACGGGAATTGGAGAACCCCGAGAGGCGGCTGTACTGGGACTGTCATGCGGCGGAGATGGGTTATAAGACGGGAAGGGGTGCGTGCGTGGCGCATTATATTAAGAGGCTGAAGGCGCTGGACGCCCTTCGTGAGGAGGATGTGGAGCGGATGAGGCGCAGGGCTGCGGAGCGGCGTGCGAGGCAGGAGGAGAGGCGCAGGCGGGAGATGATGGCTATGATGGAGGGTGAGGAGTCTGTTGATTATGAGGCTGTTGCGGAGGTTTTCCGTCCGAGGAGCAGGTGGACTGAGGTTAGTGTGAGGCGGGCGAGGATGTATGAGGAGAGGAGGCGGAGGTATGACGTTTTGCCGGATACCTCCGGTGACTGGTAGTGATTTTGTGTGGGCGGATTATGGGGGCTTTGCCCCAAGCTCCGGTGATTTTCTTTTGCATAAGAAAGGAAGTTATATGAGGGGGTGTCGTTATGGGGGCTTTGCCCCCTATGCCCCCAGTTACTTTATATAAGTCGGCCTGCGCCTCAACAATGACTGTGCAAGCAAGCTTGCCTGTCATTGTGTTCGGCTTGCGCCTACTTTCTTTCTGTAGCAAAAGAAAGTAACCAAAGAACGCCACCGCCCGAATGTCTCCGCAACGCTACGAGCTGCGCACAGACGGCTACAAGTCCTCAACTTGCCTTGCGCTGACGCGCTGCGGCTTCAGACACACGGACTTGTTTAAC
>JADIMV010000102.1 GCA_017694515.1 Candidatus Aphodosoma intestinipullorum
CCTCCTTGCAGGCTCTCCATCTGTCCGTCGCTCAGTTTCGCGACATTCCTCTTTTTCAATTTGATGGTTTTCATAAAATATTGGTTTTATTATTACGCCTACTCTTTTAACGGTTTTCGGCTTCCCCGTTATATCTCATCATCCACTAAAGTCACTTTACCGAACGAGTCCACGAAAAGCACGTCCTTGTTTATTCTCCTCACCTTTCCGTATTTCTCCCCCAGCCGCTTCAGGTCTATCTTTTTCGGGTCTCCCATGATGGCTATCGTCACTGGCTTCCCCTTGATGTGCTGCAGATAATAGTCCATCATGTCCTCATACGTCAGCCTCTCAAGCTCCGCCAGCCATATATCCAAAGGGAAACCTTCCGGGTAGACCTGCTTGTACGCCTCATAGCTCATCGACTGCCGCCTCATGTCCGGGTCACTTTTCAGGTACGATGAATACATCGTGCGCACTACCTCCTCAAAACGCTCAGGACTATCCGGCAGGTCACTAAGCAAATCCATATATACGTCCACCGCGTCATTCACCCTTGCGTGTTCAGTCTCGACCTCACCGCCAAAATAGGCCACGCCACCCATATACGGCGGGATATCCACACCGCCTTCCGCGTTCGGGTCTACCGACCGGCTGTACATCTCTTCCTTCAGCAGCTCCGCAAAGTAAGAGTTGAACGCCTGACACCTCACTTGGCTGGCCACATCCGGCACCGCATCCATCCTGATATAGAAATACGCCCTTGAATACGGAGTCTCACCGTTGTTCAGGAACATTACACTCTTTTCTTCCCTCTCTTTCAGCTCCTTGCGTTCTGGTTTCATCAGATTCGGGATAAATGTACTCTTGGGTATCGCCCAAAGCGACTGTGCCACCCTCTCTGCAGGCAGGCTGCCGTAATAGAACGCCTCAACCGGCCGTCCTATGGCATTTTCTATCGCAACTTTTGCCATCGTAGGGGTCATCACATAGACTGCCTCATAATATCTCTTATTGTCAGATAGCTTATGCTTAAGCAACACATCCTTCGGCAGACGGTCTATATACCTTGACCCTTGACCATACTTGACATACTCATACAGTGCATCGCCATTGGCATCCCATCCGGACCATTCCCTTGCACGGTTTCCATAACTGCCCCCTATGATTGCCTGCAGCATATTGGTCTCCATCAACGGCTTGCTGACTCTCTCCGACAGGAGTGCCAGTGTCTGGTCGAGATACCTGTCCTCACCGATGACCTCTATATAGAAATAGTTCCTGTCTATCCAGAAATGTACCGTAGCCCCAAGCGCGGCAAACATCTGGCGGCAGGTGTACGCGTCTATGTCTGGGCTAATCCCGCTGCCTGCCAGTAGTGTCGCCGCATACTCCAGCAGGCGGTCGTCACGCATACCGTAATAGTAGCGTAGCGATAGCGTAAAGTGTCCGTCCTTGCAGTTCGGTGTATAATGCATAGTCGCGTGCAGCCCGACTTGCATATCCACATTTGCCGAACTGTCATTCTGTGTTAGTACTACCGCCGGTACTTTATCCGTGGCAAACCCTGCCGCATAAGCCGACTCTGCGTTGAATGGATTTTCCTTAGTGGTTGGCGCAACTTTATTTATCAGTTCACCCGTCCGGTTCTTCCGTCTGTCTAAATAAAATATAGCCGTCAGATACTCATCCGTCAGATATCTGTTCACGCAACGTGCCACATCTGCCTTTGTCACTTCCTTTGCTTGCTGCCTGAAGTTGAGTACGCGTCCCGCATTTTCTCCCACAACAAATCCTTCGGCCACTCTTCTTGCCATCCCGTCTCCTGTTTCACTGCCTGCGGAGACAAACATCCGCTTCACCGAATTGAACAGCCTGTCCGGCATAGTGTTCTCATTCCTCAACCTCCCTATCTTGTCGAAAATGCTTTTCTTGACGCGCCTTATCTGTCTCATTTCTAAAGTCTCTTCAATATATGGGATTGTCCTGAGCTGTATGATCCCGCCTTCCACCCTACGGCGAGTGACTAATGTTTTGCTTGTAAACGTATACTCGCTTCCCTGAGCAACACTGTCCAATATTCCGGTCCCTGACACATTTGTGAGCATATCGAGCGTCATAGTGAGCGGTACATAGTCCGGGTCATCTATGCCTACTCCATTAAAGTACAAGGAAATGTTACTCGCCTGCCGCGCCCATTCCTTCACCTCTTTACCTCCAGACAAATCAGGTGCTGGATATGTAACCCTATCAGGCAATTCTCTTTTTTCTATCCGTCCAAACGTCCCCTCTAACAGCGGTCTCACCTCCTCCGCATCGAAATCTCCCGCCAGTATGAGAGCCATATTGTTCGCCGCATACCACTTCCCGTAATACTCCTCCACAACTCTCGGACTCAGTCTCTCCATATCCTCCACATAGCCTGTCATCGGCCTCGCGTACGGCGTACCTTTATACAATATGCTATTTATCTTGTCCCTCTCTTCTCGCAGACCTACAAGCCCACCGGAATAGTAGAGCTTACTGCGATTATACTCATCATAAACCACATTCAGTGTCCTCTGGAAATCACGGAACAGCGGATTAATGAACCGCTCCGAGTTCAGCTCAAGCCACTTCCCAATAGACTCGTTAGGGAAACTGCTCCAGTACAAGCTCCCGTCCCATGTCACCTCGCTACCCACATCCGTAGCCCCTATCCTCCTCATCAGCCGCACGTACTCCATAGGGTTGCCGTACCGCGCAGCCGCCGCGCTCACCTCGCTGATGCGCCTGTTCAGCTCCGCACGCCGCCGCGCACTGTTTTCCATGGCGAGCGTGTCATACAAACGTGAAATCTCCTCTAATAGCGGTCTTTCCTTCTCCCTGTCAAGCGCGCCTACCTTCTCTGTTCCGTTATCCATCAGATGTTTCAGCAGCGTTGCCGCACCTGTCTGCCCCTCCTCCTCGTCTGCCATACCGGCACGCACCGCCACTATGCCCCGCACATCCCGAGCCAGGCTGTCCTCCATCAGTATCACAGTCAGCCCGTTCCCCAGCCTGTACTCCTCGCACCCGCCCACATCCTGAGCTGATGCCATCACCGGCAGCACTGTTATCACCGCTGCCAACACCATATATTTCTTCAGTTTCATAATATCTGATTTTTAGGTTGCATTTATTTCTCAAAGATTAAAAGCCCCGGCGGGATGACGGGACTGCCATCCCGCAGAAGCAAAAAACAACAGATAAGCGTGAACTACTTGCAAATGGCTGTATATACCACACACGTCACTGTTGGACACTCCTCAATAGTTTTCTGAGGACAAGAAACCGTACACAAGACATACGTCTCCTCGGGAATCGGCGGGCATCCCTGCGACGGACATCCGTTGTTCGACACACAAATGTTCGTACACCCGAAACTGCCCATGCAGTCAGTCTCCGCATACGAGGCACCATGCACCTCGCTCATCTGCGCCGATGACAGGTTCGCCACCGTGCGCTTCTT
This sequence comes from Candidatus Aphodosoma intestinipullorum, assembly GCA_017694515.1. Taxonomy (GTDB): domain Bacteria; phylum Bacteroidota; class Bacteroidia; order Bacteroidales; family Paludibacteraceae; genus Aphodosoma; species Aphodosoma intestinipullorum. The sequence goes on from JADIMV010000102.1 coordinate 3,470, forward strand.
TAAAACAAGCTTTTTCATAATTCGAAAGATTTAAGTAACGCCTACTCTTTTAACGGTTTTCGGCCTCCCCGGTATATCATAAAAAGCTACGTCCTCCTATGTATCTCTTAGCCTATATTCTCAACCTGTCTGCCAGCAGGTTAAATCTCAACATCTATACGTTCTGACACTACTCCTCTCAACGAGACAATCGCTCAATATTCTGATCAGAATATGCCATTCCCCCCCGGCGGTATACTCCCGGCATATAACGATGACAAAAGCAGCACATACAATAGCATCCATTGCAGCCTCTCTCTGCTACAAACTGTCATCATCCCCAAAAGAAAAACTCCTGCATGGAAAAAGATGTGGTGAGAAAAAGTCTGAAAAGATATTCGGTACGAATGAAAAAAAGCCATGAGCGTCACCACACCATCGCAGCCCTGCATCCCGCAGGGCAACGACTGTCGCCGATATACGGCATATACTCGTATGTGACGGACATCCTCATAGCCTCAACAGCAGTTATGGTTATTCCAATGGCGAAGATAGTCATTTCAAACTGAAATTACAAATATTTCTCTAATATTTTTCACATAGGCCGCCCACAACCCTACAACACCCTATTAGCCAACACATTAATCCTCTCTCCATAATTAATCCCTTCTATCCATGCCCATGCGCCTATGCGTACCGTCCTCTTAGGTACAATAACCTCCCGTCTACATTTATAATTAAAGTTAAAAACACGTACTCTCGCTATAGCTGTAGGCTACCTTCGCCTTACCCTACGGCCAACTCGAGAGTATGTGTTTCAGCAATATCAGCAGCCTCACGTCACCATGCCGCCTCGCGCCCATCGTCCACAGAAACAGCAGTATACATGAGACCTCTGCAAAAGCCGTTTTTTTACTTTGTATCTTCCTGATATACAATGAGGCGTTTTGAGTTTTGCAGTGGTCTCACATACCGTTCCATACAACGGTATAAAACCGCATAAAAAATGCCGCCGGACAGTCTGACTATCCGGCGGCATCCGATATCTCTTCAGATAACCCTTCTCCTTATTTCCACGTCACTCCATACCCCACAAACGGTATATGCTCCCTCCTGCACAGCCGCTGTATCGCGAACTTACCCGTCAGCACAGCGTTCGGAAGTCCTCCCGGCGGCTGAAGCCACTGCCCTGCAAGATACAGGTTGTCAAGCCCTTTAAGCACGCCCCTGTGGATTATCTTCGGCACGTATGGAGTCAGGATAAAACTCATGTACGACCCCTTGTATGCCCCGCAATAGCGGTTGAAGCTCGCCGGTGTAACCGCCTCCACTAACCTCATCTTCCCAGCCAGTTCAGGATACTTGGCCTCTATACGCCGCATCACCTCTCCCGCCACGCGCTCCTTCTCCTTGCGGTATGCCGCGATGTCCGACAGTCGCAGACGGCTCCAGAACTCATATTCGCCCGCATATTGCAGATGCAGCGTCTGTATCACCGTATGCCCCTCCGGCACGAACGACGGTTCGCCGTTGAAGTTCTTCACCAATATCGTGTCATGCCTACGTCCAGCCACAATGTACGGCTCACACTCGAAAAGCGATGTGTCAGGCAACATACCGCACCCGTCAGCCACATCAAAATAGAGATTAACCGACGAATGCACCGGGTACTTGTACTTGAAGCCGTACCACAGTCGGAACACCTTGTCCATACGCTCGCGCCCTATCAGGTCACGGAACGTGACCGCCGTATCGCACGCGCAGACCACACAGTCCGCCTCTGCCGTTTTCCCGTTAGCGAACAGCACCCTACGCGCCCGCCGCCCTTCAACCTCTATCTTCACGGCTTTGTGTCCCGCGCAGACCTTCCCGCCGAGTGACCTGTACCGCTCCTCCATCCTCCGCGCCATCGCCAGCGACCCACCTCTCGGCAAAGCCGCATTGCCATTCGAGAATATGGCAAGGACATACATAAGCGACGACACATTATATTGCGGCGGGAAGTACGCCGTCAGCATCTTCCTTATAGCGTCGCTCTTGAACTGCGCCGCGTAATCGCCTATCGAAATGGTGCGGCATCTCTTGTGAACTTTCGCCACACCCTTCATCTTCATCACTAACCGCCACGTCTCTTTCAGCGGCATACGCTCCGCGGGAAATTTCGAAGGCAACTCTACGCACCGGTACGCCTTCACCTCCTTTATAAACTTGTCGATCAGCGTTCTGTCCTCTGGCGACACCGCCACCATATCATCATGCAGTCTGTCGAGGTTCTGCCATAGGCTGAGCGTTGTCCCGTCCGCCGTATCCACCTTCAGAAACGCCTCGTTCTGCACCGTCTCGCCCGCCGCTCCGGTCAGTGCGCCGACTTCACGCCACACGTTGTACAACTCGCTATCAGGCGAAGTTCCAGTCATCCAATGCACGCAGTTATCTATATGACACCCGCCGCGCTCCCATCCGGTCAGTTCTCCTCCGGCAATCGTATGCTGCTCATATATCACGCTCTCCAGACCGCACATCTGCGCGTATATGCCTGCCGACAGCCCTGCGACACCGCCACCTATAATGGCAACCCGTTTCATGGCATAGATGCTTTTTATACCTTCACACTCCTACTTGATCCGGCTTACGTCGAACACCGCGCCGTCAATCGCCGCATTCACCATTGCCTCGTCCGTCAAGGTGTAGTCCGTGCTGTTGCCGTTCGCCTCTGTGATAGTCAAAGAGACAAGCCGCAGCGTCTTGGTATCATAGCGGATAATGAACCCGTTATACTGCTGCCGCTTATTGCCGCTCATCACGGTAAAGACATGACAGCCTCCCGTCTCCTCATACTCCAGCTGCGCCGCATTCTCCTCCGCTATGGTCTTCACATCACCCCTGAAACTGTTCAGCAGCGCATTGCGCAGCAGGCGCATACCGACGTTCTTCTCCGTGTCGAACGAGTTGGTCTTGCCTCCGCTCCTCACGATGAAGCGGTTGCCGTTGATAAGTTTCAGATCTCCTTTCGGCGTGCTGTACGTCATGTTCAGCCGCCCCGCCCGGTCGAAATATAGCCGCCCCGCGCTCTCCACCGTACGGTTCATCATCTTGATTGTCCTCTCTTGCTCGAAGTCGCTCTCGAGCGTACTGAGACTGCTGTTTGCCTCAGCCACTTGCCTGATTGCCTGCTCCTTTGGCATTGCCATGGCTGCCACGGCAAACGCCGCCAGCAGCACCGTCACTATTGTCTTTCTCATAATCTTGAATATATCGTAAAAATGCAATATATGCCGCCAGCAGCCATTGAATTGGCGACTGGCAGCAAAAACCTTTATACGCAGTCTCCTCGTCAGTTAAGTCCGCCGGTGATTGCTATGCACTCTCCCGTGATATACGCTGCCTTGTCCGATGCGAGAAATGCCACAAGCTCCGCAACCTCCTCCGGATTGCCGAACCGCCCTGCCGGGATAGTCTTGACAAGGGTCTCCTCGTCAAGCCCCTCCACCATGTCTGTCTTGATGAAGCCCGGGGCAATGGCGTTGACGGTCACTCTCTTGGGAGCTACCTCCTTGGCCAGTGCCTTCGTCGCTGCTATGATTCCGCCCTTGCTTGCCGAGTAGTTAGTCTGTCCCGGCAGGCCGATGATGCCGGACACCGATGCCATATTGATTACACGCCCGTACTTCTTGCGTATCATTGGCTGTATCACCTGCTTCGTCACATTGTAGAACCCGTTGAGCGATGTCCCTATCACCCTGTACCAGTCAGCCTCCTCCATGAGCGGCAGCAGATTGTCCTTGCGTATGCCCGCATTGTTCACAAGCACGGAGATATACTCGCCCTTATGTTCATCTTTCCACCGGTCTATGGCGGCCGCCGTCTGCTCCGCGTCGCTCACGTCAAAGCGCAGCAGTTCACCGTCCCCACCCGCTTCGCGCACAAGTTCCAAGGTACGCTGCGCCTCCTGTTCATTGTTCACATAGTTGATTATCACCGTATAACCATCAGCCGCAAGCCTTGTGCATACCGCACGGCCTATTCCCCGGCTGCCTCCGGTCACTAATGCGTATTTCATTCCTGTCTCGATTTATGTAAAACTATTCTCTTATTTGTCAATACGGAGTGCCCCCGCTCTTCCCTATTCCACAGTCACTGACTTGGCGAGGTTGCGCGGCTGGTCCACATTGCATCCTTTGCCAACCGCCACATGATACGCAAGCAGCTGCAACGGCACCACCGTAAGTATCGGCATGAGCATCGGGTGAATGTCAGGCACATATATCACGTTGTCCACCATCTTCTCAAGCACCGTGTCGCCCTTCGTGGCTATGGCCGTGATGCGCCCCTCCCGCGCCATTATCTCCTGTATGTTCGATATGGTCTTCTCATATTCACCGCATTTCGTGGCGATGACCACCGACGGCACTTCCGGCTCTATCAGCGCGATTGGCCCGTGCTTCATCTCCCCCGTCGGATAGCCTTCTGCGTGTATATATGAGATTTCCTTTATTTTCAGTGCTCCCTCCAAGGCTATCGGATACTGGTTGCCGCGTCCGAGATAGAGCATACTCCTGCACGGCAGCAGCGTCGCCGCGAAACGCCTGATTGCGCTCTCGTCCGAAAGTATGTAGTCAATATGCTGCGGCAGCTGTACCATGTCATTTATCAGCGCACGGTACTCCTCGCCGCCCATAACGCCTTTCGCCCGTCCCATCTCCGCTACAAGCATCATAAGGACAAGCACCTGCGCCGTAAACGCCTTGGTCGATGCCACGCCTATCTCCATTCCAGCCTTCGTCAACGTATATGCGTCTGCCATACGCACTATCGTGGAGTTGTCCACGTTGCAGACTCCATAGACAAACGCCCCGGCCTCTTTTGCCGGACGTATGGCCGCTATCGAGTCCGCAGTCTCGCCCGACTGCGATATGACCACGACTACATCCGTCGGCAGTATCACTGGACGGCGGTATCTGTACTCCGATGCATACTCCACCTCACACGGCGTATTGGCGTAACGCTCGAACGCATACCGCGCCACAAGACCCGCGTGCCACGATGTGCCGCAAGCCACAATTACTATGCGCGATGCGTTCAGAAACCGTTCCCGGTTCTGCTCGAACGCCTCTAAATATATCCTGTCCTCACCCAGAAGCACCCGCCCAGCCATGCACTCGCGCATCACCTGCGGCTGCTGGTGTATCTCTTTCTCCATGTAATGGTCATAACCGTCCTTCTCCACTTGGTCTGCCGACATCTCCACACGGGTCACTGTCGGCTCCCGCCGCTCGCCGTCAATGTTCATCATCTCCACACCGCCCTTTTCAGGCAGTGACAGGCGCAGCACATCGTCATCATCCGGATAGACCACATCTTTCGTGTGCGGCAGTATCGGTGCTATGTCCGATGCTATAAAGCAACTGCCGTCCGTACCTATGCCGACCGCTAACGGACAGCTCCGCCTCGCCGTTACTACACACCCCGGCTCACGGTCATCAATCACTGCAATGGCGAACGACCCCGAGACCCCGTGCAGGCTTATCCTCACAGCCTCGGCCAGCGTGCAGCGGTACTTCTGCCTGTTGTACGAGATGAACTGCACAAGCACCTCGCTGTCAGTCTCTGACTTGAACCCGTATCCGAGTCCCGCCAGTTCTCTTTTCAACTCTATGTAATTCTCTATTATGCCGTTGTGTACCAACGCTATATGCCCGTCCTGTGACAGGTGCGGATGCGCGTTCGTCTCGTTCGGCGCACCGTGCGTGGCCCATCGCGTGTGGGCTATGCCCGCATTCCCGTCGTGAGCCCGTTTGTCGGCCGTCTCTTTCAGGCGCGAGACATTGCCCCGCACCTTGTACACCCGCAGACTCCCGTCGTTGCCGATTATACCCACTCCTGCACTGTCATAACCTCTGTACTCCAAATGCTTCAGCCCAGAAATTAGAACCGGGTAAGCTTCTTTCCTACCTACATAACCTACTATTCCGCACATCCTTAATATCCTTTCCTTTTACCTTAAAACCAACTTTCAGAATTACCTCATGCCTCCGTGTACGCCGTCACATCCCGTGCGCCGCCCGCCACTGTTCGATGAAATCGGGTGTCGAGGCTATCAACGTGCCATTCAGGTCAGTAAACAGCTGCGTCGTCTCCGCCGTGGCTATCAGTGTGCCGTCTGCCGGACGCGTGATTGTGTAGTCGAACATCAGCTTGCTTCCACGGCATCTGTGGTACGTTATCTCTACACGCAACATATCGTCTATAGTCGCCATGCCTTTATAGGATATGTGCATATCCACCACCGGCGCAAGAAGCCCCTCTCTCAGATATGTCGTATATGCCAGCCCGAACCTCCGCCCGAACTCCTCACGCGCATCTTCGAGATATTTGACATACGAGCCGTGCCACACCATCCGTATGGAGTCCACTTCGCTGAACCTCACGCGTACATCGACTGTCGTCCGCAGCATCGTGCTGTGTCCGTCCTCTTGTTTCTCCTCCTGCATAAGTAGCTGTTCAAAATTAATTGTATATCTCTTGTGAACTGTTTTGCAGCTATTTTACTGCCGTGAAAACGGGAGCATAGCGGGCTATGTGACCGTTAAACGGCGGAAAAAGAGCGCAAAAGATAGTGAAAGGTGAGAGCAAAAGCATCAATCTTGATTGATTTTGCCGAACCGCATCCTATCTTCGTGCAAGCAAAGAGACGCAAGAGATACAAAGCTTTCATTATTCGGTTTCTTCCCTTATTCTAAATTAATCAAGTAGCGTTTAATTTTGAACTGCTACCTATCACTCGTTTGTGATAAATATCTTCATCTGGCACTCGCAGACCGTCTCGCCGCCCACACGCGTCACTGCCCGCGCAAGCGATATGTCGCCCACCTCGGACACTATGTCGATTTCCGTCACAAGGCTCTCGCCGGCCTTCGGCAGACGTGCGATGACGCACTTCTTTATCTCGCCGATATAGCCTACGGGCGCAGGTTCTCCGCGCTTCACGGCCTTGTACCCCGCAAGGACAGAGGCCGATTGAGCCTCATGCTCAATCAGCCCCGGTTCTGTGAAACGCCCGCCCTGCATAAAGATATTGTCGGGCGCGAGTGTCAGTCCCGTCTCAGCATGGCTGTCGTCCGCCTCATACAGACGGTCCACCATCACGATTGGCTCTCTCTGCGGGATGAAACACTTGATGTCCTCGCCCTCGTACAGACACTCTTTCTGCATCGCGCTCAGGCGTTTATCTTCTCCCAGATAAATTCATACAGTGCGCCGAATGTCTTCACGCCGCTCACGTCAGTGCCTTTCAGCTTCACGCCGAACGTCTCCTCTATCAGGGCGACCAGATCTACCAGCGACAGGCTGTCGAGCTCCAGTGTAGCCTTGATGTCGGCCTCCGGAGTCAGATCCGCCACTTCCACTTCAAACTCTTCGGCGATGACTTCATTCGCCTTTGCAATCATCTCTTCTCTATTCATATATTTCAGTCTGTTGCGCCCCGCAGCCTGTGACCGCAGAGCCGGTTAATAATTTGGATTGTCTCTCTTGTATGCCGCACTGTGCGGCCGCCGTTCCCGGCTCACATATTCTTCACTATCAGCGTGCTGTTCGTGCCGCCGAAGCCGAACGAGTTCGAGAGGAATATGTCGAAATGCTTGTCCACCCTCTTGCCCGATATGTTCAGTTTCGCGGAATCCTCGTCCGGGTTCTCGAAATTGAGGTTCGGAGCAATGAAGTCGTTCTTCATCATCAGCATCGAATACACAATCTCGCTTGCACCCGCCATCCACATCTCATGGCCGGTCTGCGATTTCGTTGAGCTGACTTCCACGCGGTAGTCGCCGAACACATCATATATGGCCTTGGCCTCATTCTTGTCCCCGACAGGCGTACTCGTCGCGTGCGCATTGATGTAACCTATCTGGCGCAGGTCAAGCCCCGCGTCCTTTATCGCCATGCGCAGCGAACGCGCCGGCCCGTCCACATTCGGCACTGATATATGGTCGCCGTTCGACGAGAAGCCGTAACCGAGCACCTCACCCAGTATCGGTGCGCCGCGCCTTACAGCCGACTCATAGCTTTCGAGTATGACCGTGGCCGCGCCGCCGCCCGGCACAAGTCCGTCCCTGTCCCTGTCGAACGGTCGGCTGGCCGCCGCCGGATTGTCCTCACGCACGGAAAACGCGCTGATGCCGTCGAAACTGCCTATCGAGAACGGATTGACCTCCTGTGCGCCGCCGCAGACCACCATATCTTGCAGGCCGTTGCGTATCAGCAGTGCACCGAGACCTATGGCGTGCGACCCGCTGGCGCATGCCCCCGACACAGTGAGGTTCATCCCCTTCAGCTTGAAGATGCACGCGAGGTTCATCGTAACCGTCGAGTTCATCGACTGGAATATCGCCCCCGACCCCACAAGCGTGGTATCCTTCTTCTCGCGCATTGTATCCACGGCCTTGACCACTGGCTCTGCGCTACTGTCGTTGCCGTACATGATGCCGACCTCGTGCGTGTCGAGATAGTCCTGATCTATGCCAGCATTCTTCAGTGCCTGCGCCGTAGCGCAATAGGCATATTTCGCCTGTTCGGGCATATATACCCTCTGGCTGCGGCTCAGTTCTTTCTTCAGGTCAGGCACTTCCAGTTTCGCCGTCAATGCCGAACGGAAACCCATCTCCTTACGCGCCGGGTCAAACACGATGCCCGACCTGCCCGTATAAAGCGACTCGCGCACCTCGTCCAAATCCTTTCCGAGACAGGAATATATCCCCATCCCCGTAATCACTACTCTATTCATAATATCTCGTATTCAGTTTAATGTCAATAGTCAATCTAATTCCAAAACTCCACACACACTCTTACGCACCTATACGCACACTGCGCCCCAACAACCACTCTCATGCACCACGCTTCCGGGTGCATAACCCTCTCTCCATCAAGCCTGTTAGCCATCCTCCCGTTAGCCCGCAGCAATCTCCTCCTTATCCTCTCCTTAGCGATAAAGCATTATATCGCCTTTTCCGCTCAAATCTTCCGCTAACCGAAACCCCATCGTCCCGATGCTTGTTTTACACACTCCGCTCCGCACTACCGCACACACGCGTACCGTCACCTCCTCGCAGCCCACATCCTTCCCTCAGACATTCAACACCTCGTCCAGCCTCTGCCACAGCCTATTTCTCAAAGCTATGGCCTCCTGCATCTCCTCTTCCGTCCTCGACGCACGTGCGAAACGCCGCGCCCCGCGCCACTTAATACACCACAGCCGGTAATGCCACGCAAACAACCCCAGCCACGGCAATGCAAGAAAATGCACCAGCGCATATATCCAGTGGAAAACGAAAAAGTCAATAACGAACACCGCCCCGTACATCACCGGCAGCACCACAAGCGCGTTGAGCGCAAACTGTATCCCGCCCGCGAAAAGCCTGAACGGCCCGCCCATCTCGTCAAACTTCCTCACCAATCGCCTTGGAGCGAAATACGCCACCACATTAGGTATCAGCGCATACGCGAACAGCGGGAGCAACAGCAGCAGACCCGCAGCCCATAGCACCCTCATAGCCTTGCCGCAGCGGCAGTCATAGTTCCAGTCCCTCACGCCGTATTTCTCCGTCAGGGCTTTCAGCCTCAGCGTCTCCGCATATATCTCCGCTGCCTCTTCCGGCTTCTCCGCCTTCAGTGCGTCGAGATGTGCCACAAGCTCCTTGTCCGCCTCCAGTTTCTCCGGCAGTACGCCGGGACGCAATCCTCTCTCCTTCGCGAACTTGACCCCGTAGCTGCCGCGCAAATAGTCTATCGCCTCATAATTCTCAAGGTCGGTGATGTTCAGCATCAGCCCCGCCACCTCATCTCTCACCCTGTGGTTCACCTCCCTCATCGCCGTGCGCGGCTTCACCTTGTAGAGCTCATAATACGGCATAAGCGACACCGGTTCGCCGCTCACCATCATCATGTCGCTCTGCATATGGAAATAGTTGCTGTAGTGTATCGCCGTCGGCAGTATCTTTATATCCTCCGTGAAGCCGCTCTTCTCCGCAGCCCCGAACGCCATGCGCAGATACCCCTGCGAGAACTCGCCAAGCCACCTCTTGTCCTGATTCGTCCCCTCAGGGAATATGGCCACCGTGCCGCCGCGAAGCAGACGGTCATGCGCCTCGTCAAACGACTCCCTGTTCCGCTCCACGCCTTCAAGCCCCTCGGTCCTCATCCTGTACGCCGGCAGTATATATAGGAACTTCAGGAAGTTACCCACGAACTTGTTGGCGAAGATATCCCCCCTCGCGAATATGCTCACTATCCTGCTCCTGAAACCGAACTCTATGGCCAGCGGGTCATTCAGCGCATTCTGATGGTTCGCCACCACGACAAGCGGCACTCCCGGTTTCGGCACACGCTCCCTATGAACGAAGTACACCCTCCGGTAATATATCGCGTCATGCATCCACCCGAGGTAGGTGAACAGCATCCAGTAGCGCAAATCCCTCCATGTAAATTTCTTCTTCAGAAGCATCGTACTCTCATCGTAAGTTATAAACCCCGCGCCATCCGTCACCGGCCTCTTCTCTGCCTTATCAGGTCATACAGGTAGAACAGCATATCCCTGAACGCGCTGACATCCTCATCCGTACTTCGTCTGACACCTCCGCCGGACTCACTGTTATCCTTCATGTCCGCAAAAAGAGTCACGGCCTTTTCCACATCCACATCCGGAGGCAGTTCTCCGCTCCTAACGCCGTTCAATATGGCTGCACGGAGTTTGCCTGCTATCTCTCTGCGGCTCTCGGTCATGAGCATACGGAAACTGTCGTCGCGCACATACGCGTTTAATATCAGCGCACTCAGGTTCGACATATCCGCCCCGGGAGCATTCTCCTCTATCATCTGCCTGATATGACGGTACTGCTCTACCAGAGCCTCCAGCAGGTCGCGCAGCGATGCTACCGCACTGTTAAGTCGTCCGGCTGCCTTACACCACTCCTCCACGACAAAGCGGTTGATCATCTCCCGGAACAGCTCCTCTTTCGACTGGAAATAATAGTACATCGATGCCCGTCCGATGTTCATCTTCTGCTGCAACATCGATACCGACGCATCCGAATACCCGTGTTCTAAATAAACGGCGAACGCTTTCCGCAATATCATCTCCCTCGTTATCTTCATCTGTACGCTGACTCCCGACTCATTCTGCACCGCCCAAACGCCTCCCCTTCTCGCATGCCGATGCAAAGGTAGCGATTATTTTCGAACGCCCGTTCTAAAAGCCTGCCCGATTAATCATAATTAACGCGACACTGCAACTCGGTAATAGCCCCGCCCATCCGCCGCATGATACGCCGGACAGTAGCACAATACAAAAACAGGAAACAGTAATAGGAAAAAATTACAGAGCGTGAGCAGTGTATATACAATAGGAGAGATTCCCTCAGCCGCTTCGGCCGATACTATGCGGATAACATACTCTTTATCCTCGCCCACTCGTTGTCCGGAAGTCTTGCCCCGACAGTCTGTATTACGGCCTCTGCGCAGGCAGACCCAATCAGGGCACACTCTTCGAGTGTCACGCCGCGCGCCACGCCGTATAGGAAACCCGCTGCGTAAAGGTCGCCCGCCCCCGTTGTATCGACACACCTGACCGGATTAGGCCCGACGCGCCAGACCTCCTCCCGAGAACGAACCACAGAGCCGCGCCCGCCCATCTTGACAACGGCGATATCCGACTTGGTTGCAATCTCCTCCGCCGCATCCTCTCCCCGCCTGCCGGTGAACGCGAAAGCCTCCTCCTCGTTCGCGAAGACTATATCGACATACTTGCCGACAAACTCCCGGAGAAACGGTCGATTTTCCTCCACGATATTGAAACTCGCCATATCTAATGAGACCGTAAGCCCGGCCGTCTTGGCCATACGCCCCGCAGCCTCGATAAGCCCATAGTTCTGGACAAGATAGCCCTCTATATGCAGTATGTCGTATCCACGGAACATTTCCACTGTGAGGTCGTCTGCGCAAAGCTCATCCGCCGCGCCCAGATAGGTGAACATAGTCCGCTCTCCGTCTTTCGAGACCAGCACGTTGCACCGTCCTGACGGGCGCACGCCTTGCAGCAACAGCGGCCTCACACCGTTCGTTGCAATGTCGCGTCTGAACAGCCCGCCCACATCGTCCTGCCCCACCTTGCCTATGAAAGCCGCCTCTGCCCCCAGCTTCGCTATGCCGTTTATCGTGTTGGCCGCTGACCCTCCCGCGACGGTGCGCTTCTCCAGCGGCGACACCGCACGCTCTATCTTGCGCATGACCTCCTCGTCTATCAGCTGCATACTCCCCTTCGGATAGCCCAGCGCACACAGCGCCTCATCCGTCTCCGTCATGGAGAGGATGTCCACAAGCGCATTGCCTATACCGATAACCTTCTTCATCACACTGATTTCACAGTCACACTGATTTCACAGGGCATGAAAAAAGCCGCTCATTCTCATTCGCGGCTTTCTCTTTCTTGCTCTCCCTCTTGGACTTGAACCAAGGACCCTCTGATTAACAGTCAGATGCTCTAACCAACTGAGCTAAGGAAGAATAACTCTTTCTGATACGGGGCAATCACCACACTTCGTTTCGACAGCTGTCCCGACCTTTCACACAGACCGTACAGTCCATCATCGCCCTCATGTTCGATCTCCTCTCCACTCATCCCCTTCTTTCTCCCCCCCCTTGCTCTCCCTCTTGGACTTGAACCAAGGACCCTCTGATTAACAGTCAGATGCTCTAACCAACTGAGCTAAGGAAGAATGTCACATCTGCGGCGCGGAAAAACCGTCACCCAAACGCTCGGCAAAATTACTGCTTTTCGCCGTAATAGACAACACCTACACACAAAAAAAGCATAAAAATATTTGCCGTATCAGAACTCACTGTCGCACAACAACTTATCACGCCCACATCCACAGGCTCTTTATCCCGCGCCGCCCCGCACGCCCCCTCCTGCGCCGTCACTCCTGCCTGTAATGGCGGAACATATACACCTGCGACGGCTGCATACGCTCCAGCGGCTGCACCATTTCCAGCGTGATACCCTTCTCCGCGAGAGCCTCCGTCACAGCGCGGCGCGCCGTCTCCGGCGTATTGTTCTCCTGCGAGAGATGGCAGAGAAACACGTGCGTGAGCCTCCCGCTCGGGTTGTCCGCAAGGAAACGCGCCGTATGCTCATTGCTCAGATGCCCCACGTGTGAGCGCACCCTCTGCTTCAGCGGGTACGGGTACGGGCCGTTCTTGAGCATAGTCTCGTCATAATTCGCCTCGATAACCAGATAGTCCGCCTTGGCTATATGGTCTGCCGCCTCCTTATTTATATAGCCCAGGTCAGTCGCGATGACAAAACACTGGTCGCCGTACGTGAACGAATAGCCCACGCTGTCAGTCGCGTCGTGCGACACAGGAAACGACTGTATCTCGAAATCGCGTATGACTATGCGCTCCCCCTTGTGGAAATACTTGCATGCCGACGGCTGCAGCTTCTCCGTCACGCGGTAATTGCGGTCGATACCCTTGTGCATATCCGCCGTCAGGTATATCGGACGGAAACACTTGCACCCCAGCGTCCCGACGCTCTTTATATGGTCCGTATGGTCATGCGTGATAAACACACCCCATATATTGTCCATCGACAGACCCCTCTCCTTCAGAGCCTTCTTGATGGCGCGTATGCCCACCCCGGCATCTATCAGGAAACCGTATTCCCCCGTGCCTATATAATAGCAGTTGCCGCTGCTGCCGCTCCCTATGCTGAAAAATCGAAGTCTGTCCATCCTGACACATTAAAAACAACAGGTCACTGCGCCTCCCGTCGCCCCACATCCGTAAGGCAACACACCTTACCTCTCCCCGCGCACACCGCAATCCCGTAACATAACTTGCAAAATTACTCAAAAATCCGTCTCGCGCTGACCACTCGCCATATATATTTTGCCCGCACTCCCTGCACTGCCCCATTTAACCCAAATCGGTCATTAGACTTTGTGCTGATTTCCATGTTTATGACGAGTAGATTTTTACGTCCTTTCCCGATGGCATAGCGGGCTATGTCAAGGGAAAAGACGGGAAAAGATAATGCAAACCGAAAGCAGAACCTCCAGAACTTGTTCATGGAGTTCTGCTGAGGTGCAGTTTATCTTATCCAAAGATACCGCCAGAAACTGGAAATCAGCCAAAGAGTTTAGTAATACGGGTCTTCTATAAACCTCAAAATGACCTATTGCATATCACAAGGGTACGTAGTAAAAAGATGACCATCGTAGACTTCACAAAACGTTCTAATGGCCGTTTTGGGTTTAATAAAATAGGTTAAAAACACGTACTCTCGCCGTAACAGCAGGCCATCCTCTCCCTAACCACACGCCCTCCGTCCCCCCCACTATAAACAAAAAGAAGACGGACTCATCGCCCGTCTTCCCGTCATCCTCTCTTATCACCACTTCTTATTACCGCTTCTTCTTATTACCGCTTCCCTTTGCCTTTCGATTGCTTTTTCAACATTTTATTGGCCTCCTTCAGCCTGGCTTCCACAACTTCATATGTTCCAAATCCCGCCGCTATCTTATACCACTTTACCGCCTTCTCATAATTCGGCTCGCGGGAGAAATAATAATCACCATAATAATAATTGCCCAACACAAACGCTGTATTGACATCAACATACCCTTGCTCCGCAGCCTTCTCGAACCACTTCACAGCCTCCCCACCATCTCTTTCCTTCTCTATGCTGTTCCAATAACACACCCCCAAGACATATTGCGCCATGACATCCCCTTGTTCCGCCGCTTCCTCTATTGTCGGCATATCCGGCTCTTCATCCTCTCCGCCATTTGCAACGCTATCCTCTGCCACGGCTTCCCGCTGCCAGCGGTAAACCCCATCTTTCACCTTCACCTCCACGTATTTGCTCCACTTATCTCCCTTTAACTTGTACCTGAACTCAACATCTTCTTCTTTCGTACAAAGACTAACCTCCATCAGTCCCAGTCTCTTTGTCTCGGTCACAAAACGGTCATAGCGGTTAAACCAACCTTCCTTGGCGTAATCCACTTCATAATCTGGAACTAAACCGAATTTGACCATCATGCATGGGGCTTCATTGCCACTCTGAAACCCGCCATATGGAGATGTTATAGTTTTGTTCACAGTGTCAATATTCGACTTACTGGAAAGATGCTCATACGCACGGCATTTTTCAGGGCGCAAAATCGTATTACTGCTGCCCGGTATAAGATTGTCTACGAATACATAATCGTTTATGGCCTCCGGCACTTCATATATTTCGTACGTATCATTGCATTTATAGCCCAGCCCTCCATGGTACGGCATGATAAGCTCTTTCTCTCCGTCAAAATCGATGTCGAAAAAGAAAAAATCAACACTGGGATCCCAAAGACTGACAACGTTGGAATCATTACCGTATCCATCTATCATCGCTTGGTTATAATCTGTCTCTAACAGCATCCCGTCCTCAATCTCCAGACCTTCCTCGACAGGAATCCTGATAGTGGGACTCCAGACAACAAACCTATTCCCCGTACTGTCTTCAAAATGGACATACGCAGGACCGCTGACATACGTTTCATCCCCTCTCATATAAGCACACCCTCCATACTGCCAATTCGATGCACACACTGCCGTCACCTCATATCCCTCTACCTTTTGTTTGTACTTGACAAATACGTATTTATAGAAATCTACATCGACTGGCATAGGACTTTTAATCCAGTCGAACCCCTCAGGGACTGGTATAGAATGTTCTCCCTGTCCTGGCCCGCCGCCCGGATAATAGGATAAAGCCAATGTATATCGCGCTAAGACATGACCCTGCTCCGCCGCCTTTTCATACCACTCCATCGCCTCTGCAAGCCCCAGCCCTAACTCTTTGACATTCGCATAACAGAAGCCCAGATTAAATTGCGCATCGGCATGACCCTGCTCCGCCGCCATCTTGTACCATTTCACCGCCTCTTTGTAATCCCGCTCTACTACCTCGCCTGTCTCATAACATAAGCCCAAATTATATTGCGCATCGGCATCGCCCTGCTCCGCCTTCTTCTTCAACTTCTCCACATCCTGCTCCGTTATCTCTTCTTCATCTTCCGCATATTCTACCGCCTCCGCCACAGCCGTATCCCTATCATACACCTTTGCACTTGCCTCAGCCGTCCCGCCGCAAACCATAGCAGTCACGGCAGCCATAAAAATCAAAGTCTTTCTCATGTCGATATCTTTTTCCGTTTTTTAATTTTAACCACTTACGTTTCCGCAGCCAAGGCTCCCTCTCATCGCAACACACCCACCGCACAAGCCTCATCCGATTCCTCCGATGCCCCTGCATACTGCCACTACAGCAATTCCCGATACCATTTACCTCCTCTCATAACTGGCTTACAAAGTTACCGTTTTCCTCCCTGATAACCTCCACCGCCACTCCCCTAAAAAACATTAAATCAAACTAACGTCTCCCCGTAACAGGACAAATCCTCCCCGTTATCTTTCAATATAAAAATAGGTTAAAAACACGTACTCTCGTCGGAGCCCTCAGCCAGCCTCTCGCCATCCCCAAGGGAACTTGAGCGACATCATAGCAGAAACCACAGCCGCCATACACATATTTTCACTATCTTTGTACCTGACGTACAAGATAGGATGCGGTTCGGCAAAGGCAATCAAACAAGTTTGTTGCCATTGCACTCACCTTTCACTATCTTTGTCCCCAGATACAACCCGCTATGGCGAAGACACTCTCACTGACCCTCCTGCTCTCTCTGGCGGTACTGCTGCCCGCCGGGGCGCAATGCCTGCGCTCCGTTGGCGCGTGCCACGGTAGCGGCATCCCCCCCGCATCCTCACGCCACAGCATAGAAGCCGCCCTCGCCTACGGCTACAACACCACAGAACGCTCATACGGCAGCATCGGCCTGACCTACAGCGGCATGGCCGCCCGCTGGGCGCGGCTATCGGCTGGCGCGTGGGCATCCACATCGGACAGCTACGCCCTGAAACTCCGCGCCGACTTCAGTTGGCAGGCCGGACGGCGTGGCCGCATCGGACTGCGCAACCACTACCTCTACAGCGCATACGCATACGCCTCTATGCAGGGCTTCGATGCCGCGCTGATGGCCGCCTACGACCACGACTATTTCTACGCCGGCATAGGTGCTGTGACCCGCCTCTTCGCACCACTGCGCGGCGGCGGGCTTATATGCGAGCCGATTGACATGGCCTACGACATCGAGGGACGCATCTTCCCCAAAGGCCACCCGTGGAACATAGCCTTGCAGATAACCAACCTGCAGCCCTTCCGCACAGGCCGTTTCTACGAGCCGGAACTGATACTCAAAGGCAACTGCCGCGTCTACGAGGGACGCGCCGGACGATACCGCGCCACGCTCCGCACCGCATACCGCCCGGCGGGACTCTTGAGCATAGCCACAAGTTTTTACGGTATAGAGATAACAGCAGGAGTGATATGCGGAATATAATCATTGCAGCACTGGCGGCGACCCTCCTCTTGGCGTGCGACCGCTATGACCCCACGGGCTTCTTCGCCTCCCCGAGCGCGGGCGTGGAAAAAAGGTTCGCGGAGTCGGAGGCCATGTCAGAGCCTGACGACATATATTTAACCGGCACGGAGGACTACACCGTACTCTACTGCGGTGACGTGCATTACAGCGAAAGCGCGGACAACCTGCGAACGCTGCTCCGTTCTGCCACGGATGCGGACACAAGGCCGCTGCTCATCGTCATCAACGGCGACCTGACCGACCGCGACGGTGGGCTGCGCGAGGTGCGCCGCATAATCGACGGGGAGACAGTACCGGGAGCGCAGCCGTACATATTCACCTCCATAGGCAACCACGACCTCTATTTCAACCAATGGGAGACATACCGCGAACTGTTCGGACGCTCATCCTATAGTTTTGCCGTCAGGATGGGCACTGTGGCTGACCTATTCATCTGCCTCGACACTGGCAACGCCCAGTTAGGCCGCCGCCAGAAGGCGTGGCTCGAAAGGCTGCTGCGCGAGGAGCGCGACCGCTACCGCCACTGCACCATCTTCACACACACAAACCTCTGGCTCACTGACTATTCGCAATTCCCGACGGGCAGTATGCCCACTCTGGAGACCGTATATCTCGCGGGACTTGCCGCTGAACATGGCGTGGAGCTGTTCGTCCAGTCGCACGACCACCACAGGGACGAACGCTGCATGGACGGCGTGCGCTACGTGACCCTCGATGCCATCGAAGACGGCGCGGCGAACGCCTCCTACCTCGAAACGGTCTATGGCAAAAACATAACATACAGATTTATAGAGCTATGACACATCCCATGGAAACATTCCTCTACTGCCCGAGGTGCGGAGCCGCCGGGTTCGCGCCGCACGATGAACGGAGCTGCCGTTGCAGGCAGTGCGGCTTTCTGTTCTACGCCAACTGCGCCACAGCGGTAGCCGCCGTGATAACGGACAAGGACGGCCGTATCCTCCTCTGCACAAGAGCCTGTGAGCCGCAGAAGGGCATGCTCGACCTGCCGGGCGGCTTCGTCGAGTTCGACGAGACGGCAGAGGCCGCGCTGCGCCGTGAACTGGCCGAGGAACTGGGCATTAAGGTACACGATGTCCGATATCTGTTCTCCCAGCCGAACCGCTACACCTATTCTGGCTACACGGTGCATACGCTCGATATGTTCTTCCGTGTGGAGGCCGGGGAAATCGGACATATCCGCTGCTCTGACGATGTAAGTCGGGCCGAGTTCATCGCCCCCGGTGAGATAGACTTCAGTAGGATAGGCTTCTGGTCTATGAAAGCCGCGCTGCACAAGGTCATCGATGAAAACCTCCTATAAGAAACTGTTTTGATTTTTACCGTCTATATGGGATTGGGATGCACCGTTGAGACATATTCTGTTCTCATGTCCGAAGTAATAGCGGGCTATTTCAAGGACATGAGGGCGGAATATGGCCGACGGGACGCACAATCCATAGACGAAAACTTATATTTTCATCATAAGAGTGAACTGCAAACCGCGTTTGTGGAAAATCAAAACGGTTTCTAAATGTTCTGGAGAAAGGCTTGCCGCACGGTCAGGATGCCCCCTCCCGGACATGACTATAAAAACAGGTAAAAATCAGTTTCATATATACCCGAATTGCATTAACTTTGTATCCGTGGAATATGTGCCTGCCGTCTGCCAGTTTTCATGCTGCGGCAGAGAGGCTCTGCCGGACAGGACAGACCTCCACATGACTGAAAAACATAGACATAACAAATGAGAAGAGGAATAATAGCACTGGCGTTGCTCCTGTCGGCTGCCGTTTCGGCAAATGCTCAGGAGACATACACCGCCCGCAATGCGGACAGGGATTTCATCCGAGGCAAGGAACTCTATGTGGAAGGCGAATACGGCGCAAGCAAGGCATATCTGACCAAGTATATCGGGGAGAACGGCGACAAGGATACGCCACAGCTCCAGTTTGCCCGGTACTATCTTGCCTGCAACTCGTTCTACCTGAAAGACAAGGACGCGCCCGAAATCCTGGCAGCATATCTGGACGACTACCCTTACAGCCCAATGCGCGGACGCGTCTGCTACATGATAGGCCGCCTCTGTTACGAGAAGAAAGACTACGAAAAGGCGTTGCAGTGGTACAGTCAGGTCGGCAAGAACACCCTCAATCAAGAGGAGAACGAAGAATACCAGTTCTCCAAAGGCTATGCCAACATGATGACTGGGCAATACCGCAGCGCGAGTCCAATATTCGAGGCGTTGAGCGGCAGCGGAAAATACGGTGACGCCGCGACATACTATCACGCCTATTCTGAATTCCGTTTGAAGGACTATGACGACGCGCTGGTGCAGTTCGCCCGCGTGGACACGACTGGACGCTACGGCGAAGCGGCACGCTATCATATATTGCAGATCTACGACCGCACGGGGCAGAAGGATCTGGCCGTGATATACGGAGAACAGCTCATCGCCCGCTACCCGCAAAGTGCTTACATCTCTGAGGCTTACCGGATATTGGGAGAGAACTCATACTATAAGGGCGACTGGCCGTCTGCCGCCAGATACCTGCAAAGCTACGCGGCGGCGGAAGAGAAGGTGCAGCGCGCCGATATGTTCATGCTCGGCCTCTCCCTGTACAGGCAGGGCCTGTATGCCGACGCGGTGAAGGCTCTCGGCAAAGTGACCTCCGGACAGGACTCCCTTGCGCAGGAGGCATATATGTACATCGGCTACAGCGACCTGCGTAACAACAACATAAGCAACGCACGTATGGCCTTTCAGTCTGCCGTAAAAAATGCCTCAAACCCGGGTTTGACCGAAACGGCGTCATACAACTACGCGATGGCCACATATCAGGACAACGCGCCGTTCGGCGAGACGCTGACCGCATTCGAGAACTTCACGGCTAACTATCCCTCCTCGAAACACCTCGATGCCGTCTACCGCCACATGGCAAGCATATACATGAACGAGAAGGACTATGCCTCCGCACTCCGCTCTATAGAAAAGATAGAGACCCCCAATGCGCAGATCAGGCAGGCGAAAGAGAACGCCCTGTTCCAGTTGGGCGTAAGCGCGTTCCTAAACAACGACTACAGCGGCGCGGAGGACTACTTCTCCCGCTCTATAGCCGAGTACACGCCCGGCTCTTTCTCCGCTCAGACTTTCCTGTGGCGCGGTGAGACGTACTACCGGCTCGGCAAGCAGGATTTGTGCCGGAAAGACATCATGGCGTTCCTGAACAAGACGCAGCCGAAAGACGTGAACGATGTGCTGAAAGCATACTACACACTCGGTTACTCATATTTCGAGGCCAGGGACTATGACGCGGCGATGAACTGGTTCTCGAAGTTCCTCACCATCAAGAACGCCGACCGTAACAAGCTCTACCCCGATGTGCTTAACCGCGTGGGGGACTACTATTTCAACCGTCGCGACTTCAACCGCGCATTGGAGACATACGCTAAGGTGAACCCCGGCTCTGCCGCCGCGCCGTATGCCACATACCAGTACGCTTTCATACTCGGATTGCAGAAACGGTATGACGAGAAGATTGCTTCGCTCAACAGGCTCATAAGCAAATACAAGGATTCGGACTATGCCGACATCGCAATCTACGAATTAGGCCGCACATACTTCATCATGGAACGGTATGACAAGGCCGTTGATACATACCGTGCCCTTGTGGACAAGGGGGGCAAGAACCAGCTGACGCGCAAGGCCGCCCTCGAAATCGGCATGGTCTACGCCAACATGAACGAGGCCGACAAGGCTATCGGCGCATACAAGAATGTAGTGGAGAAATACCCCAACAGCGAGGAGACGAAAGTCGCGTTGGAAAGTATGCAGGTAATATACATCGAACAGAACCGCGTAGACGACTATCTCGCCTATCGCGAGTCTATTGCCGGCAGTGCCATCTCCACTATAGCACGAAGCGAGGAGGACTCCATCACTTTCATTGCCGCAGAACGGGTCTACGCCAAGGGCGACTACAGGACAGCGATAGCGTCACTCAACAACTACATAGTAAAATTCTGCGACATACCGACGCTCAACTGCATAACAGCACAATATTATATAGCCGAATGCTACTACGCTTTGCAGGAATATGACAGTGCGCTGCCGTTCTATGAAAAGCTCTCTACATACGACGGCAACTCCTATATGGATAAGGCACTCATCCGTGCATCGGAAATAACATACGACAAGAAGAACTATACCGATGCGGCATTCTATTTCCGGCAGCTTTTGCAGACGGCGAACAGCAAAGAGGAAAAGGCGACGGCTCGCCTCGGCATCCTGCGGTGCAGCTACTACACCGATGATTACCGTAGTGCCGTGGACATCGCGACAGAGATAATGGCCACTGACACGGCGGACAACGCCCTGATGCGCGAGGCTCGCTACTGCCGTGCGAAATCCTACTGGGCTCTCGGTGCGAAAGACTCGGCAGCAACTGACCTCACAGCTCTCTCCACCGATGTACGCCACGAGATGGGAGCGGAAGCGACGTATATGTACGCCGCATACCTGACAGAGAAAGGGGACTATGACGAAGCGGAGAAAGTGATAATGAAGTTCATTCAGGAAAACACCCCGCACCAGTATTGGCTTGCGAAATGTTTCGTCCTGCTCTCCGACATATACATTGCCAAGGGCGATGACTTTATGGCGAAACAGTATCTCATTTCGCTCCAAGAAAACTATACCGACACGACAAACGACATACGTCCGCTCATCGACGAACGGCTCGACTCGATACAGTCAAGGGAGGAGGCGACGATACTGCAATAAACGACACTACCGGTCTAACAGAAACGAATAAAGATACGATACAGCGATGGTCAAAAAAATCATAATATCAGCGGCGGCAATGCTCCTCTGCATCGCCGGCCGCGCACAGCAACAGGAGGCAGCCGTGACTGACACTGCCGCCATTGGAATGGAGTCCGCCACAGTAACTCCGGCAGACAGCACAGAGGCAACCCCGCAGGACACCACGTTCTTCTCGCGTAATATAAAGATCGAAAAGGACTATATCCCTGAGATAAAGGAAGCCAAGCGTCCATGCATAGAACTGAAAGCCCATGAGATACCAGTTGCCAAATCAGACATAGAGTACAGCGTGGCAGCGTCGTCCATAATACCTCGTTCGGAGTTCCATCCGATAGAACCGGCCAAATTCAGCGGCATGAAGCGCAGGACACCCAAAGAGGGCTACGCATCGGCCTCCATAGGCTATCCCCTGCAATGGAATGCACAGGCGTTCTATCCGCTCATCAACTCCGATAGGACATATTTTGACATAAATGCCTACCACAACGGCTTCTACACAGACAAGCGGCTCATAGACACCGACCTGCGGCTCAACTTCAGCCACAAGCTCAACCGCGACATGGCCATATATGCCGCTGCCGGATACACCAACGACTATTACAACTACTACGGCGATGTCGCTACACTCGACAACGGTTTTATGACAAGCCTTACAGACAGCGCCCGGAGCGCACTCGCCCGCTCCGTCCATCACGCCACGGCCGAAATAGGACTGCGTTCACTCTCGCCCTCACGCGGATGGACATACGATGCCATGCTCAACTACGACATGACAGCCATACATGGAAGCGAACTGGCAGAACATCAGGTGAACCTCACGGGCTTTGCCGCCACGCAGCTCGGCGGACATACGCTGCGCATCGGCCTCGACTTCATGAGCGCACTGTACAGCGCATCAGCACATGGACATGGCATTAAGAACAACGCCGTGTTCGGTCTCTCCCCAGCATACGACATGGAGTTCGCGAAATACAACCTCAAACTCCGCGTGGGCGCAAAGCTCTTCTTTTCGTTCCTGAACGGACGGATAGTCAATGCCATGCCAGATGTGAAGCTGACATACGACTACGGAAACCTGCTCCGCGTCTATGCCGGTGTCGGCGGCGACTACCAGATGAACACGCTCTCTACGACACTCGCCGAATGCCGTTACTACTCGCCTCTCAGCACAGTCGAAAAGAACACATATACCCCTCTTGATGCGTTCGCTGGCATAGACATAAAGCCAGTGAGCGGATTGCTCATCAACGCTCACTTGAGCTACAGGATGATGCTTGACGCGCACTTCCTCCGCAACGAGACCACGCCATACGCCAACAGCCTATATAACAGTTCTCCGGCATTGTTCTACAACACTTTCACAGCGGAATACTCCAATGCAGGGGTCTTCAACGTCGGAGTACGGGCGGACTATACGCTGCGCGACAGGTTCAATTTCTTCGCCGCGTTCGACTACAACCACTGGAGTCTAAACAACCCTGATATGGAAGCATGGTACAAGCCCACAGTCGAAGCTCTTTTCGGTGCGGAGGCAGAAGTAATCAAGGGGTTGCGCCTCAAAGCGGACTTCTATCTTGCGACAGGCCGCACTGCCGGATTCCGGATGCCTAATGGCACTATACTCTCGGCAGATATGCGTAACATCTACGACCTCAACATCTCGGCATCGTACACGTTCCTCCGCGACTGGACCGTCTTCCTCGCCGCCAACAACATACTCGGCGCGTCGGACAAGCTCAACTACCAGTGGTTCTACGGGTATGACACGATAGGGTTCAACATAATGGCCGGAGTAAATTTGGCATTCTGATATTGTGCAATCAAAAATAAGTTAGTAACTTTGCAACCCGATTCGCAAAGAGGCATGGAAAAGAAGCGCTGGCGGCGGACAGTCTCCGCCGTGGAACTCGCCTCCCGGTCGTAACACATTAAAATACATCGATTAAAGGAATGTACGCAATTGTAGAAATCCTCGGACAGCAGTTCAAGGTAGAGGCGGGCAGACGTGTATTCGTTCACCGCATGGAAAAGGCAGAGCGCGGCTCTCAGGTAGAATTCAACAACGTGATGCTCATCGACAATGACGGGCAGATAACAGTCGGCGCACCCGCCATTGAGGGTGCTAAGGTAGTGGCTGAAGTTCTCTCTCACGTGCGCGGCAAGAAAGTTCTTGTGTTCCACAAGAAACGCCGTAAAGGTTACCGCAAACTCAACGGTCACCGTCAGAACTTCACAGAGTTGATGATTAAAGAAATTGTTG
>JADIMV010000103.1 GCA_017694515.1 Candidatus Aphodosoma intestinipullorum
CACGTCCAGCAGCCCTCAAGGCCGCTCCCCGGCGTAAAGAACATCATAGCCGTATCCTCCGGCAAAGGCGGAGTCGGCAAATCCACCGTCGCCGCCAACCTCGCCATGTCCCTCGCCCTCAAAGGTTACACCGTCGGCCTGCTTGATGCCGACATCTTCGGACCCTCCATACCGAAAATGTTCGGCATAGAGGACGCACGCCCCATGGGCGAGGAAATCGACGGGCGGCAGATGATACTCCCCATTGAACGCTACGGCATAAAAATCCTCTCCATCGGCTTCTTCATCGACCCCGACAACGCCCTCATCTGGCGCGGCGGGATGGCCTCAAACGCCATAAAGCAGCTCATCAACGATGCCGCTTGGGGCGAGCTTGACTACTTCGTCATCGACCTCCCCCCTGGCACCAGCGACATACACCTCACCCTCGTACAGGAACTCGACTTCACCGGCGCAATCGTCGTCAGCACCCCCCAGCAGGTAGCCCTTGCCGACGCACGCAAAGGCTTGCAGATGTTCCAGAACGACAAAATCAACGTCCCCATACTCGGCCTTGTCGAAAACATGGCGTGGTTCACCCCCGCCGAACATCCCGACGAACGCTACTACATCTTCGGCCGCGAGGGCTGCAAGCAGCTTGCCGAAGAGCGCGGCGTACCCCTCCTTGCGCAGATACCCCTCGTACAGAGCATCTGCGAGAGCGGCGATGCCGGCGCACCCATCGTCGTCAACCAGAACTCACTCACCGCCCGCGCCTTCGACTCCCTCGCCGATGCCGTCATCGACCGTATAGAAGAACTGAAACATTAAGTTCTGATATATAATAAAAACGCCTGACTGGGAAACCAGTCAGGCGTTTTTATTATAAGGACAAAGCCTGTTTTCACTCCTCATACGTCAGGCACTTCTCCCCGTTCAGCACACGCAGGCCGTTCTCAGCCAGTGCGCCCAGCTCATCCTCTCCGGGATAAACCTTCACCGGGGCAATGAAGCCCACCATATCCTCGATATACTTACAGAAGCCCTTGCCGTAGGCAATGCCGCCCGTCAGCAGTATCGCGTCCACCTTGCCTTTCAGCACAGTGGCCATCGCCCCTGCCTCCTTTGCCACGGTATATGCCATAGCGTCATATATCAGTGCCGCGTGCGGGTCTTTGCCCGACTCGGCCCTCTGCTCCACCACATACGCGTCGTTCGACCCGCAATGAGCCATAAGGCCGCCGTTGCCCACGAGCATCTTCTTAACCTCCTGCTTCGTGTATTTCCCGCTGAAGCACAGCTCCATCAGCCCTGTGGCCGACACCGTACCCACACGCTCCGGAGAGAACGGGCCGTTACCGCCGAGGGCGCAGTTCACGTCTATCACCTTACCGTAGTTATGTGCGCCGACAGAAATGCCGCCACCAAGGTGTGCCACTATCAGGTTCATCTCCTCATACTTTTTGCCGCACTCCTTAGCATACCGCCGTGCTATCGCCTTCTGGTTCAGCGCATGGAATATCGAGATGTTCGGCAGCAGCGGATGACCCGACACACGCGCCACATCCTGAAGCTCATCGACAACCACAGGGTCAGCTATCACAGCCTTGCAGCCCACTGTCTTCGCAATGTCGGCAGCGACAAGACCACCGAGGTTACTTGCGTGCTCGCCGTATTTAGCCGCCAGCAGAGTCTCTCTCATCGCCTCGTTCACCTCATACACACCCGATGCGATAGGTTTCAGCAGACCGCCACGGCCTACTATTATGTCGAAATCCTCCGCTATGCCCTCCTCTCTCAGGGCTTTGAGTATCGTCTCCTTGCGGAACTCATATTGCGACGCTACAGTCGGATACGGGGCAAGCTCCTCGCCCTGATGGCGAAGTGTCTTCTGAAACACAGGCTTGTCGTCATGAAACACCGCGAACTTTGTCGAAGTCGACCCCGGATTGATTACCAGTATTTTTTTCATATCTTCTTTGTCATTAGGTGATTATACTTGATTTACATATTTTACGCCAGCATGGCGGCCATACAGATGCTGTAGAATTTCAGTTCTGCGTCGTCGCTCCTCGACGTGAGCACCACTGGCTTCTCCGTACCCTGCAACAGCCCGGCCATTCCCGCACCGGCGAACGACACAAGCCCCTTGTAGAAACAGTTGGCCGACGCAAAATCAGGGAATATCAGTATGTCCGCATCGCCCAGCACAGGTGTCGGCACATTCTTTATCGCGCCGCGCTCCTTGTCGAGGGCTATGAACGTGTCCATCGGCCCGTCTATGATGCACTCGCCGAACTCGCCCCTCTTCCACATCTCGATGATGTCGAGATAGTCCTGCATGAACGGTATCTTCGGGTTAGCCTTCTCCGTAGCGTGTATAAGTGCCACTTTCGGGTGTGTCACTCCGAACTTCTTCGCCGTATCAAGACAGTATTTTATCATCTCCACGCGCTGCTCTTTGGTAGGCACGGGTATCACCGCCGGGTCTGTGAAGAACAGCAGCTTGTGATAGCCCGGTATGTTCAAAGCTGAGTTATATGTGAGCACACGCCCTTTCGGCAGCAGCCCCTTCTCCTTGTCGAGTATCACACGGAGTATGACATCGGTGTTCACCATACCCTTCATCAGTATGTCGCACTCCCCCTCTTTAACCATCCTTACTGCCTCTTTCGTAGCCTCCAGCGGGTCTGGCACATTCACTACGTGTACAAACTCCGACGGCTCGAAATCAAACTCCAGTTTGTTCTTGATTGTGGCCTCATCGCCGACAAGATAGGCCTCGACCACACCATTATGCACCGCGTGCATCACCGCTTCGAGTGAATGCATATCGACTGCATTTGCCACGGCTATTTTCTTTCGGCTACCCGTGCTGCCGTTTGTCAGATAATCAATCAGTTCCTTGAAAGACTTTATTGCCTCCATGATACAGAATTTATATATTAAGTTACAAGTTATCACTCCCTTTGCCCGGCAGGCCGGACAGCATAGCGCACATCTATGCACATGCGACGGTTTCGTGTGCAAATTTACTCACAAAAAACGTCACGCACAATATCACACGGCACATTTAGAAACTGTTTTGATTTTGCCGTCTATATGGATTGAGATACACCGTTGAGACATATTCCGTTCTCGTGCCCGCCGTAATAGCGGCCTGCTTCAATGGCATGAGGGCAGAATAGAGCCGGGCGCACAATCAATGGACGGAACGTGCTGTTCAGAACAGGCTCATCTGACCGGTCATGTCATCTGTGCCGTTCGTCCGGCCGTCCGTCTGTTCCGGGTCATCAGGACGGTATGTCTCTATCTCTACACCGTCCACCACAGTCACCTCGCGTTGCCCGTTTCCGTCCGTACTCGTCTCTGCACCAGTTTGTTCAGGTTCTTTTTGCAGTGGTTCGCCCTCTGTCACATCGGCCACATCGTATGTCGTCAGCCTTTTTCCCTTAGCCTTATAGCTCTTGATTCCGATAAACTCATCGGCATCTATGTCCACCGGCTCGCGGAAAGAATCGTTGCCGCCGAATGTCACATGTATCTGCGGATATCTTGTGTCCGTGATGAGCAGCACCTTTGACCCCTCCGCCGCCGGTATGAACGGAGTGCGGCGGTTGGCCGGCTCGAACTGGAAACGCTTCACATAGTCATATCCCTGCTCCGCATCGTACAGCACGACAGTCCACACCTTCCTCCCGTCGAACTTCTCTATGCGCAGTATGTCATCGTCATAATGGTTGTTCAGGTCAAAGTTCGTAGTGTAATACTCCCCCGTTGTCGTCACCACGAGTATCTGGTCATCGCTGTCGAAATTGCCAAGATACGTGCCGCGCTTGTCCGTATTGAGCCGCAGCACATCGTGGTCGAACCAGATGTCCGAACCTCCGAGTGTCGATGCACCCTTATGCTTCAGCACTATCTTGTGTATGTCGAACTTCGTGAGTATATTGCCCATCGACTGGCGGCCTTTTATGGCTATATCGGAAAAGCTCTTCTCGAACACAAGGTTCTTTATCCTCCTCGTCGTGGGCTTGAGCGCCACCTTTATGGTCTCCGCCTCGCCGTTCGGGTTGGCCGTGAAATAGACCACCTTGCTCCCCGCAGTACCTTGCGTGAGGTCATACTCCTTTTCGCGTGTCACGCCCGCCACGGCAAAACGCTTGATATAGTAGTCGCCTGTCTTGCCGTTTCTGTACACGGCGTTGTATATCGTCCGCTTGTCGTTCTTCTGGAACACGGCGAGGTACATGATGTTCTTGCCGACATACAGTTTCTCGGCCACCTTCACCACCTTGTATTTCCCGTCCTTGAAGAACACTATTATGTCGTCGATGTCCGAACAGTTCGACACGCACTCCACATTCTCGTCCTTCTTCAGCCCGTGGCCTATGAAGCCCTCCTCCTTGTTCACATACAGTTTCTTGTTGGCCTCCACCACTTTCGATGCCTGTATCTTCTCGAACGTCCTTATCTCCGTTCGTCGTGGATACATCGGGCCGTACTTCTCTTTCAGCATGGAAAACCATGCTATGGCATACTCTGTCAGATGAGCCAGATGATGCTCCACCTCCTTTATCCGCTGCCGCAATGCGGCCATATCCTCCTCGGCCTTGTCCGCATTGAACCGGAGTATGCGCTTCATCTTTATCTCCAGCAGACGCTGCAAATCCTCGCGCGTAACCTCCCTTATGAAAGAGGCTTTGAACGGCTCAAGCCTTGTGTCTATGTGTGCCAGGGCCTCGTCCGTGGTCTTTGACTCCTCATAGCCCTTGTCCTTATATATGCGTTCCTCGATGAATATCTTCTCCAGCGACGCGTACAGCAGCTGTTCCGACAGTTCGCCATGCTCTATCTCCAGTTCCTTCCGCAGCAGTTCGCGTGTGTTGTACGTGCTGCTGCGCAATATGTCGGAGACGCTCATCATCACAGGCTTGTCCCCGTCTATCACCCAGCACATGGGGTTATACGTCACCTTACAGAGCGTGCTTGCATAGAGAGCGTCGATAGTCTTGTCCGAAGAGGTCTTCGCGTCAAGATATACCCTTATCTCGACACTGTGTGAAGTGTTGTCCTCCACCTTCTTGACATTGATTTTACCCTTATCGCCCGCATCCCCTATCGACTCCATCAGTGCTTCCGTCGTGACACCATACGGAAGGTCAGTTATCTTCAGAGTCCGGTTGTCCTCCTTCTCTATGTGCGCCCTTATCTCCAGTGGCCCACCGCGCAGCCCGTCCCTGTAGCGCGACAAATCTATCATGCCACCCGTCTGGAAATCCGGATACAGATGAAACTCCTCGCCCCTCAGCACGGCTATCGACGCGTCGCACAGCTCGACAAAATTGTGCGGCGGTATCTCCGACTTCAGTCCCACGGCCATACTCTGCTTCGCCCCCAGTGCCAGCACTAACGGAAACTTCACCGGCAGATACTCCGGCTCTTGGTTACGCCTGTCGTACGAGGGTTTCCATTCCGTAATCTTGGGATTGAACACCACCTCCAGCGCAAACTTCGTCAGCCGCGCCTCTATATATCGGCCCGCCGCCGCGCCGTCTCCCGTCAGGATATTACCCCAGTTACCTTGACAGTCTATCAGCAGGTTCTTCTGCCCCAGTTCCACCAGCGCACCGTATATCGACGAGTCTCCGTGCGGATGGAAATGCATGGTGTCCCCCACTATTCCAGCCACCTTATTATATCGTCCGTCCTCTGCCCTCCTCATCGCGTACAGCACCCTGCGCTGCACAGGCTTCAGCCCGTCTTTCAGGTAAGGCACAGCGCGGCTCAGTATCGTGTACGACGCATAGTCCAGGAACCAGTTCCTGAACATCCCCGGCAAATGCCGCTCGTCGCTGTCCTCCACAGGGACTTTATACGACGAATGCCGTTCACTGCCCTCATCGGCAGCCGCGCCGTCCGCCTCCTCCCAATCGTCCTCAAACTCTCTGTCTTCAGCCATAGTCTACATTCTAACTGTTTGAAACACAACACTCCCCTGCCGCCATACCTCCACAGTCACGGAAGTCTACAAAAGTACACATTTTTCCCCTATCTGCCAACACTCCCCCGCACCCCCACCCTGCCGGCCTCACTCCAGCCCCATTCCTGCACGACCTCAAATTGCAAACTTAGGTTAAAAACACGTACTCTCG
>JADIMV010000018.1 GCA_017694515.1 Candidatus Aphodosoma intestinipullorum
GATATGACCAGCGGCTTGGGCGAAGCGATAGATGATGTTGAGCTGGAGGGGTGTGTAATCGGACAATTGCAGGATGCCGTGTCTTTTGTGCGGAATAATTCAAGAAAGAAATGGTGGAAAGAAAGTGACCATCGTGAAGAACTTCCAGATTATCCAGAACGTGCGGTGACGGAAGCGATTGCGAATGCCATCATCCATCGTGATTACTTGCAGATGGGAAGTGAGATTCATATTGACATGTACGATGACAGGCTGGAAATATACTCTCCCGGAGGAATGATGGACGGCAGGCTTATTCAGCAGTTGAATCCTCTTACTGTGCCATCCAAGAGAAGAAATCCGTTATTGGCTGATTTCTTCAGCCGACTGGGGCTAATGGAACGGCGAGGCAGCGGAATGAAGAAAATCATAAACACATATAGACGTTATGAGCGTCTTTCAGACTACCACGCTCCAGAATTTACCTCCAATGCTTCCGAATTTCACGTGACTCTATGGAACTTAAATTTTGAAGGGAATGACAATAATACTACCACAGACAAGACATTTCAAGAAGTGGAGTTCGTAAAAGGACCCGAGAAGTTCACAAAAGAGTTCACAAAAGAGCCCGTGGAGTTCACAAAAGAGTTCATAAAAGCAAGTCGCCAAATATATAAACTGATATCTATGAATCCTAAAGTCAGTACTGTTCAAATGGCTGATTCAATGGGATTATCAACACGTCAAGTTCTGAAATATCTGAAACGCCTTCAAGAATTAGACAAGATCGCTCGTGTAGGTGGACGCAAAATGGGAGAATGGAAGATTATCGATGAAGAATACGAGGGATTCTTTGATAGAATATAGGTGTTATTCTTAATTATTAGACAATTAACCTAAGATAAAAAGCATATGAATAGTAAATTTGGTTCATTATGGCGCAAGTGGGATCTTCATATCCATACTGATGCCTCAGATGGGAAAGGTACCTGCGAAGAAATATTAAAAGAGGCTGCGGCAAAAAAGATTTCGTGTATTGCAGTGACAGATCATCATACAGTTGCTAATATTGATATAATGAAGTCACTAGCAGAACCGATGAAGATAAAAGTAATTTCAGGGGTAGAATTTCGTACTGAGTATGGAAAGGCTTCAGTTCATATGATTGGTTTGTTTCCGGATGAATATAATGGGACTAAACTTGATGCAGATTTTTTGACAGAAAATGTTCTAAATCCATTAGGAATAACTCGTTCTAAGATGATTTTGAAGGGAAAGGAAACTCTGAAAGATGACACAAAGGATGATGAGATATACTTCAAAACAGGCATGTTTCAAGTACAAGTGAATTTTAAGGAGGCTGCACATTTGATACATAAATATGGCGGCTTAGTAACAGTACATGCTGGTTCTAAATCAAATAGTATTGATGAGGAAATGAAACATGAAGGCAAAGCCAAAAAGAACGTGTCAATAGAAGATTCTTTAGGACCAGTAAAAGAGGAGCTTTTTAATGAAGGATATATTGATATTTGCGATATTACAAACCCCAAGGAGGCCATTTTCTATCTAAAAACATTTGGGAAACCTTCAATTACAACATCAGATGCGCATGAGGTCAAAGAGGTTGGCACTAAAGCATGCTGGATTAAAGCAGATTTGACATTTGAAGGATTAAAACAGATTCTGGCAGAACCTGAACGAGTGAGCTATGATGTTCCTGAAATTTTAGAGCGTATAAGAAAGAATCCTTATAAGTTTATAAAAGGGCTTCAGATAAACCGTACTTCAACTGCAACAATGCCAGAGAAATGGTTCGACAACATTGATATTCCATTAAATCCGGGTTTGGTCGCTGTAATAGGAAATAAAGGTGGTGGGAAAAGTGCTCTTACAGATATCGTGGCATTGTGTGCGGACACTGCAATACAGAATTGGTCATTTTTAACGCCTTCAAAATTTAGAATGGCTAAACCTTATAACCGTTCAAAGCAAACAGAGGCCTCTATCGAATGGTTTGACAAGTCTCATTCGACTATCAAAACGCTTGATATGTCTTCTGATACCACACAACCTGAACGAGTAAAATATATTCCTCAGAATTTCCTTGAAACATTATGTACTACGGAAGATGACAATCAATTTGAAAGTGAATTGAAGAAAATTATCTTTCAATATTTGGAGCCTGCAAAACGCTATGGACAAAATGACCTTGACAGTATTATAAACTATCTGACAAAAGAAAATACAGCCTCTTGCATAGGAATTCAGGACATGATAAGTAAAATCAATAAGGATATTATTGAAAAAGAAGCAATGCTTGATCCTGAATACAAAAAGAAATTGGCAAATGACTTAGCCTTTAAGCAAGAACAGTTGAGTAATGCTCAAACGTCAAAACCAAAGGAGATACAGAAACCTTCTATTGAAGATAATCCAGAAGCACAACAATCAAAACTAAAAATTGAACAACTGCAAGATGCGTGTAGGCAACTTGAATTAAATATACAATCAGCACGTGATTCACGAGAAAAGCTAATACGATTGATTCAAGATATAACTGTCAGTAAAGACAAGTTGATTAGGCTGACAATGAATATTGAATCAGAAAAAAATGAACTAAAGTCTTTGTATGCAGGAATTGGATTGAACATTGATGATGTATTGACCATAAAATTTAATAAAGAACTAATAGATAGCAGTATAGGTAAATTAAGTGAACAACTTGCAGAGATTGAGCAAAATTTAAATGAAACAAAAGAGGGCAGTCTAGTTTATGTATACAAAGAAACTCTTGAACAGCTTGAGGTAGCTAAAGAGAAGTTGAGTGCACCTGAGCTTGAATATCAGAAATATCTGAAAGATAAGCAAGAGTGGGAAAAAATGATAGAGGATATTATAGGAACACCAGACAAAAATGATACAATAAAATTCCTTCAAGCACGGATAGAATACATTGAACGCAATCTGCAAATGGATCTTGATCAGCAAAAAGAATTAAGAAAACAGTACGCTACTGAACTTATGCTGAAAAAGCATGAAGTCCTTGACATATATAACAATCTGTTTGCTCCAATTGTCAAATTCATTGAAGAGTACAAAGAGGATTTGAAAGATTATCCTATAGAATTTGATGCTTCTTTTGCAATAAGAAATTTTGCAGACCGTTTTTTTGATTTTATAAGTCAACAGGCTTCTGGATCATATTATGGAAAGGAACAAGGGGCTTTGAGAATCAAGGAGAATGTCGAGTCTGTTGAAGAAGATAAAATAGAGTCTTTTGTACATTTTGCCTGCATTGTCAATGATGATTTATCAAAAGATAAGCGTGATAATCAGAACAGCATACGGCAGATTGACAGCCAACTGAAGAAAGGGCATAGCAAACAGGAACTTTATGATTTCATTTATGGAATGGATTATGTGATGCCTTTCTTCCAATTGAAAATGAATGGTAAACCGTTGTCATCATTGTCTCCAGGCGAAAGAGGGGCTCTTCTCTTACTTCTTTACTTATTTATTGATATGGATGATAAGCCTTTGATAATAGACCAGCCGGAAGAAAACCTTGACAATGAGAGCGTATTCAAGTATTTGGTCCACTTTATAAAAGCAGCTAAGAAAAAACGTCAGATAATCATGGTTACTCATAATCCTAATCTTGCTGTAGTATGTGATGCTGATCAAATAATACAGATGAAGATTGACAAATTACATGGTAATGAGGTAACATATGAATCTGGTGCTATTGAGAATCCAAAAATAAATAAGATTATTGTAGATATCTTAGAGGGTACCTATCCCGCATTCCATAACAGGGATTGTAAATATTTTGATAAGTCGCTAAAAATCAAAATATGATACAAAGGCTTAATGAGAAATAAATGGATAAACTGACAAAAGAACAACGTCATCGCTGTATGTCTGCAATAAAGAGCAAGAATACAAAACCAGAATTATTAGTGAGAAAATTCTTGTTCAGCCGTGGCTTTCGATATAGACTGAACTATCCACGACTTCCCGGACATCCAGATTTAGTTTTGCGTAAATATAAGACTGCCATTTTCATAAATGGTTGTTTCTGGCATGGCCACGAAGGGTGCAAGTATTACGTTCTTCCAAAAACAAATGTTGAATTCTGGAAGAGTAAAATTGAACAAAATCGAAACAGAGACAAGGAAGAACAGATAAAATTAGCTTTTATGGGTTGGCATTGCATTACTGTATGGGAATGCCAGTTGAAACCGAAAGTTCGTCAGCAGACCTTAGAATCATTGGTATATACACTTTCTTATACCTTTTTGAACGATAGGCGTGTAAAATCTTATCAAGAGGCAAAAGAAAATTTGCCAATGGTAGCAGAATTACCTATCGGATATGATTATACAAAAAATAGTAATTGATATATTTATTAACGTCAAGATTATAGCAATGGCTGTAGAAAATCACATATGGAATAATGATGGAGATCATCTTATTCTTTTTATAGATATTATGGGATTTAAAGATCGGGTAACTCGGATGGATCACAATGACCTTCTTAATAAACTGAAGGAGTTCAAAGAAAAGAATGACCGTCTAAAACCTTTGCTTGAAGATAAAAAGGGAGAACTTTTGCGAATGGTGCAATTCTCTGATTCAATCATCATAGCATCCCTTGATGATTCTAAATCTGCTTTAAATAGAATCGTGAAGGCTGGTGTCGTACTTATGCAAAATGCGTTAGAAACAGGTTTCGCTCTTAAGGGTGCAATTGCAAAAGGGCCACTAACATTTGACAGTGAATTAGGAATATATTTTGGCCTTCCTCTTGTAGACGCATATTTGCTAGAGGAAGAACTTAAATTCTATGGAATAGTCTTCCATCATACAGTTGAAGAACTCATTCAGCAATACAAAGAACGCCCTCCTGTAAAAGGAGGAAATGGACAATATATTCCAGTATTAGAGCATAAGATTCCACTTAAATCAGGAAAATGTTCTCACTACTGTATATTATATCATCAACTTAAGAAAAACTTGTCCAAAGGGGACTATTCTTCAGTAATAAAAAATCATCTTAAACTTTTTAGCAGAACGGTTTCTGGCAGTCCTAAAATATATATTGACAACACTCTAGATTTTATTGAGAATGCGCATGATTAAAATGGTAACGTTAATAAGTTCCATTACCACTCTTTTATTCATATTCTCATTCTTTATTATTGGCTTAGCACATCTCAGACGGTGTGGTTTATTTGCGCAGATATCATTGATTATGATAACCTATAATTGACTTTTCTTTTTAAGAACGAATAAATTTTATGCCTCATAGATTTCAAAAAATAGACTGGAAAAAAACATTAGATTCCATACCTAAAGATGTTGCCGATTTATTGCAAAAAGGTTTTGACGAGCAAAATGAAAAAGACTTTATTTCATTGTGCACTTCCCTTAAGCAAGGAAAGTGCAGTTTATGCGGACATTCTTTGGATTACTATGATGAGAATGCACCATGTTTTCATCTTCTTTTGAATCCGAAACTAAGACGAAAGGTTCGTGAAAATCTTTTCTCAAGACCTATAAGTTTTATAAAGTTATATACATACCTTGCATGGGTAGCAAATAGTGAAAAACCATTCGAAAATATTAATGATATACTTTGCGATATTTCAGATAAGCGTTTATTTGAGGCTACCATTCGTTATAAAAATATCCAATGGTCATTCTGTTTTAGTAAAGAAGACCTTGAAGGTCACCATGGAAGTAAAATAGGAAAGATGCCTCATTATCATTTTCAAATGTCTGTGGACAATAATATAATTGTATCATATAATAGTACTCACATTCAATTTACACCTGATGATTTTATGTATTTTGAAATGATCCGGCAAAATGCAATTCAAATTGATCCTCAATATGCATCAGGTTTAGATATGCTAAAGGGCATATTGCAGGTTAGTGTATTACCTAATGGCTTGGTAGAATTTGTTGAGACAATCTCAGAAGAAGAAGCACATATAACTTATGTTGTACCTGAAACTATAAATCAAGAGCAACTGTTAGAAGTTGGTAAAATTTTTGAGAACTCTAATATGGAGGTTTATCAAATAATTGATGAACTTAATATTGAAAAAGGATATAATATAAAGTATTATGTTTTTTCCAGAATGAAAGATAATCCTATAAAGAAGGCTAAGCGTATATGATTTGTTGAAGAGTTTGTTTGTCCACAAAATCCTCCCATCGCCTCAGACCGTCTCAGACGGTGCGATTTGTTTGCGCAAATTTCATTGATTATTACATAATATATTGATAATCAATATAGATAAATTTCTTCAACAAAGCGGAAATATACGCAAATCCGAACTTATCCAAATTCCTCAGCTTGATTGATTCAGGGCATATAATGTACGACATACGTATCGGAAGCTATAAATCAGGGAAACATTTTGGGAAAACGCATGATCATGGGAGCGGATTTAGAATATTAGAGTCCAATTTAAGACTATTGTTCGAAAGACACATAAACATCGACTAATATATTTTACTCTATGGCTAATACCACGATTTCGGCATACATTCAACTGACAATCAAGATTGCCATAGATATATTCAGCAACCATAATCTACACAATCATTCTCTCCTCATAAAAAATTAGTAACTGCGGTTTGTTTACTAATTCATTCTATTCCCAACACCTGCCTCAGGAACGGTGCGGTCGCGCTCACCTTGCTCTGCGCCACCTTCTCAGGCGTACCGGCGGCGACAATCTCCCCCCCGGCCTTGCCCGCCTCTGGGCCAATGTCTATGATATAGTCCGCACATTTCAGCACATCGAGGTTATGCTCTATGACGATGACCGTATTGCCTCTGCCTATCAGCCGTTGCAGCACCCCGAGCAACACCTTTATATCCTCGAAATGCAGCCCCGTCGTCGGCTCATCCAGTATGTACAGTGTCCTCCCGGTATCGCGCTTGGACAGTTCGGCTGCAATCTTGATGCGCTGGCTCTCGCCGCCTGATAGTGTCGTGCTTGACTGGCCGAGTTTCACATAGCCGAGTCCCACATCTTGCAGCATCTTCAGCTTATGGATGAACGTGGGCATATTCTCGAAGAACTCGACAGCCTGGTTTATAGTCATGTCCAGCACGTCGGCTATCGATTTTCCCTTGAACCGCACTTCGAGTGTCTCCCGGTTATACCGCTTGCCTCCGCACGCCTCGCACGGCACGAACACATCGGGCAGGAAGTTCATCTCTATGGTCTTGTACCCGTTGCCTCCGCACACCTCGCAACGTCCGCCTTTCGTGTTGAAAGAGAACCGTCCCGCCTTATACCCCCTCGTCTTCGCCTCCGGAAGTTCGGCGAAAAGGTTTCTTATGTCGTTGAATATCCCTGTATATGTCACTGGATTTGATCTCGGCGTACGTCCTATCGGCTGCTGATTGACCTCCACCACCTTGTCGATATACTCTATACCCTCTATCGAGTCGTATGCCAGCGGCACTCGCGTACTCCGGTAGAAATGCCTGCTCAATATCGGTTGCAGGGTCTGGTTGATGAGCGTCGATTTCCCGCTGCCCGACACCCCGGATATGCACACCAGCATACCCAGCGGGATGTCGAGTGTCACGTTTTTCAGGTTATTCCCCCGCGCACCGCGCAGTATCAGGTGCTTGCTGTTCCCCTCTCTCCGCTTTTCGGGTATCTCTATCGACAGCCGCCTGTTAAGGTAATTCGCCGTCAGCGTGTCTGTCCGTAACATCTCCTCCGGCGTACCCTCGAAAACAACATTGCCGCCAAGCCGTCCGGCTCTCGGCCCCATGTCCACCACATAGTCCGCCGCCCT
The DNA here is from genome assembly GCA_017694515.1 of Candidatus Aphodosoma intestinipullorum. Taxonomy (GTDB): domain Bacteria; phylum Bacteroidota; class Bacteroidia; order Bacteroidales; family Paludibacteraceae; genus Aphodosoma; species Aphodosoma intestinipullorum. The sequence goes on from JADIMV010000018.1 coordinate 7,813, forward strand.
CATCATGTCCTCGTCATGCTCCACGACAACAACCGAGTTGCCCACGTCCCGCAGTTTCTTCAGTGAACTGATGAGCCGCAGGTTGTCCCTCTGGTGCAGGCCTATGCTCGGCTCATCGAGGATATACAGCACATTCACTAACTGCGACCCTATCTGCGTCGCAAGCCTTATCCTCTGGCTCTCGCCGCCGGACAGCGTGCCGCTCGCACGGCTCAGCGACAGATAACCGAGCCCCACGTCTAAAAGGAAGCGCAGGCGCGTCCTTATCTCTTTCAGTATCTCCGCCGCGATGGCTCTCTGCTTCGTCTCTAACTTCTCCTCCACGCCGTCCAGCCAATCATACAGGTCATCCAGCTGCATATCCGCCAGCTGCGCGATGTTCTTGTCCGCTATCCTGAAGCTCATCGCCTCCCTGTTGAGCCTCGACCCGTGGCACTCTGGGCACTCCACCGTGGAGTAGAACTCCGCCGCCCACTTCTGTTCCGCGCCTTGGCCCTCCTCCTGCTGCATCTCGATATAGTGCAACAGACCGTCGTAACGCGTATAATAGTTCGACTCCGACCCTATCGCCCCGTTCCTTATTCTGAGCTCCTCGTCGCTGCCGTTCATTATCTCGTCAAGTCCCTCCTGCGGGATGTCGCATATCGGGGTCTTCGTCGTGAACCCGTACTTTTCCCCTATCGCGCCTATCTGCCAGAAAATCATCGTGCTGCGTTCTTTCCCCAACGGAGTGATGCCGCCTGCGGCTATCGACAATTTCCTGTCTGGGATAATCTTGTCCATGTCTATCTGTGCGACAGTCCCCACACCCTTGCACTTCGGGCACGCCCCTTTCGGCGTATTGAACGAAAAATTATGCGGTGCAGGTTCGTTGTACGCCATGCCCGTATCCGGGTCCATCAGATGGCGCGAGAAATACCTCGGCTCTTTCCTGTCGCGGCACAGCACCATCATCACCCCGTCTCCCTGCTGCATCGCCTTCACCACGCTCTTCCTCAGCCTCTGCGCGTCGCTCGGCTTCACCACTAACTTGTCCACGACCACCTCTATGTCATGGTTCTTGTAGCGGTCCAGTTTCATACCGTAGCTAATCTCCTGCAACTCCCCGTCCACCCTCACGTTCAGGTAGCCCTTCTTCCTGATGCTCTCGAACAGCTCCTTGTAATGTCCCTTCCTGTTCTTGACCATCGGGGCGAGGATATAGCACGGCCTCGTGTCATACTCTTTCAGGATAAGCTCCGCCACCTGGTCGTCCGAATACTTCACCATCCGCTTGCCTGACACATAGCTGTACGCGTCCGCCGCCCTCGCGAAAAGCAGGCGGAGGAAATCATATATCTCCGTCACAGTCCCCACTGTCGAACGCGGGTTCTTGTTCACGGTCTTCTGCTCTATCGCTATCACGGGCGACAGCCCCGTCACCTCATCCACGTCCGGCCGCTCCACGTTCCCCATGAAATGCCGTGCGTAAGCCGAGAAAGTTTCGATATACCTCCTCTGCCCTTCGGCATATATCGTGTCGAACGCCAGCGACGACTTCCCGCTACCGCTCAGACCGGTTATGACGGTCAATGAGTTGCGCGGTATCGTGACATCCACATTCTTCAGATTATGTACCCTCGCACCGAGGACGCTTATATTGTCAGACATATTCTAAAAAACCAAATCGTCATTAGACTTTGAGCTGATTTCTGCGTTTATGGCGAGTAGATTAATACGCACTTCCCCGAAGGCATAGCGGGCTATGTCGAGGGAAAGCGCTTATTAAGATACCGCCAGAAACCTGAAAGCAGCCAAAGAGTTATACAACTGTATCTCCAAACTCAAATGCTATATTTTGTTCACATCAAAGTGTACATGGCAAAAAACGGCTTCTACTGAGTTCCCAAAACGTTCTAATGACCGATTTGGGTTGGATACCCTATAAAACAAAAACGGGGACAGGCGATTGCCGGCCCCCGCATAATGTGTCCCGGCTCGCCCCTATATCGGGAACACATTGCAAATATAATTCCTTTCTTTCTGTCCGCCTAATTAATTAATCGTAAAAACATCTCAGCGTAACGAGTGCGGCAGCAGCTGTTTCGACAGCTCCCACATGACTATGCCCGCCGTGACGCTCACATTCAGTGAATGCTTCGTCCCGTACTGCGGCAACTCTATGCATCCCTCGCACAGGTCAATGGCCTCCTGCTTCACCCCCTTCACCTCATTCCCCAATATGACGGCATAGCGTCCGCCCTCCTCCGCGTGGAAATCGCCCAGCATCACAGACCCTTCGGTCTGCTCCACTGCATAGACATGATACCCCTCCGCTTTCAGGCAACGGACAGCCTCCGTCGTATCCTTGTAGTGTACCCAATCCACTGTGAACTCCGCCCCCAGTGCCGTCTTGTGTATCTCTGCATCCGGCGGTGTGGCCGTAATGCCGCACAGCACCACACGCTCCACCCGGTACGCATCCGCCGTGCGGAACACCGACCCCACATTATACAGGCTTCTCACATTATCGAGCACCACCACAAGCGGCATCTTCTCCGCCTCGCGGAACTCCTCCGCCGACAGCCGCCCCATCTCCTCAACATTCAGCTTCCTCATAATTTACCTCCCTATAATGAAAAATAGAACAACATACCTCTGGCTTTCCTCCCCCCCAATCTTTAGACTTCGCAATTGTATTGCCCCCTCAAAAACTCCCTAATACAAACTTACCCAATTCCCCCGAAACAGCCCAATTCTAACTCGCAAAATAAAGTTAAAAACACGTACTCTCACCCTATCACCTCCCTACCTCCCGGCCAACCGCAAGCAACCATCACCGCATACAAAAAGGGCGGCAACCGCTCCTCCGGTCACCGCCCTCACGTAACATCTTATGTCCGTTCTACTACTTCACCACGAACTTATACGTCTCGCCGTCGCACCTCATCACATACACCCCTGCCTGCGGCAGCGTCACCGTCTGTGTCCTTCCGCTGTACACGAGCGTCCCCGCCGTGCTGAACACCTCCACGTCGCGCTCACTGTCCATGATGAGCGTCAGGCCCTCGGTGTAATATGCCGGTATGTCGGCCTCCGCGCTCTCCACGCCTGTCTCGTCGCCGGCCTCTATGTAGTTGAGGAACTCACGCCAGCCCTCTGCCTCGCGGTACTTCTCCACCGTACCCTCCGGCACAATCAGCGGTATGCTCTTGTCCACCTCGTAGAACACATCATACGTATCTTCCAGCAGCGGCGGCTCAACAGCCTCTACCCTTATCTCCTCCAGACCGAGACAATAGCTGAACGCCGACCCGCCTATTTTCTCCACTGATGCGGGTATCCTGATCCTCTTCAGCTCCATCTGATCCGCCAGCAGATACGCCGGTATATACTCCACCTCCTCACCGAAAGTCACATCCGTTATCGCTTCTCGCCCGTAGAACGGGCTATCATAAGAATCCTCACCTAAATCGTTCGCCCTCACTGCGTTCCATACCACCGTAGTCAGCTTGTCTCCCGTTGAGGTCGCGGCCTTCGCGCCCGAGGCCATTATCTTCCGCATAACCATCATTCCCGGGTCAGGATGAGGCTCATCTTCTCCGCCACCTACAACATCGTCATCATCTCCATCATAACTGAAAACATCATACCCGAATCTCCTCAGGCCCTTGCCTATCGTCAACTTCTCAAGCTCTGCACATCCGTAGAATGCCTGGTCGCCTATCGAGTCCACGCCGTCGGGTATCGTCACCTCCCTCAGGTTCGCGTATATGAACGCCACAGAGCCTATCACCTTCAGCGATTGCGGCAGCGTCACCTCCTCTAATGCCGACTTGCCATCCATTATGCCCCCTGCAAACGCCGCGTCCATAATCATCTCCACGCCCTCCGGCACAGCATAGCTCTTCTCGCCCTTCGCGCACGGATACTGCATCAGCTTCAGCCCGTCCGCCGTGTACAGCACGCCGTCCACAGCCTTGTACGCCGCGTTCCCTTCTGCCACGCTGACGCTCTCCAGCTCCTCGCAATACAGTGCGCCGTAGCCTATCTTCTCCACTCCTGCCGGTATCTCCACCGTCCGCAGGTGCGTCCCGCCGAACGCTATTTCGCCTATCTCCTTCAGGTTCTCCGGCAGTGTCACCTCGCTTATGCCCGTTGTGGTGAACGCGTATGCCCCTATCTTCTCTATCGTCCCGGGCATGGTCACGCTCACTATCGTCTCCATATCTATGAACGCATTCACGCCTATCTCCGTGACGGTATACTCCTTCTCACTATATGTCACCTTCTCCGGTATCGTCAAGTCCGTTATCGGCTCGTCCCCGGCGAACCCTTTCACCATAGCCGTCCCGTCGTCGCTCAGCGCGTATATCAGCCCGTTCTGCTCCGTTATGCCCGAGGCAATGCTTTCAAACTCCTTCCATCCGCGTGCCGTGCGGTAAGCCTCCTCGCTCCCCGCAGGCACCACAAGCGTGGCATACCCTGGCGTGTACCTCCCGAATGTATTATCCCCGCACCTCGGCGGCTCAGTGGCCTCTACGGTAATCACTCCTTCCATCTCAATCTCGCTGAACGCATAGTCGCCTATGCTGTCCACCCCGCTGCCTATCGTCAGGCTCTCCACATAGTAGCATCTGGCAAACGCCCCCTCTCCTATCAGCTCCACTCCGTCAGGTATATCTATCGCCGTCAGGTTCTGGCATCCTCTGAACGCCCATTCCCCTATCTCCTTCAGGCTCTCAGGCAGCGTGATTTCTTTCATATCCCAATTGCTTGCGAACGCCTCCGCCCCTATGTGCGTCAGACCCTCCGGCATCTTCACGCTCTCTATCGACGTCATATTGAGATTGTAATCCAATGCCAGCGCACCGTCGCCTATCTTCTTCACCCCGTCCGGGATGGTCACATTCCTCTCCGTTCCTTTGTAGCCCACCAATATCGAGCCCAGCATCGGAAACTCGCCCTCTTTCTCCATCCAACGCGTCTCGGCTAACGCACCCGCACCCACGCTCTCAAGCCCGGCAAGGCCGTCGTTTGACTCTATGCTCACAAGTTGTGTGCTGAACGCGCCGTTCCCAATCTCCCGCAGGCTGGGCGGCACAACCACGGTATATATCATCCTCACATTCTCGAACGCCCGGTCGCCTATACTCTCTGTGCCGTCCGGAAGTTCTATCCTAATCTGTTCTGTCCGGCGGTTAAACGTAGGAGTGAACAGCACCTCTTTCCCGTCAGCCGTGAACAGCAACCCGTCCACAGACTTGTACGCCGTATTTCCCGCCTCCACATTGATGGCCTCATACACATTCGCACCCCACGTCTGGTTCATGAAGTCGAAACTGCTTATCTTCGTGACACTCTTCGGTATCGTCACAGAGCGGATACCGTAATCGCTGATAAATTGGCAGTCCGCTATCTCCGTGACCGTATACGTCGCCCCCTCCTCAATCTCGCCGCTCAATACATTCACGTCCGCCGCATTGATGCTTCCCGGGATAACCCAGTCCACCTCCTCCGGCATCTCCCCCGTCTCCGGGTCAGACTCTGCCGCCCACAGGTACGACTCCTCCATCCTGAAGAGTGCCACGTTCCGCTCGCCTCCCTCAGTCTGCACGAACGTCATACCTTCATACTCGAACGTCAGGGCAGGCTCCGAAGACCCTTCGCCCTGTTCCTCATTATAATCGCCGTTCTGGGCGTGTGCGCACAGTGCCGTCACCGACAGCACCGCCGCCAAAATCAGATGTTTAGCTCTCATAGCTCTTGACCTATTAATATTGTGTATTATACAATTCCACATGGGAGGGGGGGGTAATACCTGACTCGACATTCTATATCACTCCTCGCCGACAAAGGTAGACATAATTATCCTGACCGCCAACTTTCTGTCATTGAAATAACAGGGAAAATCTCATCACCCTCATCTCTCCCCCTCTCTCTTCCTCTCTCTTCCTCTCTCTTCCTCCCCCCCCCCGCCCTCCTCCCACCCCCGTTTCTTACCGGCAGCCTCATAGTAAAAATAGGTTAAAAACACGTACTCTCGCCGAAGTCCCTCCGAAGACCTCCCGAAGCCCCACCGAAATCTCTCCCGTCTCCATTGCACGTACAACGATTTTTCCGTACCTTTGCTTCCATGGTAGACAGCAGCATCAGAATATACTCCCTCTCCGAGCTTACGCACTCCCTGCGCGAAAGCATCGGCCGCTCATACCCCTGTTCCGTAATGGTATGCGCCGAGATAAGCCAGCTCAGCCTCAACTCCAAGTCCGGTCACTGCTACCTCGACCTCATTGAGAAAGACCCCGGCAGCGACAGCATCCTCGCCAAGCTCCCCGCAGTGATATGGCGCAGCCGCTACTCCGAAATCTCTGGCGAGTTTCTCCGTCAGACCGGAATGCCGCTTGCCGCAGGCATATCCGTGATGGCCACCGCCACTGTCGAGTTCAGCGAACTCTACGGCCTCAAACTCTTCATCTCCTCCATAGACCCCACATACACCCTGGGCGACATGGCCATGCGCCGCCGCGAGATAATCGCCACACTCGAGCGCGAGGGCATATCGCAGATGAACCGCTCTCTGCCCTTGCCGCGCCTCATGCGCCGCATAGCCGTCATATCGAGCGAAACCGCCGCCGGATACGAGGACTTCATACGCCAGCTCAAGGAGAACAGCGGCGGCTACATCTTCTACACACGCCTCTTCCCCGCCGCAATGCAGGGCGCACAGACCGAAGAGAGCGTTGCCGCCGCACTCAGTGCCATAGCCGATGAAGCCGGTCTCTACGACTGCGTGGCGATAATACGCGGCGGCGGTGCAGTTGCCGACCTTCAGGCGTTCGACAGCCTCACCCTCGCACGCATCTGCGCACAGTTCCCCATCCCCGTCCTGACGGGCATAGGCCACACTCGCGACGAGAGCGTCGTAGACATGGTAGCCTGCCGTCCGCTGAAGACCCCCACTGCCGTAGCCGCATTCCTCATAGACCGCATGGCCTCGGCCGACAGCGCCCTGACCCGGCTTCTCTCTCGCGTTAAGGAGAGTGCCTCCGCTGCCGTCTCCCGCGCACAGGAACAGCTGACCCACGTGCCGTTCGCCCTCCATCGCCTCGTCTCCCGCCGCACATCGCAGGCCGCGCTGATGCTCCGCCAGCAGGAATACATCCTGAAAACCTCCGCAGACAACGCGCTCACCGCCTCGCGCCATCTCGTGACGGTCTCCGAAGACAGTCTCCGCCGCGCCCTCGGCACATCGCTCACTGCCAGCCGCGAACGGCTCAACCTCATGCAGCGCACAGCCACAGCGGCCGCACGCCGCACCATAAGCCGCGAAGCCGCCCGACTGAACCTGCTCGGCGAAAAGACCGCGCTGCTCGACCCCGCACGGCTACTCAGCCGTGGCTACACCCTCACCGAATGCGCAGGCCGCATCGTGACCTCAGCCGCACAGCTGAAAGCGGGCGACAGCATAACCACCCGTTTCGCTGACGGCTCTGTAACATCCACAGTAGAAGAAACGCATGATATAAAAATCTGAAAACCGATACTCTTATGGGAAAGACAAAACTGACATACGACGATGCCATCGCAAAGCTCACAGCCATCGTGGACGAAATCGAAGGCGGCGGGCTATCCATCACCGCTCTGACAGCTAAAGTGAAAGAAGCCATGAGCCTCGTGCGCTACTGCCGTTCGCAGCTCACAGAGATACAGGACGATATAGAGCAGATATTCGGCGAAGAGGAGCGTTGAGCCGCCAGCCTGTCCGGCATGCCGCCAGCACACGACTGCCCCTCGGTCAGGCGAGTAAAATCATCGTTCCACCCATGGCACATATCCGATTTTTCGCTACTTTTGCCTCTTAGAACAGAAAGGCCGGTAAATGGCGGTCAGCATGATGGCCATACCGGCATACAACACTCAGAATATATGACAACCAAGAAGAGAAATTCAGTGCTGCTGATATTCACCGGTGGCACGATAAGCATGGGCGAAAACCCTGAAACCCAGTCGCTTGCCCCGCTCGACACGGAGCGTGTGCTGAGCTTCATCCCTGAACTCCAGATGCTTCACGTCAACATAGCGTCTGTCTCGTTCTCCCCGCTCATCGACTCAAGCGATGTGCGCCCGTCCGACTGGCTCAAAATCGCGGAAACGATATACAAATACTACGATGACTTCGACGGCTTCGTTGTTCTCCACGGCACAGACACCATGGCCTACTCCGCAGCCGCCCTCAGCTTCATGCTTGAGAACCTCCAGAAACCGGTGATATTCACGGGGTCACAACTGCCTGTAGGCGTACTCCGCAGCGACGCGAAAGAGAACCTCATAACCTCCATCGAGATTGCCGCCGCGAAAAACGAGCATGGCCGCGCCATCGTGCCGGAGGTCTGCCTCTTCTTCGAGGACAAACTGATGAGAGGAAACCGTACTACGAAACGCAACTCTGAGGAGTTCAACGCTTTCGCCTCGTTCAACTACCCCGAACTGGCGCACACCGGCGTACACATCAAATATTTCCCCCACTACATACACTACGAGGAGGAGGTCAAGTTCGGATACGCTCATCACTTCGACACCAACGTTGTGGTGCTGAAGCTGTTCCCCGGCATAACAGAAACCACTGTACGCGCCATATACTCCATACCGGGACTGCGTGCCGTAGTGCTGGAAAGCTTCGGCTCCGGCAATGCCCCGACGGACAAATGGTTCTATGAAATCATCCGTGAGGCGACAGACCGTGGCATCGTGACCGTCAATGTCACACAGTGCCGCGCCGGAAGTGTGGAGATGGGACGCTACGAGGCTTCCGTCAATCTGCTCAAGGCCGGAGTCCTCTCCGGATATGACATGACCATGGAGGCCGCCACGACAAAACTCATGTGGCTTCTCGGCAAATACACTTCAGCAGACGATGTGCGGCGCATGATGGTAGAACCTTGGCGAGGCGAAATGAGCTGGCCGAAGGCCGAATGAGACAACGGACGCAGAGACGGCCATGCGAGGCGAAATGAAATCACGCTACACCGCCGGCCAGCGTGTCGGGACTGTTGCCGTCTGCCTCGTGCTCATGCTCCTGCTCTCATTCTGGTTCTTCTACGAACCTGACCACGGCGGGCTTGACCCGTCTGAAGAACAGGCAAGGGCAGTCGCAGACTCACTGCTCTCCGCCGATGTGATGCGCTTCCGCGACGGACTGCGTACATACGCGCCGTACACAAGTGACAGCACTGCGGCATATCGTCACCAGCCGCAGCATCAGGCCGCCGCTCCATCACCGGAACAGTTCCCTTTCGACCCCAACACAGCCGACAGTGCCGCGCTCGTCTCTCTCGGATTCAGGCCGTTTGTCGCACGGAACATCGTCAGATACCGCCGCGCCGGAGGGCGTTTCCGCAATCCGGACGACCTCCTCCGCATCTACGGCATAGACTCCGCCCGCGTAATGGAACTTTACAGCTATATCGCCATCGCCCCGACAGCCCCGGCAGACACAACACCGCACAGGCGCAAGGACGCATTGCCCAACGACTACTTCGTAGACCTCAACAGCGCGGACACCGCAGAACTGATGCGTGTGCCGCGTATAGGCAGCGTCCGTGCCGGACAGATTGTCCGCTACCGCAAAAGGCTTGGCGGCTACACCTCTGTAAGCCAGATAGCCGAGGCGTGCGCCAATATGGACAGCACGGAACTCTCCTTGGCCGCTGCGCACCTCCGCGCCGAAGTTGATTCAGTCAGGAAAATCCGCGTCAACCGCAGCAGTGTCGAACGGCTTGACCGCCATCCATACATCAGTTTCTACCAGGCCAGGGCTCTCTATGAATAC
>JADIMV010000104.1 GCA_017694515.1 Candidatus Aphodosoma intestinipullorum
TTCTTGTATTAGACATTTTGCGTATCTTTGCTAACGCGAAAATGGAAGTTGTTCCGGCACAGCAGAAATTGGGAATAGGCTCTCCTTTGTTTCGGCATTCGACTTCCAGTATAGTGATAGGACTGCGGACAGGGTGTCGGCTGAGGTTTGTGCGGTGTCTGTGGTTTGCGGAATATATGTTTTGGAGGTATGCGCTTTGCGGATGTGATAGGACAGGAGGATGTGAAGGAGCATCTGCGCCGGCTGGTGAGGGGCGGGCGGGTGCCTCACGCGATGCTCTTTGCTGGCAATGCGGGCGTGGGGCAGTTGCCTCTGGCTATTGCCACGGCTCAGTATATGTGCTGCGAGAGGCGTTCGGAGGAGGATGCGTGCGGGGTGTGCCCGTCGTGCGTGAAGTTCGGCAAGCTGTCGCACCCTGACCTGCATTTCACGTTCCCGATAGTGAAGAGCGCGGAGAAGAGGGTGGAGGTGTGCGACGATATGGTGGAGGTTTTCCGGCAGTATGTGTCGATGAATCCGTACATTTCGGTGAACGCGTGGTTTGCCGGGGCGTGCGGGGGCAAGGCGGGGATGATATATGCGCGGGAGGGGGACGAGATTATAAGGAAGCTGTCGTTCAAGCCGTATGAGAGCAGTTGCAAGGTGATGGTGATATGGGCTCCAGAGCTGATGAAGGAGGAGTGCGCCAACCATCTGCTGAAGTTCATTGAGGAGCCGCCGGAGAATACGCTCTTTTTTCTGGCTACCGATGCGGAGGAGAGGATATTGGGCACTATACGCAGCCGCTGTCAGAGGATTGGGCTGCCGCCGGTTGATATGGGGAGCCTTGTGAGTGCGGCTTCGGAGAGGTTCGGGCTGGGCGGCGTGGAGGCTGAGCGGTTTGCCCGCCTGGCGTCGGGCAGCTGGGGGCGGCTGTGCGAGGAGGTGAAGCGGAGTGACGATGAAACCGCCTATTTTGATATGTTCAAGCAGATGATGCGGCTGGCGTGGACGCTGGATGTGAAGGAGATAAAGCTGTGGAGCGAGAGGATGGCGGGCATGGGGCGCGATGAGCAGAAGCAGTTTTTGCAGACTGCGCAGCACGAGGTGAGGGAGAACTTCATTTCGCATCTTGGCGACCCGAGGCTGGTGTATATGAATGCGGAGGAGGCGGGGTTTTCGGAGAAGTTTTCGCGCTTCATCAATGAGCGCAATGTGGAGAGGATGATGGCTGAGCTGGAGCTGGCGGAGAACCAGATAGAGCAGAACGTGAGCAGCAAGATAGTCTTCTTCCACATGATGTTCTCCCTGTACAGGCTTTTGAAAATGTAAGTTGAGGCGGACACTCCGCCGTAACCGATTGAAATACAATATATGACAATGGATGAATTTACTCTGAACGACGGGGGTAGCAACCCCGGTTCAAAGGGCTTCCGGGGCAACACGTTGCAGCAGCTTCCCGTAGTGGACTGGCTGGCCGACCTGCCTGAAACCCAACTCGATACCGAACTTGTAGAGGTACAGTTCAAGAATACAAGGAAAGGCTATTATCTCAACAATCTGCATCTGCCCATACAGAAGGGCGACATGGTGGCCGTTGAGGCGCTGCCCGGTCACGACATAGGTACAGTCACGCTGACAGGCCGTCTCGTACTCAGTCAGATAAAGAAAAACCGCATCAACATGGAACGCTACGAGGTGAAGCGCGTCTATCGCAAGGTGCGCCCCACTGACATGGAGAAATACGAGGAGGCAAAGGCCAAGGAACACGATACCATGATTCGCGCCCGCAAGATAGCGCAGGAGATGAAGCTCGACATGAAGATTGGCGACGTGGAGTATCAGGGCGACGGCAGTAAGGCCATATTCTACTATATCGCCGATGAACGCGTGGATTTCCGCCAGCTTATCAAGGTCTTTGCCGAGGTCTTCCGCGTCCGCATAGAGATGAAGCAGATAGGTGCGCGTCAGGAGGCCGGGCGCATAGGCGGCATAGGCCCTTGCGGCAGGGAGCTGTGCTGCACCACATGGATGAGCAACTTCGTTTCCGTATCGACAGTGGCGGCACGCTATCAGGATTTGTCGACCAATCCGATGAAACTGGCCGGGCAGTGCGCGAAAATCAAGTGCTGCGTCAATTTCGAGGCTCCGATGTACATGGACGCGCAGAAAGACTTCCCGTCGAAGGACGTGCGGCTCGAGACATTGGACGGCACATACTACCATTTTAAGACCGATGTATTCAAACGGCAGATAACATACTCTACATCGGAGAACGTCCCTGCTAATCTTGTCACCATACCCGTAGGGCGTGCGCTTGAGATTATAGCCGCTAACAATCGTGGAGAAAAGGTCGTGTCGCTCGTAGGCGATATGCGCGGCGGCGATGAACATCATGATTTCCAGAATGTTGTAGGACAGGATAGCCTCACGCGCTTTGACAATAAGAAAGGGCGCAAGCAGAAAGGCAACAAGGGAGGTCAGGACAAAAACGGCCGCCCGAAAGCGGAGGCTAAGCAGCCGAAGCCCGCACAGCAGCGCACATCGGCGGACGACAATGCGTCTAAACGCGATGGCGGACAGCGCGATAATGGTAAGAACGACGGCGGACAGCAGCCGCGCCGTGATAACCGCAAGAAAGGTGACCGCCGTCCGCAGCAGGGCGGGGGTGAGAACCGCCGTGAAAAGAATAACGGTAAGAACACTGGCGAAGCCCGGCAGAAATAGGTGTTTATGATGCGGTATATTCTTATATGGACTCTCGGCCTGTGTGCGGCACTTCTCGTCTCATGTTCAGGTGATACCTGTTACAGTGAGAGTCGGGAAGTCAGCCCCGATGGATGGAGCATGGACTCCGTACTCCGTTTTCCGGTGATGTTCACACCTGAAATACTCGATGAAACCGATGATTTTCGCGTTAACATCATGGTACGCAATGATGACGGATACGCGTGGCAGAACCTCTGGCTTTTCATAGACCGCATGGGGGCTGACTCCGTGGCGGCGCGTGACACGGTGGAGATTTTCCTGTCTGACAACAGCGGACGCTGGATAGGCTCTGGTGTCGGCTCGCTGCACACGCTCTCGGAGGTCTACATAGACACACTTCATGTAGGCCGTCCGGGCGAATATATGTTCGAAGTCAGGCATGGCATGAGGATGGAAAATCTCGATGGAATCTGCAATATCGGATTGTCGGTAGAAAAAATAGCACACCAGTAAATAGAGACTCCCCATGGGTAAGAACAAACTGAAGAAATTTGCCGATATGGATGCGTTGCCCAACGTTTTCCAGTTGTCGTACAATGAGATATTGCATGATGGTGCGACATTCCCTATGCGCGGCAGGTGGCGTGACGGCTATTTCCATAACGCCAACCCGATAGTACTCGAACTCGGCTGCGGAAAAGGGGAGTACACTGTCGGGCTGGCGCGTCGCTTTCCTGACAAGAACTTCATAGGGATAGACATAAAGGGTGCGCGTATGTGGACTGGCGCGACCGAGGCTCACGCCTGTGGCATGAGAAATGTCGCTTTCCTGCGCACCGGAATAAACGCCATAGAGCATTTCTTCATGCCCGGTGAGGTGAATGAGATATGGATTACGTTTGCTGACCCTCAGATGAAAAAGGTGAACAAGCGGCTCACATCCACATACTTCCTTTCCCTCTACAAGAAAGTGCTTGTCGATGGGGGGACTGTCCATCTGAAAACAGACAGCAATTTCCTTTATACCTATACCCGCCTGATGGCTGAAAAGAGCGGTTTGCCGATAGAGGTTGCCACAGCAAATCTCTATTCCGAAATAGGCGATGACCCCATCCTCTCCATAAAGACCTACTACGAGCGGCAGTGGCTTGCGCGCGGCATTGACATAAAGTACCTGCGCTTCCGTCTCCCTTCTGCTGCACAGTTGGCCGAGCCGGACGTGGAGATTGAGTTTGACACCTACCGCAGTTATGGCCGGCAGAAACGGTCGGAACTGGATATGGGTATGTAAAGGAAACTGCCGAGTGAGGTAATTTTTTTCAAAAGTATTGCTTTTCAAATAAAAGAATAGGAACAGTTGGAGAAAACGCCTCATAGATAGCTTAGCTGTTAGCAGCTTTACTATCTTTGTAATATAAAAAACTTTATGAAGCTGATAGAAAACAACATACAGAAGATTGTCGCTTTGTGCAAAAAGTACAAGGTGAATAGGCTGTTTGTGTTCGGCTCTATACTTACTGACCGCTTTAATGATGATAGCGATGTAGACTTGCTTGTTTCTTTCAACCGGGCGGAAGTAAGCGATTATTTTGACAACTACTTTGATTTCAAATACTCATTGGAAGAATTGTTTGGCAGGGATGTCGATTTGTTGGAAGAGCAGGCTATAAAGAATCCATATCTGAAAAAGAATGTGGACGCAACAAAAGCATTGATATATGGATGATTTGATAAAGAAACATTTGCAGGATATTTTGACCGCCATTGAAGAAATAGAATGTTTCTTTGGCGACAAGCCTAAGCTGTTTGATGACTTTTACAATAATCTATGCCTTAGGCGTGCCGTTGAGCGGAATATAGAGATTATAGGTGAAGCGATGAACAGGGTCTTAAAGGCTGACAGAAACATAGCTATCACCGATTCACGCAAAATAGTGGATGCCAGAAACTATATCATTCATGGTTATGACAGCTTGTCGGCAGATATTCTTTGGAGCATGGTTATCAATCATCTGCCAAAACTGAAGAGCGAAGTAATAGCCTTATTCCATAAGGAATGATATGTTGTTCATTGTTCATTGATAGAGGGAAAGCCGCCATATTCTAATTGTTGAAAATAGAATATAACGGCTTCTCAGATGTTTTTGAAATAAGATGCCCACTGCTTACACGTGGGCGGTTTTTACTGCCAGGCTGCAATCATTTCAGCGACAGGAATACCTCCTTCCCCTGCTCTTTGATAGTGAGTTTGTCCTCGCGTGCGAGCCAGCCGATGGCTGCCCACAGTTCCTTGTCGGTGAATTTGACGTTTTTCTTGAGATCTTTAATCTCCATTTCGCCGTTGTTTAAGGCATTCCATACAGCCCCGGCGTTGTTGCCAATCTTTTCAATCATAATCTTTTCAGTTTTGGGTTTAGAGGAAACAGCTCATGCCGTTTCCCTGTTCATTTTTTATTCTGCCCGTCTCACAATGGCAATCGGTGTCTGCTGTGACGACTGACCGAGCGGGTTGTCCTTGAAGAGGGCTTTAAGGAAATTGTCATCGAGGCTCTTGCTTGATTTGCCGAGTATATCGACATTCAGGTCGTTGGCGTCGAGTACGATAAATTCGTTGCCGAGCCGCTCTTTCATCTGTCGCGCCACCTTGTCCGGGTCTTTCGGTGCCATCTTGGCGTATTTGTTGTACGGCGGTATGGTGTAGTCGCACGGGCCGTCTATAGCGTATGCCTTCTGTCCGCACACTTTGTAGAACACCCCACGTATGCCGAACGGTTTCGTCACCGCCGCGCAGAAGCAGCCGAGAAGTATGCGCGGCACGCCGACATCTTCGATTGCAAGCTGCATCGTGTACGGGCTGCCGAGTCCGATGCCGTAGGGCGATTTGTATACGAACTTCACAAGGAAACGTGCGAGACGCGAAGGGTGTATCTCGTCGATGGGGAACGAGCGTCCCTGTGTGATGGCAATGATTTTCTCACTGCAGAATATGATGTCGCCCGGTCGGCGTATATCCTTGGTGTACTTGTCAACGACTTCGCCGAGGTCATCCTCTTTCATGATGACGTGCGTCTTGACCGGTATCCGTAGATAGTTCTCCCCGTTTACCTCAATGGTAAGTTTCTTGCCTTCGTTAGCTACATAATCCATAAGTCAGAATATAAAAATTGGTTCTTTGTGTCCGTGTCCGGCGGAAGTTATGTTTTTTATCTATGGGCTTTAGCATTGCCGGGACGCAATGCTTAACTTCAGCAAAGGTAAGCGATAATTCCATCTCATCCAAATATATGCCGCACATTTTCCGTTACGCTCATTCTAATGACATCCCCATTACAAAAATAAGTTAAAAACATGTACTCTCACCGAAGCTCCTCAGAAGGTTCTCCCTATCCTCTCCTGTTCCATTCACCCCAAATTGGTCAATCGGCATACGCCCCTTTTGCCGCTCACATAACTTTGCGTATCTTTGTCGGGACGCATCGTGAGTACCATGCGTCCCGACAGAAACGGCCCGGCAGTTTGCCGCTTAACAACATCTTGATATCATGGATGAACAGTTTTTGCAATATGTCTGGTTCAACCGTCTGTATGCCGCGCACCAGCGTCTTACTGACGGCACCGAGATAGAGATAATAGACCCCGGCAGGCCTAACCGCGATGCCGGGCCTGATGCTTTCAACGCCAAGATACGTGTAGGAGGCACAGTATGGGCGGGCAATGTGGAAATACATTGTACGGCGAGCGACTGGTATAGGCACGGCCATGAGAGCGACAGCGCGTATGACAGCCTGTTGCTCCATGTGGTATGGAAAAACGACGTGATGGTCGGCCGGCACAACGGCGAGCCTATGCCGACACTCAGGCTTTCCGTGCCGGATCATGTCTTGACGGTGTATGACGATGTGCAGAAGGACGGCGTAGGACTGTGCAGGTGTGCTCCGCACATGGCCAAGGCGGACGGCACGCACCGCGCCGTCTGGATTGAACGGTGCGCAGTGGAGCGCATGGAGGATAAGGCGCGGCGGGTGAGACGGCTGCTTGATATGTCGGCGGGCGATTGGGAACGCACGTTTTTCGTCATGCTCTTCCGAAGTTTCGGCTTCGGCACAAATTCGGACGCGATGGAGGCTCTCGCCATGTCTGTACCGTACACTGCGGTCTGCAAGCATTGCGACAGCGCGTTGCAGCTTGAAGCCCTGTTCATGGGTCAGGCCGGACTGCTGGACAGCGTGAAAGAGCCTGATGAATATACGGCGGAACTTCTCCGTGAATATGATCACTTGCGGCGCAAGTTTTCTCTTGAGCCTGTGGATATCCGGCTGAAAAGTATGCGCATGAGGCCGGGCTCATTTCCGGCGGTGCGCCTGGCCGAACTGGCCGCGATATACCATAGGAATCCGCAGCTCTTCAGCCTCGTGACGGATGGTGCTGACATAGACAGGCTGCGTAAGCTGTTTGGTGTCGATGCTTCCGCATATTGGGACACCCATTTCTCGCCTTCCGTAGAAAGTAAAAGGCGGGTGCGTAAACGGGTGAGCCGTGCGTCTGCTGACATTATTGTAATCAACACCGTCGTCCCCTTCTATTTCGCCTATGGGGCGTATGTCGGCAATGAGACCTATGCTGACCGTGCGCTGCGTCTCCTTGAGAGCATCCCGCCCGAAAACAACTTCATCACGCGGGCCTTGGTCTCATATGGTTTCGACAACGGCAGTGCGCTCCACTCGCAGGGCTTGATACAGATGTACCGCCGCTACTGCGAGCCCCACGACTGCCTCCGCTGCCACCTCCTGAGACAGATGATGGCCGGATAGCCATTCCATCGTGCAACGAAGTTAAATTTAAGACGCGATAGTCTGCCGCCATGCTTATTTACGTTAAATAATAGCATAGTGATATTGCCTCCCCTTAACGTCATTCTCTACAGATAATGCCACCATACAATTGTCTGTATATCTGTTATATATACTCTTTACATATCCGCCTTACGTTAAATATTTCAGATTTATTCATTAAAAGTTTGTTGCTTAATCCACCTTGCTTATATTTGCCGTGAATAAACTGTCATGTTTGCCAGTCTTACAGTATTAATTAAAAGTAAAATATCATGAAAACGATTTTGAAATTGCTGTCGTTCTTTCTGTTCGCGGCGTTATTCTGTTCTTGTAAAGATGACCTGCAAAAACCAAAGGCAGAAGTCTCTACTAAGGCAATGTCTGGATATGACTATTATCCGCGTAGTTATGTACGCCCCGATATGGAAAACTATAGCCGTGCAGAAACTGACGAATTGCTTTACTATGCACTGAGGGACATTGCGGGTAATGATGTGCTGTCCAGAGTACGGGCGGCGGATGTCACCCCGATATACAGTTATCCCATTATAAATGTCTTGGACCAAGTGTTCCAGT
The DNA here is from genome assembly GCA_017694515.1 of Candidatus Aphodosoma intestinipullorum. Lineage (GTDB taxonomy): Bacteria > Bacteroidota > Bacteroidia > Bacteroidales > Paludibacteraceae > Aphodosoma > Aphodosoma intestinipullorum. The sequence continues at coordinate 8,097 of JADIMV010000104.1, forward strand.
ATGCCGAATGCGAGTGGTATATGAAAGAGTATGATGAGTTTCGCGAATTATACGATTACCCGCCGATATTGTTTTATGTATATAATTTCCCCAACAATGGCGGTTATGCGATTGTGAATGCCGATCCGCGTCGTAAGGCGTTTGTGCTTAGTTCCTCTCTGAGCGGAGAGTTCGATCCTGAATATTTCTATGGATTTGGACGTGCCGTGAACGATTATCCGTCGCCGGAGGAAGGCATAATAAGGCTGGGCAGAGATATAGGGGGCAGAGCATCTAGCCCTAATAAGGTTTTGGGTCTTGATTTCTATCAGTTTGACGCTATAACCCGTGGCTTATGGAAGAAAGCGATGACCCCAAAGATGTCTCTTTCCACAATAGCGAATATGTGCTGCGTTTTTGTGATGAGAAATAGAGAAATTACTCTGACTACCCCAGGAGGCGGAGGTGGTGGTTCTGTCTCTTATACAAGCATTGTTAATCCGTTAATTAGCTGGAGTAATGAAGTGCTGAGATCAAAAAAAGAGTATTACCGGACAATGAAAAATTGCGCATTAGGTTTCGATAATTCTATGTCATTGGCGAAATTATTGGTATATACTATGTGTCCTTGCGAGTATGTTGAAGTGTTTGAAGTATTGCAATCAAATCCGCAAGACGAAAGCGGACAGGATTTGGTTAATTCCTTTTCTGGTCAGTTCATATCGTGTAATGCACCAGCGAAATATTATGTAGATAAATTCAGAAAAGGATGCATGGATATCGTCCAATTAGCCGACCCCGATGATTGTTTCAATGAAAGTGTATATGAAGCTGAACCTAATTGTGATATGAGCAGACATGGTATCCCTATGATAATCCAGATGGGTGATTCAGTAGTATATCCATTGGTGGGTATTAGAACTGTAAAATATCCGAAGAGGACAGATGATATGCTTTATATTGATATGCATAGAGAGAATGATCAAAACAGCAAAGGTGATTGCTTGGATGAAGACGAAAAGCGGAGTTACTTGGAATTAATACATTTTGGATTGTTATTTCCATATGCTACTCCAAGGTCAGATGCAGATGGGGAATATGACAACAAGATATATAGAATTCTGATTGAACGATAACAATAAAACAAGATAAAAATATGCGTGACAGATTGGCAAATATAATGTTCGGTATATGCATTACAGCCGTATGCTGTTTAGCGGGATGCGAAGACCCTGATAAGCCTGCTCCTAAGGACAAGGACATCATTTATGATACGTTTTATATTGAAAGTACTGAATTGCCTTGTTATATAAAGTGGTTCTCTGAAGAAGATGTTGAAAATTGGGAACTTGATTTTTCAATGACTGATAGACGTAGCGGTAGGACTACATATTGGAAATGTTTTTGGGTTGTTGAACATTCACCAAACAGTGACATACCTGTTGGAATATACAATATACCGTCATATTGGGAGTTTATTTATGACCTAAGCCGTGGAAAACAGATGCTTGTCCTTCCAATACCTGAATTTGGACCTGTTTATTATGATGCTGAAGGGCAGGCAAAAGGAGGAACTGTAAATGTTATTAAAAGAGAGGATGATTATTATGAGATAGAATTCAAATTGAACTTCGGCAGAGAAGATTTTGAATATGTATATACGTATTTCAAGGGGACTATTGAGATGCATGGATTATATAATAAGACCATATTGTGAAGAATAAAGTGTAAGATAAGTGTATAGTTATCCATTTTTTGCCGTTTCCATGCGTTTGACTTCAAGTATTATTATGGGAGGTTCAAGTTTAGTGTGGACTCAATCGATGTGAGAGAAAAGCCGGGCTATACGGAATGGTGGTACTGGTAACTTAACGGGGCTTTCAAGTCCCGTTTTTTTGTACTATTTTTGCAGTTCAAATCGGCATGAGTCCGATATTATAAAGGGACTGACAAAAAATGGCATACGAACAGGAGATAAACAGACGTAGGACCTTCGCCATCATATCGCATCCGGACGCGGGTAAGACAACGCTGACGGAGAAGCTTTTGCTCTACGGCGGGGCGATACACGTGGCGGGGGCTGTGAAAAGCAACAAGATAAAGAAGACGGCGACATCGGACTGGATGGAGATCGAGAAGCAGAGGGGCATATCCGTGGCGACATCGGTGATGGGTTTCGAGTACCGTGGCTACAAGATTAACATACTCGACACGCCCGGTCACCAGGACTTTGCCGAGGATACGTTCAGGACGCTGACGGCCGTGGACAGCGTGATAATAGTCGTCGATGCGGCTAAAGGCGTGGAGGCGCAGACACGGAAGCTGATGCAGGTCTGTACGATGAGGAAGACTCCCGTGATGATTTTCGTGAACAAGATGGACCGCGAGGGCAAGGACCCTTTCGACCTGCTCGATGAGCTTGAGGCGGAGCTCGGCATCGGGGTGAGGCCGCTCTCGTGGCCTATAAATATGGGCATGAAGTTTAAGGGTGTCTACAATATATATCAGGAGAAGCTGAATCTCTATACGCCGGACAAGCAGAAAGTGAGCGAGACCGTGGCCGTTGACATCGATTCGGCGGAGCTGGACGCTATGGTGGGCGAGGATGATGCGGCGAAGCTGCGTCAGGATTTGGAGCTTATCGACGGGGTGTACGACCCGTTCGATGTGAAGGATTATCTCGCGGCGGATATCGCGCCTGTGTTTTTCGGGTCTGCCTTGAACACATTCGGTGTGAGGGAACTCTTGGACTGCTTCGTGGAGATAGCCCCCGCGCCGCTGCCTGTGGAGGCGGAGGAGCGGCGTGTAGTGCCGACAGAGGAGGCCTTTACAGGCTTCGTCTTTAAGATACACGCTAACATGGATCCGAACCACAGGTCATGCATTGCCTTTGTGAAAGTCTGTTCCGGACGCTTCGAAAGGAACGTGAACTACAAGCATATACGTCTTGGAAAGATGTTGAAATTCTCCGCTCCGACGGCGTTCATGGCTCAGAAGAAGGAGACCGTGGACGAGGCTTATGCGGGTGATATAGTGGGTCTGCCGGATACCGGGAACTTTAAGATAGGTGATACCCTGACTTCTGGTGAGGAACTGCACTTCAAGGGTCTGCCGAGTTTCTCTCCCGAGATGTTCAAGTATATCGAGAACGCCGACCCGATGAAGACGAAGCAGCTTAACAAAGGGTTGGAGCAGTTGATGGGCGAAGGCGTTGCTCAGTTGTTTACTCACGCGAACAATAACCGGAAAATTGTCGGTACGGTGGGTCAGCTGCAGTTCGAGGTGATAGAGTATCGCCTGCTGCATGAATACGGTGCGCAGTGCCGCTGGGAACCTATCTCGCTCTACAAAGCATGCTGGATAGAGAGCGATGATGCGGCAGAGATAGAGAATTTCAAGCGCCGGAAGTTCCAGTATATAGCTACTGATAAGGACGGGCGCGATGTCTTTCTCGCGGAGAGCGGCTATCTGTTGCAGATGGCGCAGGCCGATTTCCCTAAAATACGCTTTCACTTCACGAGCGAATTCTGACCTCGACATCCGTACATCACAATATACAGACAGGCATCAGCCACGGCAGCTGATGCCTGTCCGTGCATATTACCCCTACGTTTTCGGATTGATGCACACTCTCACCTCATAATATATGAACCGCATTCTTTATACACATTCCCAGTGTATGCCGTTATCTTGGTATAACTCATTGATTACCATATTGCTTACGTGGTTCGCAGCTATCTTTTAGCTATCCTTTCCCTATCCTCCCGTTAGCATAACTGCATTCTTGTCCCAATATTCTCCTGATGTGGTCAAATCGTGCGACGTGTCGTTATATTGTCTGTTTTGCACAATTCTCCCAAGTCAAGGTCATTATCTGTATTCGCTGTCTGTCGCGCCGTGTGGTCTTTCGCCGCCGCTTGGTTTCAGTTGCATAATGGCAAAGGTCAATAGGGCAATGCCTGCTGCCGACAGATACCACGACTCTCCGGTGCCGGGAGTTTCCGCATTGATGGCGATACCGTATGCTGTATTGAGGAAGGCGATGACGACTATGGCTGCGTTGTTTACGAAATGGGCTGTTATGGTGAGCCATAGTGAGCCGGAGCGTAGGAGTATATAGCCGTATATCAGACCGAAAGCGGTGCGAGGTAGGAAGGCGAGTGGTTGAAAGTGGAGTGCGCTGAACGTGACGGCTGTGACGATGACGGCTAAGTGCGGATTGATGTGTCGTGAGAGCGATGTCTGTATCCATCCTCGGAAAAACATTTCTTCAACGAAGGCTGGTATGAGAGCCATCGTGATAATGTTTGTGATGAGCAGGGCAGGTGTACCGATATTGATTAGTCTCTCTGTTGCGAGTTCGTTGAGGCGGTGGTTCTCGCGTATCTCTGCTTCTATTGTTTGCATCGTTCCGGGCAGATGTATTGAGAGGTTTATATCGGAAAGTAGGTTGACTGCGGGTATTGATGCGATGATGATTATCAACAGGTATGCCCAGTCAGCACGCGGAACGCTGACAAGGTGGAGGTTTTTGGCCGTTGAGCCTCCAGCGCAGATGGTATAGGCTACGGAAGGCAGTCCGAAAAGCAGGAGCGAGGAGATGGCCTGAAAAATGCGTGTGTATTGCGGACTCTCTGTCCAGTCGGGGTGCGAATGTATTAGCAGACTGTTAAGGAGCGGTATGCCCATTGCGGCTAACAGGAAGACTATGGCTGCAATGAAATGCTGCCGGTGGTTGTCCTGCATGTGTGGTGAGAACGGACTGGGGGCTTTGGGTCTCATGGCATCAGTCGGGCAGACGTGCGATTATGGTTTCGTTTCCGCGTGTCTGGTCGCCTATCTGGACGAAAATCTCGCTCTCTTCGGGGAGAAATATGTCGACGCGCGATCCGAACTTTATAAACCCGAGGTGTTCGTTCAGGTGACACGCATGGTTTGGCGCGGCGTATGTTATGATGCGCCGTGCGAGCGCACCGGCTATCTGCCGTACCATTATGAGATGGTTATTTTCGCTCTGTATAACGACAGATGAGTGTTCGTTCTCGTGACTTGATTTCGGAAGGTAGGCTGCTACATGACGGCCGCTGTGGTGGCGCGAGTAGCGGACCATACCGTTGATGGGATACCAGTTTGCGTGGACGCTGAATACGGACATGAATATGGAGACCTGTATCATGCGCTTTCCGTCGAAATACTCGTATAGTTCGGTTGGTTCGGTGACGACTATGCGTCCGTCCGCCGGAGCGATGACGAGGTTGGGGTCGTCGATGTCGGCCTGTCGGCTGGGGTTGCGGAAAAAGTAGAGGAAGAACGAGAATGTCGCTACCGATATGAGTAGGTTAAGCACGAATATGGCTCGTGTCGGCGATTCGATGTAGACTATGATGTTCGACGCAAGCAGCACGGATAGGAGGGAGAAGAGTATGGCATAGCCCTCCTTGTGGATTTTTATCTTGCGGTACTTCCTGTTTTTCATTTGCTCAGATAAGATATAAGTACAGTGTAACAGCAGGCGCGGCGAGAAGCATACTGTCGAAGCGGTCGAGCCAGCCGCCGTGTCCGGGGATAGCATGGCCTGAGTCCTTGACTCCGAGATGACGTTTGAGCAGGCTCTCGACAAGGTCGCCCAATGTGCCGAAAATGACTACTATTTCACTGAAGATGAACCATTGTAGGAGCGTCAGCTCCGGGTCGGATATCGAAAATATGTAACCGGAGAGCAGTGCGCCGGCCGCACCGCCTATGAATCCTTCCCATGTTTTTTTAGGCGATATGCGCGGAGCCATCTGATGCCGTCCGAAAAGACTGCCAAAGAGGTAGGCGAATGTGTCGTTGCACCAGATTGTCACGAAAAGAGCGAGCAGGAGCATAGGGTGATGCGCCCCGTGGAAAAATATTACTTCGTTGAGCAGCGCGAACGGTACGGCTATATAGATTTGTGCCAATGCCATGCCCTCCCAGTCGGCAAGTGGGTCTGGGCGGCGGCGGAAAAGCTCCGAGACTATGAACGTCATGATACAGAGTCCGTAGATTGCCCATGCTATATGAGTGTACAGCGGAGGCAAAACCTGCGATTCGTGCAACAGGAGCGTCAGGAACAGTATAGCGGCGGAGATGGCTGATAGCCATGAGGTGAAACTGTCGGCGTTGCGGTCTGTGAGCTTGTGGAATTCACGGACTGCGCACACGGATATGAAGATAAATGCGAGTGCGTAGCTCCATATATTCCAAAGGATGGCTGCTACGATGCCGCCGACGAGCAGTGCGCCGGCAAGGGTACGCTGTATCAGGTTTTTATTTATAGTAAGCATGATGACAGTGTGTGCGCAAACAAAGTTACAGACTGCAAAGGTAAGAATTTTGCGC
>JADIMV010000105.1 GCA_017694515.1 Candidatus Aphodosoma intestinipullorum
GGGCGAGGGGACGCATTTTTGGGCGGGAGGGGGCGTCCGCGGGGTACAGGGGGGCGGGACAGGGCGGGGATACTGTGCCCGGAAGGGGGCGCGGAGGCCTGGCTTTCGGCGCGGATGGCGGGGTTTTGCGGGGGAAGACGGCGCGGGAAGGGTGCGGAGGGACTCCGGCAGGCCTCCCTCAGGGATTCGGCGAGGATACGTGTTTTTAACCTTTATTTGGAGTTGGGGTGCGGAGGGGGAGATGGCTTATCCAATGATGCCACGGATTAACCCCAAACGGTAGTTAGATAGAGGATTTGGAGTTCGGCAGAGATCCAATTTTTACTAAACTCTTTGGCTGATTTGGGGGAGTAATAAAAAGATGGCCGCGCACTGATATGCAGTACGCGGCCATCTTGACGTTACAAGAATATGACTGACGAGATGCCTTATCTCAGCCTTTACGGCCAAAAGAGGGGTCAACTTTGATGAACGGTATCAGAAGCAGTGTAGGCAGAGTGCATATCATGACCCAGATGAAAAAGTTCTGATAGCCGACGGCCTCCTGCAACCAACCGGCAATCATGCCCGGGAGCATCATGCCGAGAGCCATAAATCCGGTGCAGAGTGCATAGTGAGCGGTCTTGTGCTCACCATCGGATATATATATAAGGTACAGCATATAGGCTGTGAAGCCGAAACCGTAGCCGAACTGCTCTATTGCTACCGCGATGTTTATGACGATGAAGTTCTCCGGCATGACCCACGCGAGGAAGAGATAAGCCGCATTTGGGAGCGTGATGGCCAATGCCATAGGCCAAAGCCAGAATTTGAGTCCACGGCGGGAAACAACGATGCCGCCGAGGATGCCGCCGAGCGTGAGGGCAATTACTCCGACAGTGCCATAGACGATGCCGACCTGCGCTGTGGAGAGCGCGAGTCCGCCCATCTCACGCGAGTCGAGCAGGAAAGGTGAGGTCATCTTGACAAGCATGGCTTCGGCGAGACGGTAGAGGAGCATGAAGGCTATGGCCGTCCCGATGCCAGGCTTGCGGAAAAACGAGACGAATGTCCCGACGAAATCCTTCATGATGCCGGACGGAGAACCTCCAACTGCCGCGCTGTCCGAGAGCGGACGGGGCAAGGAGAAGCGGTGATAGATGAATATGGCGATGAAAAAGCCTGAGAGGATGAGGAATGTGACCGACCACGCGAAAGGGATATTGCCGGAGGAGACCTTAAATACAGCCTCAGCCGCGCCGTCCAGACGGCTGTCGCAAGAAAAGAGCGCGTAGGCGGGCTTATCCCAGTTGGAGGAGTCGAACGTCAACCTGTCCGCCGACAGCAGAATAATGTTCTTAGAACCTTTGTCCATCGAGATGTTGAACACAAGGCATTCGCCGTCTGCGGGCCTGCGGTCAAGGCGCAGCATTGCCACAGCGGCATTGCCCGACATGACCGATACGTCCTCCTTTTTCTCCACTCCAAACGCGGACTGCAACGAACGCTTCAGCGGCGCGGAGACCGTGCGTTCCCACCATCCTTCATCTGCCGGGAGGCCAGCGGCACGGACGGTCGCCTCGGGAACAAACCCGTTCTCCACATTGCTGCGCTCCACAAAGCGGCGCAGCGCATCGAGCGAATCGGCAGTAATCAGTTCATCCGGCATATATATCCTCTCCGGGAAGAGAGCGAGCGATATCTCATCGCCCGACGGTCCGAGAGGCTGAGGAACGACAGTACGGGCATCGGACAACTCAACGCCGGGAGTAACCGAGACGTGCAAATGAACCGGCTCTGTGCCAGTCGCCGTCTCGAGCGCACCAGCCACGATGATGAGCAGCCCCTGTCCGGCTATCATCGCAAGGCGGTAGAACGTGCTGCGTATGCCGACAAAAAAGGACTGTTCCCCGGAGTCGAGTGCGAGCATATAGAAGCCGTCGGCAGCTATGTCGTGCGTGGCAGAACTGAACGCTATGAGCCACAGTACGGCCAGCGTGGACTGGAAGAAGTGAGGGAGAGGCAGAAGGAATGCCACGGCAGCAAAGCCAGCACCGATAAGCAGCTGCATGGTGACTATCCACCAGCGTTTCGTGCGGATGATATCTACGAAAGGACTCCAAAACGGTTTTATTACCCACGGGAGATATAGCCACGAGGTGTAGAGCGCAATGTCGGTGTTAGATATGCCGAGACGTTTGTACATGACAACGGCAACGGTCATGGCTACGACATAGGGTATGCCCTGAGCGAAATAGAGCGATGGTATCCAGCTCCAAGGAGAACGGTTTTTCATCGGCAAATGTCTGTTATCCCTAGTTATATATAGTGTAATTTATACGTCAGGCGGTTAATATATTACGGTCAAAGCCGCACCGGGGAAATAGTGCGCGAGTATCTCGCCATAGGAGTATCCACGGCTTCCCATGACCGCCGCGCCAACCTGACAAAGCCCCACGCCATGTCCCCAACCAGCCCCGGTAAGGAGAAAACCTCCGTCGGGCGTACGGTCAACAACAAAGGCAGAGCTGTAAAGATGCGACGGGGAGAGCCAGCGGCGTATCTCCAGTTCCTTGCCGACAGTGACAGTGCGCTTCGTCCCGACCACTTTCAGGCGGACTATGCGCCCCGATGCACCACGCTCCAACGGCAGAAGTGCGGTCACTGTACCGAAATCCATGCCCGAACGACGGCATACGAGTTCGGAAAGCTCCGCCTGCAAATAGGCTACGCGCCAACGATAAAAGTCAGTGGTCTCACGGTCATATCCGTTCAACACCTCAGCCAACACGGATTCATCAGCCGTATTGCAAAACGCATCGGGTGAAGAGAATATCCACCGCCGCGCATTCTCCTCGTCAGACAAGTCAGGCAGAGCCGTCAGAAGAGGCGCATCGTATACCGGCTGAAGATAGCCGTGAGGCACAGTGTCGCCCCAACAACTTTCAAACCGCTCGGTGATGCCGCCGCAGCATTTCGAGAAACGCGCATCGCACACCTCACCACCGTAGGTCAGCACCTGCCCGGCGGTCAGCCGCACGGCCTCACGCACATTAGGCGACTGAACACGCGAGATGCCCTGATAACGCTGGCAATGGTCATCAGCACACACATCGAACAGCTCGTGCGCATCACGGCCATACCATCTTATCACTTCATCATCAGTTATATACGACATACTGTCATGTCTCTCGCACCTTCTGTTCAGCATCGGGGCAAGCAGCCATGAGCGCGATATGACAGCATGAGCTTTCAGCAGTTCAAGCGACGACAGGGAGGACATCTCGGACGATATTACGCTATAGATATACGCCTCGACTGGCATGATATTGACTGCTACCACACGTCCGCCGTCAACAATGAACCTCAACCGCCCCTTGAAACGCTGCCGCTCAGCGCGTTGCCAATGGAAACCTACGCCGATGGTCACATCGTCAAGCGAGAACGCACCGGCGGGAGACATACAATCCTGCACTTCACGCGGCTCAAATGCCAACTCGGCATAACGCCCGCCACAAAACTCAACCGCGCCGCTGACGGCCGCGACAGTATAATCACCCGCAGGGAATGTCTCACCAGTCTGCCTGCATATATAATCGTCTTCAAACGAAAACGATATACGCTCCGCGCTCATAATGCCGACACTTACCTCAGGCGCGGCATCAAGCTTAGGGTACTGCCCCATCGGCGTATCACGGCGCACAGCCGCATCGGGTGCGAAAGTCTCCGGGGAGGGAACGAATATCTTATCGGAGTCAGAAACCTCCGCCCATTTATCTTTACGCTGAATGAAAGCCATAGTCTACAATTTCATCGACACCTGTGAATATATGTCGGCTATATCCGCCGCCGTGACCCGCTCAAAGTGTTCACGCAGAGGGGTAATCATCACGCCGGCCATCTCCACTGCCGCAGGGCTTATGAGCAGCCGCGTCCGCTCATCGTCAGCCGAATATTGCCACGGACGGAACGCCGCACGAGGAAAGACGAACAGACGCCAGCCCTCATCGCCCCACACGCAGACGACATTCATCATCGGCTCGACAAAAGGTTCGGTCATAAGCATATTATACAGCTTCATGAACGCTATTTCCAAAGCGTCGGCATGGGCGGACTCGATGCAGAAGAGCGTGCGCAGATAGTCACGCATGACGTATGTGACGGCGCGCCCGGTACGGTCATACTGCACAGCGTGAGTCTGTTTCAGCCGACCGTAGTCGCCGACCACGGGCAGCGAGGCCGCAGGGACAGCCTGAAAATGCTGATGGTCAGGGGCTGATGCCCCACAGCGTGGTCCGTTGTAAAAGAGCGCATAGCCGGGCAATTCCCGCGAGAGGGCAAACATATCAGTCAGATAAGGGGCAATCTCCTGCTGACAATGCCCCTTGTGCGCGATTGTCAGATGAGACGCGAAGACCGGATAGGGGTTCAGCAATATGTCATAGCCGCCCCACTCTATGCTCATCTGCTCCGCCGGACGGTTCTCCGGACAGAGGAAGCACGGCCTCGCCGCAACAGACGCGGCATCGACCTTTGCCCCGGAAGAGACTATGCGCGAGGGGTTGAACTGCACATAGACGGAAAAGCCGTCGAAAGAAAACTCCCGCGTCTGCACTATGCGCAGCGCGGCATGATTGCGCCCGGCCAGTTCCCAAGAAAGAAGCTGAGCGGAGACCATCTGCCGCACACGCTCCAATAACGTCATTTCATTTTCAGCCATATAGACCACTGATTTTCTAAACTACTACAAAGATAGGAAATCTTATCGTATAGCCACTCCAATAGATATGACGGAATTAAGGAAATTAATAATCAAGAAGAAATGGCGCGAGCCGTATTATAGAGCATATCAGCATGAGCCCGATATAAGCCTGCGGCTCTGCGCAGATGGGTATAATGTGTATCGTAGCGATGAGGTTTATGATTTGAGCGTTTTTGCACGAATTAGGCGCAAGAATGTCGAATCGCTAAGGAGAGGATAGGGAGGAGATAGCTGAGGGCTAAGGAGAGGGTAACAGAACCCCTTGTATTACAAGAGGTTACGGACGGAGAACGGACACAACCAGAGTGGTCATCAAAGAGAGAGGTGTGTGTTGGACACCATAAGAATATATATAGAAAGGATGCCGGAATGCGGGTATGAACATTATATAGAAATGACGTTAAGACAGCATTGTCCTGCCGGGACATAGCAGACTAATATAAACGTGCCAACGTCACGGTACAGGGTCATAGCCTGAGCCGCCCCAAGGATGGCAGCGCAAAAGCCTTTTCACGGTGAGCCACGTACCTTTTATGGGACCGTGCTTTTTGAGAGCCTCGACGGCATATTGCGAACAGGTAGGGGTGAAACGGCATGAAGGAGGGAGCATCGGCGATATGCACTTACGGTAGAAGTAGACCGGAAGCAACATAACCTCCACGACTGCATGACGGATAACACGCAAGACATCCATAGTCCAAGAAATCAAAAATGTACCGCCGTCACTCAGAAAGCCTCTCAGTCAAGATCCTGACTATCTTGCCCATCTTCGCGTACATCTCTTCATAGCCAAGCCTGACGGGGCGTATGAAACCGACAGCGACATTGAGCGTATAGCCCTTCCCTTCGACAGACGCTGACAGTGCGGCCTTCTGCCTACGGTACGCCTCACGCATGAGCCTCTTCATTCGGTTGCGGTCTACCGCGTGGCGGAAATACCGTTTCGGCGCAGCGAACAATACCCGCACAGGGACACCAACCCATTCAGACCTGATATACACTATGCGCAGCGGAAAAACTATGAACGCCTCGCCCCGCCCGAAGAGGTCGGCTATCGCCTTGTCCCCGGTCAAATGCTCCCGTTTCGGGAAAGTCGCTCTACACACGGTGTCCATATATAAACCATACAAGGCAGTCGCATAGGCTATAATCCAATGTCTTGTCAGGCAGGCATCTATCTGCGCTTATGGTTTTCTTTCAGGAAATCGTCCACAGCCACGGAGAGCGATGTGTACTTGGCCGACGGCACTTCTATGTCCAACCGCAACCCCGCCTCCCTGACGGCATGAGCAGTGGTAGAACCCAAACAGCCAATGACTATATCGCCCTGCTGGAAATCCGGAAAGTTCTTCATCAGTGCGGCAATGCCCTGCGGGCTGAAGAAGAGGAGCATATCATAGTTGAACGGCTCACCGGGAGCGAAATCGTTGCTCACCGTGCGGTACATCATGGCAGTGTGGTAGGAGAAACTGCACCCCTCAAGCATAGCCATGACATCCTCATTGTTGTTCTCCGGCAACACGAAGAGGAACTTCTCCTTGTCATGCTTGCCTATCACGGCAAACATATCCGCCAAGCGGTTAGTCGTGCCGAAAAACACCTTGCGCTTCCTGTAATTGATATGCTTCTGAAGATACAAGGCTACCGATTCCGATATGCAGAAATATTTAAGGTCATCCGAAATAGGAACGCGCAACTCCTTACACAACGAAAAGAAACAGTCGATGCCTATACGCGACGTAAAGACTATGGCGGTATGCCCGGCAATGCTTACTTTCTGTGCACGAAACTCTTTTGAAGAAAGCGGCTCGACCTTTATGAACGGCCTAAACTCCACCTTGACATTATATTTCTCAGCCAAATCGTAATACGGAGACTTGCCGCTCTCCGGTTTGGGCTGGGAAACAAGTATCCTCTTGACTTTCAATTTTGTACCCCTCCAAAAATAATAGCTTTTCCTAAAACGTCAGAAGTGCTTTTACCAATAATACTACCGGCAAAAATTCCAGCGTGCAAAGGTACAAAAAAATGTAGAGCAGAGAAAGCCACCCGGCAAAAAACGTCTGCACTCCCTTCACGGTCACAAGTATTTCAGTGACGGCAATGACAGCCATGCCTATAACCGTAAATACATTATCCACAGGAGGCGAAGCGTAGAGAGCTGCCATTGAGAGCGGCAACAGGATTACCCCCTGAATAAATATGAGCATGAAATAGCCATCGGAAAAAACGGCCGTCCTGCCCCTTATGTCAAAAACATATCCACCTGCTCTAATCAGCAGATATTTCACAGCAAAATAAGCCGCAATGAGGACAAACAGCAGCGACATAAAACCGAAAACACCCCCCGCACGTGCAGCCACCGCACCTTCCGCGAACCTGTCAAGCGCAACGGTAAGAAAGACCGTATGCGAGAATATGACAATCACCCAAAAGAGCACCGTCCCCCACACACCACGCGTATCGGTATCATAAACCACCTTACGACTGTTAGGTGCAGCTATGAGACCGCGTATCTGAAAGATATACTGTTTCTTATATAAAGCCAGAATGAAGAGCGCAGCTATCAGCATGACAACCATCAGCCCGCACAGCCATTCCTCTCCGGCCAACCCAGTCACGCGCAGCAAGCGGAGCAACGGCAAGCCACCGCCCCCATCGGGCAGGCCTGTACGGAGAGTATCGACAGACAAGCCCGCATGGGAGAACACGCTGTCCTGCCCTGCATATAGCACGGACAAGGTGCTGTCACGCACAATGCCCAGACTGTCCGCCATACTACGATCTGAACATGAAATAGACAGCCCCAAGCAGACAGAGTGCAGCCCACACGAAATCCCACTTGAACGGCTGATTAAGATAGAAGACCGCGAACGGGATGAACACTGACAGGGTCACCACCTCCTGTATGATTTTCAGCTGCGGCAGGGAATAGACCGTGAAGCCTATCCTGTTTGCGGGAACCATAATCATGTACTCGAACAACGCTATACCCCAGCTGCACAGCGCGGCCACCCACCATTGACGGTCGGCCATGTTTTTCAGATGCCCGTACCACGCGTATGTCATGAAACAGTTAGAGCAGACAAGCATCAGTACAGTAACCACATGAGGATTGAATATTTTAGCCAGCATACCTATTTTACCATTAATCCGTTATCACATCTCTTTTTTCAGGAACTGCCACAAATCAAAAAGCGCCTGATTGGCAGTGCGCTCCTGATGCTGCACCCTTGTCGTCGTGAAGACATATTTCTCGCAATGCACATAGCTGCGGCTTGCAACCGCTATATATACCGTCCCGACGGGCTTCTCCTCGCTTCCGCCGCCGGGACCGGCAATGCCCGTAGTCGCCACCGCGTAGTCTACGCCATAACAGCTCAGGCATCCGCGAGCCATCTCCACAGCCGTCTGCCGCGACACCGCACCGTACTGCTCTATCGTGTTCGGATTGACGTTAAGCCTGTTTATTTTGGCACTGTTAGAATAGCTCACCATCCCACCCACATAGTAGTCCGATGCGCCGGCAATCTGCGTTATCTTATTGGCAATCAGCCCTCCAGTACAGCTCTCCGCCGTGCCGAGACGCGCCTTACGACTGCGCAGCATATCGCCTATCACACTGGCGAACGTATCGTTGTCATAGCCGTATATGTTGTCGCCAACTATCTCTCTGAGCTTCGCTATCTCCTCGTCTATCTCAACCGCCAGCTTCTCATGGTCAGAACCGTAGGCAGAAAGGCGCAGGCGCACCTCACCCGCCGAGGGCAGATAAGCCAACCGTATGTGGCCCGGCAAAGCCTCTTCCCACGCGGCAATCTTCTCGGCAAGGAACGACTCGCCTATGCCGCACGTCAGCACGGTCTTGTGCACTATCGCATCATGTCCAAGACGTGAAATCAAGCGAGGTATAACATATTCATCCATCAGCCATTTCATCTCGAACGGCACACCGGGCAGCGAGACAACAATCCTGCCGCCGCGCTCAAACCACATTCCCGGCGCAGTGCCCATCTTATTGAACAGCACCGTACAGTCCTCCGGCACAAGAGCCTGGCCATAGTTCACCTCCAGCATAGGCAGGTTTCTCAGGCTGAAATAGTCACGCACATGGTTCAGTGTCTGCCCGTGCGTCACAAGGCGGCTGCCGAACATATCGGCAAGCGTCTTTTTCGTGATATCGTCCTTCGTAGGGCCAAGGCCGCCGGTAATTATCGTAACGTCAGCATTGTCAAGACCGTACTGCACATGGCGGCGTATGGCATCGGCATCATCGCCTACCACGACAACCTCACTCACAGCTATGTTGTTCTTGTTCAAGTTCTCGGCCATCCAACTCGCATTCGTGTTGACAACCTGGCCTATAAGCAGTTCATCGCCTATGTTTATAATGTAAGATTTCATATAATTGTTGTTTTAGTGTCTACCAAATAATCAGTTCAGCTGCGGCTCACCTGCTTCACGCCTTTGACCGCCTTTATCTTCTTTATCACACGGTCAAGCTGGCTCACCTCGCCCACAGTCACAGTTATCTTCCCCTCGAACAGGCCGTCGTGCGAATCGACCGATATGGAACGCATATTCACACCTGCCTCTTTGGATATGACAGACGTTATGTTGGCCACAATGCCAATGTCGTCATTGCCAAGTACGTTCAGCGTAGCGGAATATTCCGTGCCGCCCGTGTCGCCACTCCACACGGCCTTGACTATGCGGTAGCCGAAGCGGGAAATCATCTGCGGGGCGTTAGGGCAGTCCTTCTTGTGTATCTTGATACCGCCGTTCACTGTCACGAAGCCGAATACCTCATCGCCGTATATCGGATTGCAGCACTTCGCAAGCGTGTAGTCCACATTACGCAGATTGCGGTCGATGACCAGCGCGTCGCCCTTCGTGGAAATCTTCTGAAGCTCCGTCTCCTGCGCAAAGCCACTGGCCGAACGCGACGGGGCGGCATCCGCTGCCGGAGCACTCTCCTCGCCAGTGAGGAAATCTTTCAGTTCGGTCAGGTCAATCTTCTCATTGTGTATCGCGACATAGAACGAAGTCAAATCCTTATGCCCGGCCTTACGCGCAAAACGGGCTATATCGCTATCGTCAAACGTCAGTTTCCAGTTTTTCAGGCGGCGCAAGAGGGTTTCACGGCCATCGTCAGCCTCCTTATTCACGGCCTCCTTTAGAGCCTGCTTTATGCGAGAACGGGCTTTCGACGTGACGGCATAGTTCAGCCAATCAAGGCGCGGAGACTGCGACGGCGATGTGAGAATATTGACCTGATCGCCGTTTTTCAGCATATAGCGGAACGACTCGTGCTTGCCATTGACTATCGCGCCTGTGCAGTGGCAACCTATACTGGTGTGTATGCCGAAAGCGAAATCGAGTACCGTCGCGCCTTTCGACAGACGGTGCAGGTCACCTTTCGGCGTGAAGACAAACACATCGTCGTCATAGAGCTGCATCTTGAACTCGTCCACAAGCTCGCGGCCGTCGGTGTCATCGCTGTGTTCCAGCAAATCACGCAGGTTCTTGAGCCATTCGTCCATCTGCGCCGAGTCGCTCTTAATCCCCTTGTATTTCCAGTGCGCGGCCACACCTTTCTCGGCCACCTCATCCATGCGGCGGGTGCGTATCTGCACCTCCACCCATTTGCCCTCGGGGCCCATCACGGTGATGTGCAGGCTCTCGTAGCCGTTGGCCTTAGGCACTGAAATCCAGTCGCGCAGACGGTTAGTGTTAGGCGTGTACATATCCGTCACCACGGAAAAAGCCTGCCAGCAGGCACTCTTCTCCTGCTCCTCGGGGCAGTCGATTATGATGCGTATGGCAAAAAGGTCATAGACCTTCTCAAAAGGCACTTGCTGCTTGCGCATCTTGTTCCAGATGGAATAGATGGACTTGGTGCGCCCCTTGATGTCGAACTTCAGCCCGTCACGGGTAAGCCGCTCGCGGACAGGCTCGATGAAACGGGCAATATAGGCATCGCGAGACCGCTTCGTCTCGTTCAGCTTATGGGCTATCTCCTTATATATGTCATTCGCGGTGTATTTCAGAGAGAGATCCTCCAGCTCAGTCTTAATGGCATAGAGACCCATACGGTGCGCCATAGGGGCATAGAGGTAGGCCACCTCGCGAGCTATCTCCTCGCGCTCCTCCTCACGGTAGCGTGTCAAATTGCGCATGGTGTCGAGACGCTCGACAATCATTATCATCACGACACGCACGTCCTGCGCTATCGACATCAGCAGCTTACGGAAGTTTTCCGTCTCGACGGCCACGTGCTTCTCGTAGAGACTGTATGCCTTGTAAAGCCCCTTCACTATCGTGCAAGTACCCTGACTGTAGCGTCCCTCGATATACGCCGCCCCCACACCGGACTTTATCGCCCAATCGTAGAGCATGATGGCCTCGATGGCATGGTGCCCCAGCCCTATTTCGCGGTGCGCTATCATGGCTGTCCGCATAGGCTTTATGATATACTCAGGGTCAACGCCGCCAGCGGCATACCACTTTTTCAGGTCTTCCTTGACCTTGCGGCGCACATCAGGGCGCACCGCGCTCCCTTCATGAGCCATGAAGTCGCGGTAGAATGCTAAGAAATCTTTGTCTTCCATCATAACCAACGTTTTTCCTTTACAACACGAGAAACGCCCTACCGACTGTTTGCATCGATACGGCCAAAGCCGGCACTGGCACGACTTACACGCCCGAATGCCGGGAAATAAGTGCACACACTCTACCTCAGCTCACGGTAGAGCTTGGGGTTGCGGCGCATCTTCTCAAGATATTTAATGTCAGCCGCGCTGCGGTCAGCAGCATCACGCGCCACGCGGCACGTGGCCACGAAGCGGCCCTTGCAGCCTACACGCGCATAACAATAGTACCCCTTGCGATTCTTCACTATCGTATAGCCGTCCACTGTCGTAGTGAAATGGCCGCGCTCGTCGCCATGCAGGCGTATGGTGAGCACGGTGCTGTCCGGCTGCACGACCTCAATAGGGTACGGAGTGGCCGGCACACGCTGCGGAGTCTGCGCGGAGACCGCTAAAGAGACCGCCATGAAGAGCATTAGAATGAGAGTTTTCATAGAGTTACAATTTAATGATGCAGACGGGTACACCCACGCAGCGCGGCGGCAGCGAAGGCGAGACGTACACGTCCGCCATGTCCCGGCAAAGATAGCGATTATATTGCAAACCAAGAAACTGTACAGGTGAGTGTATGGAGAGGCTTCGGGAGGGCTTCGGAGGAGCTTCGGCGAGAGTACGTCTTTTTAACCTATTTTAGCAGTACAGAAGAGGGTGAGCGAAGAGCGACGGGACGTGCGAGAAGGCCGCGGCTGTACAGGTGAAGGAGAAAGAGAGGAGTGGAAACAGGGGAGGTAAAATCAGGGGCAGTTCGAGGGTCTGACGTGTCGTTTTAACAAAACGACATAACCGTTTTTTTTTTTTTGACTAATCGCCTTGTTTTTCCGTACCTTTATAACTATCTTCTGATGTCAAGGAAAGGGCGGGCTTACAGGCACAGCATCAGAGAGAAAGACAAACGAAAGTGCCGAAAAGTACGCAGGCATCGGGCTACCGCGACAGCAAAGCGCGAACGGAAAGCCGAAGAAGAAAATGCACAAGGCGATGAGCAAAACATAGCGGCAAACGGATGAAAAATGTGTCACGAGAAGATGTTAAACGAATTAAGAACATTAAACAAGAGGCTTTTAGACAGGGGCATTCAGTTAAAATGCAAGGCTTTTAACACCAGATTTGAGATTTTGGGCGAAATGTTAAGGCGGTGAGTCATAATTGCAAACTGCTGCGTTATTATCGGGATTCGGGCTAAGTCATTTACTAAAGTAAACTCCTGTCGCCCTCACCCTCAATGCCTTGCATTTTATCAATTCTAACACACCTAAGGGGCTGCGCCAAAATGAAGTGACCCCCTAAAAGCAAAAGAAGAAAACAATTAAGTCTATGAAGAGAAGAAACGGTATAGTGTATGCGATGCTCACAGGCATCATAATGGCAGTACAGGCACTGTGCGGACAGATGTACGCGCAGGTGTACAGCTGCGACTTCGAGGACGAGACAGAAAACAAACAGTGGACACTAAACTCTGGGGTGTTCGGAGAGGACTGCGCAAACCGATGGTATATAGGCACGGCAGCCAACAACGGCGGGCAGAACGGGCTGTACATCTCAAACGACGGGGGGCAGACGGCAAGTTATGCGGGCAGGTCACTCGTTGTAATCAGCTACCGCACGCTAACGCTTGCGGCCGGCACATACGAACTGGCATTCGACTGGCAGGCCGGGGCGAGCCGAAGCAACGCCTTCTACGTCTGCTGGATACCGGACACGGTTACGGGCATCAACTCGAACATCAACGGCTTCCTGCCGGAATGGGTGGAGAAGTACGCTGTGCCGTTCACAGACTCGCTCATGCTGACATCAGCCAACTGGAACACATCGGCCGACACCATAATTTCCGACGGAACGCCGCACAAGCTGGCATTCGTCTGGAATAACAAGGTGGAAGAGCCCGCGATACCGGGAGCGTGCATAGACAACATCGACATACTGCCCATCAACGACTGCGAGAAACCGCACGACATATCGATAACCTCGGTGGGAGAGAAGATTACCATATCGTGGCAAGGCAGCGCCGACTCATACGATGTGCGCTTCAAAGCATCGTCGGACAATGTCTGGCACGAACAGTACGGGCTGACAACCACACAGTATGAGTCAAACGACATCAGCGAGGGAATGGTAGACGTATATGTACGCTCGCACTGCGGCGAAGAATACAGCACGTGGGTGTCATACAGCCAATTCGTCTTCTTCAAGGGGACGCGGTGCGTGGACTACTTAGACCTGACCAGGGAGAACTGCTTCTACGGCACATACGACAAGCCGCAGTCGATGAGAGGCGTGGTAAACTACGGGCCTTACAGCATACAGAGCCGCCACACGATACATTATGACCCGATAGAGCGCGACCCGCGCACCGACAACAAGCTGAAGACAGTGCCGGACGGAGAGATAGCCTCCGTCAGATTAGGCAACTGGGAGATAAACGGCGAGGGGGAGAGCGTGCAATTCCAATATACAGTCGACGCCTCGACATCGGCCATACTGCTGCTCAAATACGCGGTAGTACTCGAAAACCCGGGACACGACAAAGACGAACAGCCACGATTTACGCTCAGCATACTCAAGAACGGACAGCCACTCGACAACTACGGCTGCGGCGAGGCAGATTTCTCGGCCGGATACACAGAGGAGAAATGGAACACGGCACAGGAGGGCAAAGTGGAGTGGAAAGACTGGACCACAGTGGGCATCAACCTCGCGCAGTACGACGGAGAGACGCTGACCATACGCCTGACGACATACGACTGCACACTCGGAGGACACTACGGCTATGCGTACTTCGCGCTCGGATGCTCAGACGGCAAGATGCAGGGACTCAGCTGCGGCGACACGCCGACCAACGCGTTCAAAGGGCCTGACGGCTTCAAATATGTGTGGTACCTGCCGGACGCGCCGCTCGACACCATCAGCACAGAACAGGTGCTGCCGGTGCTGCCGAACGACACGATGACCTACTACTGCAACGTCATACAGCCGACAAACGACAGCTGCTGGTACACAATCTCGGCGACAGCCATACCGCGCTGGCCTGTGGCGGAGGCAACATACGAACTCGGCACACGCGACTGCAAGAACATAGTGCAGTTCACAAACGAGAGCTATGTGAAGCTCGTCAATCCAATCACCAACGACACATCGGTGATGGACCAACCGTGCGAGACGGCACATTGGGACTTCGGCGACGGCACGACATCGGACGTAATCAGCCCGATGCACGAATTTCCGGGAGAAGGGGGCAAATATAACGTCACGCTCACGGCGGGATTAGCCAACGGGCTATGCCTCTCGACATATACATTCACCGTAGACCTGCCGGAGGTGAAAGAGAGCACGGACACGATAGAGGGGTTCGTCTGCAAAGGCAACCCATACGAATTTCACGGGGTAAACAGGTACAGCACAGGGTTCTACAACGACACGACCATCGACAGCATAAACGGCTGCCGCGTCATCGAAGTGCTCGACCTGACCGTCATAGACAAGACCGACACAGTGATATACGACACTGTATGCTCAGCCAACCTGCCGTACATATTCAACGGCGAGGAGTGCAACGAAAGCGGGACGTACACGGCAAACCTCGAGAACATACACCAGTGCGACTCGACAGTCACACTGGAGCTGTATGTCAACGAGTCGCTGATACTCGACATAGCAGGCAGCACACAGGCGTGCGCCGACGACGGCGAAGTGCGCATCCCATTCGATGTACTTTCAGGCACAGTGACCTCATACAACCTGAACTGCGGGCAAGACAGCGCACTGAATGTCCGGGACGGAGTGCCGGAGGAGGGGGCAGTCGTCATCCGCCTGCCTGAGAGCATACGCCCCGGCCTATACCGCACCACTGTGGATTTTGCGAACATGGAGTGCGGCAACTACACGCACGCGGTAGATATAGAACTGCGCTATGCGGACAGTATCATCGCACAGCGATGGGGCGATGTCTTAGGAGTGCGCAACGCGGAGTGGAACGGCGGGTATGAGTTCGCCGCCTACCAGTGGTACGAAAACGGTCAGCCGCTCGAGGGAGAGACATCGGCACTGCTCTACCGTCCGGACGGGCTGACCGTAGGGGCGGAATATTGCGTGGAGCTGACCCGCGCCGACGACGGGGTGAAAGCCCTCACCTGCGCAAAGGAGGCACAGGACTTCTCTTCGGTAGAGGTAACACCTACAGTGACATTCTCGGGCGGCACAGTCGGAGTAAAAAGCGGTGCGGCAGGAAGAGCACGGCTGTGGAGCGCAGCAGGGACACTCGCGGGCAGTTACCCGCTGAACGACGGAGAGACAGACATCACGGTCAATGCGGCCGCCGGGGTCTATATCCTTGAAATCAGTTTAGAGGACGGCACATCAGTCACGGAGAAGATAATAGTAAAACAGAACTGAATATGAAGACCATAAGAGATATATGCACAGCACTGCTGCTCCTGACGACAGTCACGGCGTGGGGGCAGAACAGACACATCACACCGCCTTACTACTGCGGCTTCGAGGACGCGACGGAGAACGCGCTCTGGGAGCTGAACATAAGCAGCGGCACGCAGTGCAACGACCTGTGGTACATAGGCACTGCCGCATTCAACGAAGGCTCGCATTCGCTCTACATCTCCGATAACGGAGGACTCGACGCGCAATATGGGGCGAAGCCGAATGTCACCGTAGTGAAGCGCACATTCACCATACCCGACGGCGGCTACGAAGTGTCGTTCGACTGGCGCAACCTCGCACAGAACAACAGCGGCCTGTATGTCTGCATCTACCAACAAGGCTCGATAACAGCAGATTCCGACCCTAACACATCGGCCATCCCGCAATGGGTGCAGCGGACATGGCGACCCGTATCAATGTCGGACGGAAGCTCGACTACCTGCATGAGCGGCACAAGCGAGTGGATGAACTCGTCATTCACATTCAATGTGGCAGGCAACCGCACCATGGAGATTGCCTTCGTGTGGGTCAACTCGAACAGGGACACGACAGTGCTCAACCCCGTATCGGCCTGCATAGACAACATACAAATCACATCGACCAACTGCCGCAAGCCGTGGGACATGACTGTCGATGCGACGTGCGACACAGTGTGGCTCTCGTGGCAAGGCGTATCGGAACAGTACACGCTCGAATACAAGCCTAACGGCGAAGCCACATGGCGTACCATAGACAACATAAAAGGGCGCAGCTATATGCTCACGGGAATAGGCGAGGGCGTATATGACTTCCGCGTGCGCGGAATGTGTACAAACCCGACAAGCGGGGAAACCACATACAGCGCATACGCCACAAAAAGCGCGCAATTAGTCTTCTGTCCGGACAACCACTGCATCAACTACGTGGACCTGACAGCCCCGGGCATCACATGCTATACAGGCATCGCGGGCAACCCGGCATCGTTCGTGCAGAACCTCGTGAACTACGGGCCTAACGAACCGCTCAGCCGCCACACGGTGAACTGGAACAGAAACCAGTACGACTCGCGCACGGGGAGCAGGCTCAAGACTGTGCCGGACGGCGAATACGCCTCAATCCGCCTCGGCAACTGGCGGCTCGGAGGAGAGGCCGAACGGATAGACTTCAGCTTTACAGTGGATGCACAGTCGGCAGCAATACTGCTGATGAAATATGCCATAGTGTTCGAAGACCCGGACGGACACCCCGAAACGGACAAACCCTATTTCACATTGACCATACTCGACGAGAACGGCATACAGATAGACCCCTCGTGCGGATTCATACAGTTCTACGCGGACAGGACACGTCCCGGATGGTACACGGCGGGCAGCGGCTCGGGCAGCGTGGTGATGTGGAAAGACTGGACCACGATAGGCATTAACCTCGCGCCATACGACGGACAGACACTGACCATACGGCTCGAGACAGGCGACTGCACATGGCAGGGACACTACGGCTATGCCTACTTCACGCTCAGCTGCACATCGGGCAAGATACAGAACGTGAGCTGCGGCGCATCGCCCACGATGGACATAGAAGCACCGGAAGGATTCGACTACGAATGGTACTCATCAATGAGCCCGGACACCCCGCTCGGCACAGAACAGGTGTACACCGTCGATGCTTCGGACACCACGACATACTACTGCAAGTGTATGCTCAAGGAGAACCACGAATGCTATTTCACGCTCTCCACAGTAGTATCGCCACGCGAGGCATACGCGGAATATGCATACGAATGGCAACCGTCGAACTGCCAAAACATCGTGCGCTTCCGTAATCTCAGCCATGTCACATCGCTCGACGAGAACGACAGCATAGTACACACCGATGAACCGTGCGAGACCACGACCTGGTATTTCGGAGAGAACGACAGGCGTGTGGAGAACGACCCGGTCTACATTTTCCCGCCGGAGGGCGGCACGCTCAACTTCTCCATGAAGGCGGAGATATCGAACGGCGAATGCTCGGACAGCATCAGCGGGAGAGTCACCGTGCCGTCAATCACCAGCACATCGGACACAATAGTGGAGACCATCTGCAACGGCGATTTCCGCCAGTTCGCCGGGACAACATATTTCCGCAGCGACACGGTGACGGACTCGGCCCTCAATGTTGCGGGCTGCGACAGCGTCACCACACTCTTCCTCACCGTGCTGCCGAAGATTGAGGATACACCGCTGACGGACACCATCTGCTTCGGCGACACGCTGTGGGTGGGGCAGCACGCCTTCACAGAGGCACAGACGGACAGAGCGGTACGGCTGTACACCGAGAACGGCTGCGACAGCGTTGTGGTGCTGAACCTCACGGTGCTGGACGAAGTGACGTTCGACGTGACGACCACGCCGGAGAGAGAAGAGCCGCTGAGCGGCACAATCAGCATAGAAAACGCGCCGGAGGGCTACACATACTCCATCGACGGAGAGATGGGCGGAAAGCTGACGGGGCTGGCAGGCGGCACGTACAAGATAGTGGTGTACAACTCATACGGCTGCGCGAGCGACACAGTGGAAGCGTTTGTGGACAGGGAGTGCCTCGAAATCGGAATGGACAGCGCGGCATACGTAACGGCGTGCGCCGATGACAGCGTAGCGGCAGTGCCGTTCTCCCTCGGACAGGGATTCCTGTCGGACTATGTGGTCAGATACGGGCAGAAGGCCATCAGCGCGGGCTTTGCCGACGACAGCACGCAGGTAGAGGCGGAGACATACGTGAACCTCCATCTGCCCGACTCGTGCCGCCCGGACATATACGACGCGATTATTGTCTTCAAGGACGTTATCTGCGAAGACCTCGCGTTCCCGGTCACGATAGAAGTGGACTACGCACGGAGCGTCATCGTGCAGAAATGGAACAACGTGCTGGCGGTGAAGAACCGCGCGTACAACGGAGGATATGACTTCGCGGCGTTCCAGTGGTACAGGAACGGCACACCGCTACCGGGCGAGACCGGCTCGTACCTGTACTTGGGCGAAGGGGCGGCGTTCGACACGACGGACACGTACCACGCGGTGCTGACAAGGAAGGACGACGGAGTGACGATGCCGACCTGCCCGGCGGAGATAACCGTACATGAAGATGTGAGCGAATACCCCATGCAGACGGTAGTGCAGGCGGGAGCACCGCTGCGCATAGCGGGCGTGGAGGGAGAGGCCACGGCGCGGCTGTACAACGCGGCCGGAGCACTCTGCCTGACGGCGGAGATAGACGGCCATGCACCGGAGATAGTGATGCCGTCGGCGGCAGGAATATACATACTGTATATCGACAGCAGCGATGGAGGGAAGCACTATAAGATAGTGGTGAGGTGAGACGAGATGAATGGACACCATGTATGAAATAGGACGTTTTATGTCATTGCAACGAAAGGAGTGGGTATCGGGAAGAGGATATGGGTTATAGAAAGCATGGACAGTTGCTGATTGGTGCAAGGATGAACCGAGTAGAAATGTAGATATCAGTCTAAGGCTTCGGAAGAGCCTCAACGAGAGTACGTGTTTTTAACTTTGATTTACACATTAATTCTATAAATCTAATTGTTATGAAGAGTTTGAAGTCTTTAGAACTGACGCAGACGCAAAAAATAGTGCTGCTGATCTGCTTATTAGCCATAATCGTGCTGTCATGCGCCATTACGTATTACGCCCCGGACAAACACGATTTGAGTCCCATGTTCTTCATAATGTCTGTACCTGCAATGGCATACGACAAGTTAGCATGGAAGGACTTATTACGCAAGAAAAGAGCATACCCGATCAGTGTGCCGGCAGCATTTGCCATAGAGTATGTGTGCCGCGCAATATTCACAAAAGAGGCACTGCCATACGCATTGCCTTATATAATTGTTGCCGTGGGGATTGAGGTCATACTATGGTATGCGGCATACAGAGCTATTAAAGCAAAACAGAAAACGGAGGCAGAAGAGAGAGACGCCTCCACACACAATTAACTCTATAATTTTAACCGTTATGAAAACCTTCTTTACAAGATTGCTGTTGCTGGCATCGGTGGTGCTGGCGGCGGCCGGTCTTCAGGCTCAGGGGGATGAATTCAAGATTCTATTCGATGTGGGCTTTGAGGACGGCAGGATTCCCGATGACTGGGAAATAGTGAACGAACGCGGCGACGAGGACTGGAAGATAGTCAGCGGCGACTCTTACGGGGGCAGCGGCCGCCACGTAGAGCTGCGGAACGGGACATCAGTACAGAAG
>JADIMV010000106.1 GCA_017694515.1 Candidatus Aphodosoma intestinipullorum
AGCGGCAAACCTGTTTGGCTGCTTTTGTTGAGACGCATCCTATCTTGTCTCGTTAGGACAAAGATAGCGAAAGTCGAGCGCAGGAGCAAAGTCTACTTTGATTATACCGAGACACCAGGCTATCTTCGCGAAACACAACAGATACGGAAAACTGAAGGCATAATAACTATAAAGAATGCCGTCAGGGTAGTTCAGAAACTGTAGCCTATTCCCAGACCTAACACGGTGTTGAACTGCACGCGCTGCACTGGATTATTGCCGTCCTTATCGGCTATCAGCACCGAATTGTAATATTTCAGCGATGTGCCGAGCTTCACATTGAGCACTTTAAGAAACTGATATGAGACAGACAAATCCCAGTCCACATCGAAATTACCGAACTCACTGCTGTATGGAGTAAACAATGAGACTGTAGATATGACCTTAAAGTTCTTTATACGTGAATAGCTCACACCACCTTTGAATATCAGTCCAAGTTCAGCCCTGTAATCTTTGTCCGAAGCTATAATATTACCATCGGCATCACGCATAGTCACTCCATAATTAATCTTTAGGTCTGAAAGGGAATCTGGCACCACTACAGTGGTGATACGTCCTGCCAAAGGAGAGAGATATAGGGTAAAAATATCATTGGGCATCCAATCTACGCCGACAGAAATATCGGTATATGAGGGAGCAAGCCACTTGGACAGGACAGGATTGTCGCCTTCGATATAATCATAGCCGAATGCATACTGTGAACGGAAACTGCCGACAGCGGTCACATACCACTGCTTGGCCCCTCATAGCCGAATTTTGTGGTAAACACTATTTTGTCATTGGTTTTCTGCCATGGATCTTCAGCCTGGTCAAGAAACGAATAGCCGAAATCGGTATCAAGGTTAGTATCCCAAGCCAAACGGTTCTTGGCATAGAGAAGACGCAGATTGGCAAACGCTATGCCATTGACATTGTTCTTACCACCGGCTGCCCAGTTAACAAAACCGGCTGCAGAAGCATTGAGGCCTATCACTCCAGTGAATTTCCACGGCTTGAGACTGTCTGTGGGCAGCTTGATAAGGTCATCTTTCACTTTTTTGGCTGCATCTGCCTGCTCAAGAACTGCCTTTTTGTCCACATCCTGAGCCAATAACACCTGACTCATCATGATGCATGAGATTGCTGTCAGGATAAATACAAGAAACCTTTTCATACGTTCAATTATTAATATGAGATTATGTATTATCAGAAAAAATGAAAGGCATGGCTATAAAAGTCATGCCTTCCATGCGAAGCACACTCCCTATGCTCCCGATTGTCTTCTAAGATCAGAGCTGTTTCTTTGGCTTGATATCCAGTTTGACAGGCTCAATCATATTCTCCGGCTTGAGAATCGTGTCAAGATCCTCTTTACTGAGTATACCGTGTTCAAGGACAAGTTCATAGACACCTTTTCCTGTCTGCATAGCCTCTTTGGCTATCTTTGTAGAATTCTTATATCCGATTATCGGATTAAGTGCCGTCACAATGCCGATAGAGTTCTTCACCTGCGCCATACAGTTTTCCACATCTGCACGTATGCCGTCAATACATAAAGTGCGCAGTGTGTTAAAGCCATTAGTCATCAACTCTATCGATTCGAATAGGCAATATACAAGTACAGGCTCCATAACGTTCAATTCAAGCTGTGCGTTCTCTGATGCGAGCATCACGGCTGTATCGTTACCTATCACCTTGTAACAAAGCTGATTCATTACTTCGGGGATGACAGGGTTTACCTTTCCGGGCATAATGGAAGAGCCCGGCTGCATCTCAGGCAGGAAAAGTTCGTGGATACCGCAACGCGGGCCTGAACCCATTAGACGCAGGTCATTGCATATTTTGATACTGCGCAGCGCGATGCGTTTCAACTCAGAAGAGTAACCGACAAGAACATCTGTAGCCGATGTAGCCTCTATGAGGTCTTCTGCGAGAGTGACGTTCCACCCTGTTATCTCGCGGAGAGCCTCAACGCAAAGCTTGCTGTAACCCGGTTCGGAACAGATGCCAGTACCGATAGCTGTCGCCCCCATATTGATACAGAGCAGTTCCTCCGTGCATTCCTTAAGGTCTTCGAGACCTTTTTTCATGCCATCGGCAAACGCCTGAAAAGTCTGGCCGAGTGTCATCGGCACTCCGTCCTGAAGCTGCGTGCGACCCATCTTGACAACATGGGCAAACTCCCGGGCCTTGTTCTCCAATGAGTTGATAAAAAGTTCCATGGCTTTCATCAGTTCCTGCGACTTGATATATACGCCGAAATGGAATGCTGTCGGATATGCGTCATTAGTTGACTGTGAAGCGTTCACATGGTCATTAGGCGAGCAAAACTGATATTCGCCGTGCTGGTGACCCATTATTTCGAGTGCACGGTTTGCTATTACCTCGTTAGCATTCATGTTCACAGTAGTACCTGCACCTCCTTGTATCATGTCACTCAGGAAATACTCGTGATGTTTTCCGGCGATGAGCTCATCGCACGCTTGGCAGATAGCCTTATACTGTTCGTCCGTGAGTTTGCCTTGCTTGTGGTTTGCTATTGCCGCACCTTTCTTGGTAATAGCCATGCCGACAATGAAAGCCGGATAGTCGTTCATCAGGCGGCCAGAAATTTTGAAGTTTTCGAAGCCGCGCATGGACTGTACACCGTAGAGAGCCTCGACCGGTATCTCTTTTGTGCCGATGAGATCGCTCTCGGTACGGGTCTTTCCTGAAAATTTAGTCGCGTTTGTCATAATGTATCGTGTTAAGAAATTGATTTACTTTGCATTAATATCACCAGAACGCACACTTGGCTCATCCGGCAAGTTTCTGCAAAGGTATGAAAAGTTGTGCGACAGGGCAAAGGCAAAAGGGATTTTTTATCTCCCCACGCAAGAAACCTGTAGGATATACAAAAGGGAAGCATATGTTATATGCCTCCCTCTCATACCTTCTATAATTTCCCCCAAATTACATTCCGAGTCCTATGGTGAACCTCTTCGCCTTCTGGATTTTTGCCGGAGCAGACTCCGTCTCCACATCTGTAAGTTCAGAAGTAGCCGTCGCCTTTACCGCATGATTTTTACCTGACACGGCATCCACAGTCACTATTCCATCTTCGCTTACCGATACATTGCCGGAAACGAGCCAGTACGGCGTGCCGCCCACTATATAGCCATAGCTGTCGAGCGTCACATCGACATAAAGGCAAGAATAGTTCATAGACACATCGCTGCCACAACCTAAAATTGTACCGTCACCCATCGACAGGTCTATCGTATATGACTTGCCGTAACAGTCTGCTGCCACTGCCACTGATGTGTCTAAGATAAGCAGATTGAGCAGCGACGTATTGTCTGCGGTAGCCAGCTGTATTATGTTCATGCCAGAACCGTATGACGCAAACAAGGCATAATCGAACGAGGACACGGATGGAGCCACATCGTCAGGCTCATCGATGAACGCGGCCTCCAATGCGGAGATGAATTCCAGCGCACCCTCATACGCATACTCTTCCTCCTCACCTTCGAGGTTTATGAACTTCACTATGATTCTCCAGCCTTTATCCGTTTTCTTGAGCGACATAGAGCCTTCTCCCTCTATAGGAGCAGCAAGCACCTGATCCAGAGAAGTTAACTGCCCGTCCGCATAATCGAGGACACACGAGCCGCTCACACCGCTTGATGTTGCGCTTCCAGGCAATATTGAAAAGTCCTCCAAAGATTCTGTCGCATCGTCCCTCACTTCATAATCTCCCTCCGCAGGCTCATTTTCAGAATTAGACAAAAACTGTACAACAATCACCTTGCCGTCGCCGTCAAGCACATTTCCGGCTGCATCTATGTCCAGACTCTTTTCTGCCAATGTCAATGTATACAAATTGACGTCATAATCCTCGACTGCCACCACGTAATTGACTGCAGCCGCATTATACTTGTCCTCGATAGGAGGCTCGCCTTCCTCTCCGTTTTTACAGGAAATCATACCCATAGCGGCAAGAGCGAATGCGCACATCGCCACA
>JADIMV010000107.1 GCA_017694515.1 Candidatus Aphodosoma intestinipullorum
CCATGCGGTCATCTGCCGATGTCCGTGAACTGTTGCTGAAGAAATAAAGTTTGTGTCCTGCCGCACGAAGCATCTGCGCTACGATGTTCTCCACCAGCATACCTTCGTTCACTTCCAGCTTGTCAAACATCAGCTTCCGATAAAGCTGTTTGTGATAGCAAAGATACTGAATTTGAAAGGATATCACAACCATGAATTGAAGCAGAAAATAAGCAGATAAGAGATGAGGAACAGAAGGCACAAGAGGACAGAACGAGAGTACGTGTTTGTAATCCTGAGGAACGGATTGCTGATGGTTCTACGTACGAGTACGCAAGGGAGCAGATTGGGAGAAGATAAGGCGAAAGTACGTGTTTGGGAAAGGAATGGCAGCAGCATCTGTCACTGTTGCATCCCAATTCCCGGCTGACGACTGTCTACCCAAGTTGATGTTCTCCGCGATTTCCTTCAGTCAATAACCCATTCGCCATAAGACGGTAACCTGAAATACTTAGTTCCAGAATCAAATGACTGCCCATACGGACACAATGATTATATCTACCTAATAGCAAAGGCATTGTATATGCATTCACTACTGTTTATAAGTAGCAGTTCAAAATTATGCGCTACTTGCTTAATTTAGTATTAAAGAAGAAACAATATAATGAAAGTGTACCTCCTGCGTCTCTTTGTTTACACGAAGATATATGATTAATTTTGAACAGCTACTTAATAGCTATTGTACTATATCTGAAATAACTTTATAATACCCATACTACCCACGAAAAAAAATATTTCACCTATTATAACTAAACAGACAGGCCACCAAAGTGCGGCTCAGATATGTCAAAAAAACGGGTACGGGGATGGCAGTCTAACTCACAAACTATATTAAAAACAGCCCGCCGCTTGCTATTACAGAAATAAATACATAACTTTGGCACTGTCAAACGGAGGTTGCCGAAGATGGATATATTTCT
Organism: Candidatus Aphodosoma intestinipullorum; assembly: GCA_017694515.1. GTDB lineage: Bacteria > Bacteroidota > Bacteroidia > Bacteroidales > Paludibacteraceae > Aphodosoma > Aphodosoma intestinipullorum. The sequence goes on from JADIMV010000107.1 coordinate 960, forward strand.
TTTTGTTGTGGCCGGGCTGCTGATTGTAGGCGGTGTCTTGGGGTCAGTCCTGCCCGCACTGCCGGGCCCGCCGCTGGGCTACATAGGGCTACTGCTGTTGCAATGCACGGAGAAAGTGGATTTCTCCACAACCTTTCTCCTCGTGTGGCTCGCCGTAGTGGTGGCAGTAACCGTGGCGGACAACTTTATACCGGCGTGGGCGACAAACCGTTTCGGAGGTTCGCGCTGGGCAGCGTGGGGCAGCATGATAGGTCTTGTCATTGGCATGTTTTTTGCAGGTATAGGCATTATAGTAGGTACTCTGCTGGGAGCAATCGTGGGTGAACTCCTGTCAGGCAAGCCTTTGGCCAGTTCGCTGAAAGCCGGGTTCGGGGCGTTTATAGGCTTTCTGCTGTCCACGGGACTGAAACTGATGGTCTGCGGATTTTTCGTCTATTACTATTTCCGCGAATTGTTAGCGTGACTTAAAGCGCGCCCCCGAGACCATATAAGGTTAAACTTTACGGGCGCACGCGGGTCAAAACAGTAAAAATGACATCATTATAATTATAACATAGGAGAAACAGATATGAGACGATTGATTTTAATAGTACTCTCCGCCGTATCCGCATTGTATGCAGGGGCGCAGAGATATGATTATGACGATATCTATTTCAATCCGAAGACGGATCTTGTCGTCAATGAAGAAACGACAGATGAGATGGAGGAAACCGATGAGGTTACAGCCACACCATCTGCATCTGTCACCGTTGCTCCTGAGGAAGAGGGCGGCGTGTCAGTGTCGGTGCTTTCCGGTGAGCCTTTCGAATATTCGCGCAGGATACAAAAGTTCCATACGGAACAGGACACGAGCGGTATTTCGCCATATATCGCCGATACTAATTATGTGAACATTTTCATGCTCGGAGACGGGTCGTACCGCCTTAATGTCGATGGAGATCAGGTGGACATAGCCTCCTATGACGGTTACGACTATGGTTACTGGGGATATCCTTATGATCCATATTGGTCATATTACGACTCATGGCTATGGTATCGGCCGTGGTACTCCGGTTATTGGGGGTTCCGCTGGGGTTATGACCCCTATTGGGGCTTCAACTGGGGTTGGGGCTATTACCCCGGATGGTACTACGACCCGTTCTATTGGGGATGGGGTCATCACCATCACTATTGGCATCATCACCATCATCATTGGGACTATGGGCATCACCATCACTATGCCGACCGCTGGCGTTATGACGGGTCAGAGAACCAAAGGCGCAGAATCAACGCGGGCAACCGTATGCTCGGCGGAGGAAGCGGCGGAGCCGCCTATTCCTCGGCAGCACGCCGTCAAAACGGTTCGACATCAGCCGCCGCAGTATCATCGGGCCGCCGCACCACAACGACAACTACTAAGGGAGGCACAACACCCCAGACCGGCACACGGCGCACGGCTACTGTCACGACAAAGGGGGTTACGACAACAAACGGAGCGGCTACAACCACCACAACAATGAAACGGCAAACAGCCGTGACGGCCGCAGGGAGCGGTACACGAAACAACTCGACTGGAAACCGCAGCGTCAGCACCACGACGCGGGGCAACCGCGTGACAACACTGCCGGCACGCCCCTCAAGCAGCAGCTCCACGCGCAGCACTGCCACGACAAGCAGCACGGTGCGCTCCAACGGCTCAGCAACACGCGGCACGACATCGGGCAACACGAAGGTGACCTCGCAGCGCAGCAGCCGTTCAGTCATGCCATACCGTCCATCCTCAACGCGGAGCTCGGCATCGTCGACGCAGCGCAGTTCGACATACACGCAACGTTCATCGTCATCGTCGCGGAGTTCTTCATACACGAAGCGCTCATCATCGTCCCGTTCCTCTGTACGGACATCACCATCGCGCACAACATCACGTTCCACCTCTGTGCGCAGCTCCTCACCGTCCATATCGCGCGGGAGCGGAATCTCGGGCGGAGGGTCACGTTCAGGCGGCAGTGGCGGAGGCGGTCGCCGCAGATGACAGCAACAATATAAATCGACTAATAACCAAATGGATACAGATATGCGTAAGATAATATTGTCAATATTCACACTGATGAGTGCGGTGTCGCTCTCCTATGGGCAAGGAGTGACTGACGCTACACATTTCGGGGACAACGGCATAATGGGGACGGCACGCTATATGGGCATGGCCGGCAGTTTCGGAGCATTGGGAGGAGACCCCTCGGCAATCATAGACAACCCCGCCGGACTGGGAATCTATCGCGGCAGCGAACTGTCATTCACCCTCAACCCGACAATCATAAACACCACGACTGGGAAAAACGGCCAGTACGGCAAGGCCAATGACTTCTTCTTCAATTTCAACCAGGCGGCTCTTGTGCTGGCATTCCCGTCAGGGAGAGAGAAAGGTTATGTCTCATCCAATTTCAGCTTCACATACAACCGGCTGAAGGATTTTCACCGCAGCGTAGAGTATACTAACAACACACCGTCAGGTTCGCTTTCGGGCTATCTTGCCGGGTTCACAAACGGCTTCAACCCGTCATCGCTCGTGGAGGAAAACGTGTATGCGCCGTTCCTCTCAGTGCTCGGCTACCAGACATCATGCATCAACCCCGGTAGCGGCGCGGATTCGACATTCTATTCTCCCACGGGGAATATGAACAGCATGTCGGCCTATAAGGGCGTGGAGTACGGACGTGTGGAGGAGTATAACTTCTCCTACGCCGCCAATATAGCCCATGTGGTCTATTTCGGTATGGCTCTCGGCATACAGACACTCGACTACCGCATGGTGTCCGACAATGGAGAAACGTTCAGCGCGACAGCCGACGGCACAATTCCCAATATGGTACTGTCAAACAGTTACAGCGCATACGGCGTGGGGGTGAACTTCAAGGCGGGGCTGATAGTGCGCGCCACACCGTTCCTGCGCCTCGGCGCGTCTATCCATACGCCGACATACTACAGCATGAGGGAGAACTGGACAGGACAGATCAACACTTCGGGTATGGCTGCCGAGGGAAATCCGAACCAATACACACTATCGTCAAACAGCTATTTCGACTATAACTCGCCGTTGCGCTTTCAAGCGAGCGCGGCGTTCATAATAGGCAAGTCGGCACTCATCAATATCGATTACCAGGTGGCTGACTATCAGCACATGAAACTGCGCGACGAGTCGTCCGACGGGCTTTTTTCCGGAGATGCGTTCGGATATGAGAACAACGAGATAAACCGTTATGCCAAACTCTCACACCTCATCAAGGTCGGCGCGGAATACCGTATAGCATCGACATATTCACTGCGTGCCGGATTTGCATATCAGACCCCTAATATCGCAGAGAGCGCACCGTATAACCTGATGGGCAACTCGACACGCACACGCACCGACTATTTCATAGACAAGGGGTCGATATACGGGGCGGTAGGCTTCGGTTACAGATACAACGGTTTCGGCATCGACATAGCATATATGCTCAGATGCAAGACCGATGGTTTTGCCACATATCAGCGTGACGCACAGATATTTGCCAACGACTCATACTATGGCGTGGCGGAGAATATGCCACAACAGGTACGCACCATGACTGACGTGAAGAGCCTGTACCATAATATAGCGGTGACGCTGCTGTACAAGTTCTGAGATTTCAATCTCTGTATCGAATGACAGGGTATGCCTCGACTAAATGACGGGACATACTCTGTTTTTATTTATACGATTTCGACTGTACAGGATGTAGAGAGACGCTTTTCTATTCGCGTCCAATGGAGCAGTGCCTGATATAACCACTGAGACGACAGGGTTTATTTTTCTGAACTTTTTGCTCGTATTTCGCATGAAAATACGTTATCGCTGGCTGGAGGATAAGGAGGGGATAGCTAAGAGATAGCTAAACGGTAGCTAATAGTCCTGTAAATCAATCGGTTGGATATACGGAATCGTGGTGAGCGACAGTGGGTGTCTTGAAGAGAGGATGTATAATAGGAAACGAAAGTAGATGTAAGCGGAAACGGCTACATGTGTATATGTCATATGGCGGCAGTCCAGATGCGCCATGCCTCGTCGGCCTGTACCTCCAGCATAAGTCTCCCGTTGTCAGTGTATGCGCCGCGCTTCCGGCACAGCCTCATGAATTGCGTTTCCGCCGGGTTGTAAATGAGGTCAAGGGCTATCGTTTTGGGTGACAGTGCGCTGTAGTCTATGGCCGGAACTTGCTCCGTGTCAGGGTACATTCCAACAGGGGTGGCGTTGACAATTATGTCCGCGTTGCGCAATGTACTGGAGTCCAGCTGTGTATAGGTGGTCTGACGGCATCCTGCCGCCTCAGTCCAACTGCGCGGCACAACGGTACGCGATACGACTGTGACACCGACGTTGTGGCGTGTCAGCATATGTACCACAGCCTTGGCCGCACCGCCGCTGCCGAGGACAACTGCACTGCAACCGTCTACAGGCAGACAGCCCCAATGGGCGTACGCCGCCTCTGTCAGCATCGCGTCAAACCCGTAGATATCAGTGTTGTAGCCTGTAAGAGTCATATCCCGTGACACGGCAACGGTGTTTACCGCCCCTATGGCCTGAGCTTCAGAATCCATGCGGTCGAGCATCGGGATTATGGACTCCTTATACGGTATGGTCACATTGAACCCGTCGAGCCTGTCCCTACGGACTATTTCACGGACGGACTCAATGCTTTCCATCTCATAGAGGGCATATACGCCCTCTATGCCGAGCGCGGCAAAACGCGCCATAAAGAGGTCTCGCGAATAGGAGTGTCCGAGCTTTCGCCCTATCAGCCCGAGCCTTATCATCTTTTTTTCCTGTACACTTTCCTCGCTATCAGATAGACGAAGGCCACACCGAGCAGACCGAGTATGATATACCCTATCTCATGAGCATAGTAGGTGATGAGTTCCATGTTGTCTCCCACTATATAGCCGATGATGGCGAGGATTATGTTCCACAGCCCAGCACCGAGCGCGGTGTAGATGAGGAATATGTGGAAAGGCATACGCGCCAGTCCTGCCGGAATGGATATGAGCTGCCTTATGCCCGGCACGAGGCGGCCTATGAATGTAGATGTCTTACCGTGGTCATTGAAGTAGTCTTCCGCCTTCTTTATTTTTTCGCTGCTGAGAAGGCAAAGCCGCCCTATGCGACTGTCAGCGAACTTGTATATGATGGGACGGCCGAGCCATAAGGCAAGCACATAGTTGATTATCGCCCCGAGGAGTGCGCCGATTGTGGCGAAGACAATCACAAGAAAGAAATTCAGCTTGCTGCCCTCCTGCACAGACAGGGCTGCAGCAGGCGGCACTACCACTTCTGACGGGAAAGGAATGAACGAGCTCTCTATCGTCATGAGTGCGGTAATGCTCCAGTAGTTCATATTCTCGTCGTACCACCCTACTACCTTGTCTACCCACGTGGTTTCCACCGCCGCGGTATCAGTGGTCGTGCGGGCATCTACGGAAACAGGGATAAAGAACAGTGCAATCAGGATGAGCAGTAATACAGTCTTTTTCATAAGGCTAATTGAAATCTTTATTATGTGGTTCGTTATTGTTGTGGTCCGGCTTCCGCGCTGTCTATCCACTGTGCAGCATCGGGGAATACCCTTACGATTATCTCACGTGCATTAGGGTATGTCTCCCGCGCATCGCTGTAATATCTCATGAAGGCTTTCCTGTCGTCCAGACAGTAGCACGTCATTGCAAGCATGATAGTCAGTTTCTCGCTTTTCGGGTTCAGGGTGTAAGCCACCTCTAAGAAAGACTTTGCCTTGTCGAAGAGGGAGCAACGGAGATATAAGTTGCCCGCGTCTACCCAGTACTGCTCGTTCTGCGGGTCGAGTTCGATGCACCGCAGGTAGAGATCCAGCGCACGGTCGTAGTCATCGTCCCGGTCAGTGAGTGCAGCGCGGCGGTCATAGTTGTCCGCGAGGCATGAGACTATTTCCACATTGTCCGGATGCAGTTTGTATGCCTCCTTTGCGTAGCGCAGTGCCTCTTCGGGTTTCTCTCCCGTGTCGAACGCGCATCCGCACAGCCCCACCCATCCGTCGACAAGCGAAGGGTCTATCTTCACTGCTTTCTTATACAATGTAAGCGCGGTGTCGCAGTCGTCAGTATTCTCAAAACACTCAGCGTAGAAAGTCAGCGCAAGGGCATCGGTCCTATTGTAATTCAGATATTGACGGTATGCCTCTTTCGCCTCCTCATAACGTCCGAGATTGAACAGGCAGTGAGCCTTTTGCAGCACTGTCAGCATATCATCGCCGTTGATTGCCAGCGAGAAGTTGAAAGCATCGAGTGCCTTCTCCATATTCTGTGTCTTGAAGTATATCGATCCGAGATAGCACCAGCTTTCGCTTTTATAGGGATCTATGTCGATAGCGCGGTTATAGCTTTCCAGAGCCTTGGCGTCGTCCCCGCACAGGTCGTAAGAATAGCCGCGCTCATTCCATAGATCCACGCTGTCAGGATAAAGCAGGCACGCCTCGTCCAGAAACTCGGCGGCAACTGTGTATTGCTCTATGGTGTTGTAGAAAGTGGCGATGTCAAGGTAGACGGCACATATCTCGTCCGGATGACAGTCTTGCAGATATTTGCGGAACAGGGTCTTCGAGCGGGCAATGTCCCCTTTGCGTGCTATGCACTCTGCCCACATGCCTATATAGTCACCCTCTATCGAGTCCAGCGCGGACAATATGGCATCCGTCTCGGAATATTTCTCTTTCAGAAGGCATATTTTGGCGAGTTTGAGCTTTATGGCACGGCTTTCGGGGTGCATTGCCGCACCGTATGCCTGTGCCTCTTCAGCCTTGTCAAGCTCGTCCGTAGCGATATAATAGTCGATAAGGGTCTCCATCTCGTCGCTGTCGAAATATGTGCTGCTGTCCCCTTTTCTGACACTTGCCTCATATTTCGCCGCGAGCGATGCGCCCTCCTCGTAGAATTCTTTATCGTCATCTGTCATAACCGCCTTCTGCCTTGTACCATTGCGTACAAAGGTAGTGCAAATTTCCGTACCGGACAATAGCCGCCACTCCATAGTGCTGACTTTCCGCATGGATATAAAAACGCCTGCCGCTTTCACAAGCGACAGGCGTTCCCATTAAAAATCATATTATCATGAAAAGTCTCTTATTCCTTATCTGCCTCTTTCTCCTTGGCAGCCTCTTTCGCGGCCTCCTTGGCTTTAAGTTCCTCGGTAGCCTTTGCCACCATCTTGTCTTTCAGCTCAGAGAGTGACTGTATGTCGCCGAGAGTCGTCTTCTCGATTACCGGTGTCACAATCTCCTCCTTCGCTTTCTTGGACTTCTTCTCGGCAGCGGCCTTCTCCTCGAGCGATGCCTTTGAAGCGTCCTCGTGTATGCGGCTGTGAGATACGATGATGCGCTTAGCGTCCTTGTTGAACTCAATCACCTTGAACGGAAGTTTCTCATCGACTTTCGCCATCGTGCCGTCCTCTTTCACAAGATGTTTCGGTGTTGCGAAGCCCTCCACGCCATAAGGCAGAGCCACTACAGCACCCTTGTCGAGCATCTCTATTATTGTGCCCTCATGTATGCTGTCCGGCAGGAATATCGTCTCGAACACATTCCACGGGTTCTCCTCGAGCTGCTTGTGGCCGAGGCTGAGGCGACGGTTCTCCTTGTCTATGTCGAGCACTACTACCTCTATCTCAGAACCTATCTGGGTAAACTCAGACGGGTGCTTGATTTTCTTCGTCCAGCTGAGGTCGGAGATGTGGATGAGGCCGTCTATACCCTCCTCTATCTCAACGAATACACCGAAATTGGTGAAATTACGTACACGTGCGGTATGCTTGCTGCCTATGGCATATTTTGTCTCTATGTCTGCCCATGGATCCGGCTTGAGCTGCTTGATGCCGAGAGACATCTTGCGCTCCTCACGGTCGAGGGTGAGGATGACAGCCTCCACCTCATCGCCTACTTTCAGGAAATCCTGCGGGCTGCGGAGGTGCTGGCTCCAGCTCATCTCAGTCACGTGTATGAGTCCCTCCACACCGGGTATAATCTCCACGAATGCGCCGTAGTCGGTGACAACCACCACTTTACCTTTTACCTTGTCACCCACTTTCAGGTTAGCGTCAAGAGCGTCCCACGGATGCGGGGTGAGCTGTTTCAGGCCGAGGGCTATGCGCTTCTTCTCGTCATCGAAGTCGAGAATGACAACATTGATTTTCTGGTCGAGCTTGACAATCTCCTCCGGATGGTTCACGCGTCCCCAGCTGAGGTCTGTGATGTGGATGAGACCGTCTACGCCGCCGAGGTCGATGAACACACCGTAAGAAGTGATGTTCTTGACAACGCCTTCAAGCACCTGTCCTTTCTCGAGTTTGCTGATGATTTCTTTCTTCTGCTGCTCAAGCTCCTCCTCGATGAGTGCCTTGTGTGACACAACGACATTCTTGAACTCCTGATTGATTTTTACCACCTTGAATTCCATCGTCTTGCCTACGAACACATCGTAGTCCCTTATCGGCTTGACGTCAATCTGCGAACCGGGCAGGAACGCCTCGATACCGAACACGTCAACTATCATACCGCCCTTGGTGCGGCATTTCACGAAGCCCTTTATCACCTCGTCGTTCGCCATAGCCTCGTTCACACGGTCCCAGCTGCGCGTTGCGCGTGCCGACTTGTGCGAGAGGATAAGCTGACCCTTCTTGTCCTCTTGGCTTTCAATGTAGACTTCCACTTCATCGCCCACCTTCAGGTCGGGATTGTAGCGGAATTCGCTCATCGGTATCACGCCGTCCGACTTGAAGCCGATGTTAACCACCACCTCGCGCTTGTTCATCGAGATGATTTTACCCATGACTACCTCCTTGTCCTTTACCTGACTGAGGGTCTCGTCATACTGTTTTTTGAGATTTTCCTTCTCTTCCTGTGAGATGACATCGCCTTTCTCGTATGCATCCCAGTCGAAGTCGGCCACAGGAGCCGCATTCTTGTTAAGTTCTTCCATGTTGTTAATCAGTTAATTTACAAACTAATGGGTTAGACATTATGTTGTGTAAAAATCAGCGGCAAATTTACGCAAAAAATCCTTCCCGTGCAATACCCCGCCTCCCATCTCACATTCAGGCAAAAAACCATTCTGGTTTTCCGTCCATTCTTGGCATAACATACCGTCATTCCATGTCCGGTCCACATCCGCCAAACACGTACTCTCGCGCTACCCTCCCGTCATCGTTTCCACATCTGCCTCCTCCTCACCTTCATTCCTAAAATACAAATTAAGGTTAAAAACACGTACTCTCGCTGAAGCCTCTCCCTATCTTCAGGCCATCTCCCGGCATCGTAACACGTACCCTCGCCCTGCCCTGTCCCCTTGTCTCCGCCCTTTCCGGCACGCTACGCCGACCCCGTTTTCCTGTGCCTTTGCCATGTCACAGGTTTTGCCTACATTTGTAAACTCATTGCGCAGCCGTCCGGACACGACGGAATAACTGTAAAACAGATTTGGTAAATTTGGACATATACTTATGGTTTGACATAGTGGCAGTGCTTGTGCTGGGCATGGTCTCAGCCGGGGTACTGATACCCAAGATACTGCTCATCTCGTTCCGCAAGCGTCTGTTCGACAGGCCTGACGAGAGGAAGCTGCACCATTGCGCCGTCCCGCGCCTCGGGGGCATGGCTTTCCTTCCGGTCATCTTTTTCTCCCTCCTGCTGCTCACCGGAGTGTCGCTCCTCATGGGCGACAGCCGTCTACATCTACAGATAGGCGCAGAGGCCACAGAGCTCTCCTTCGCCTGTTGCTCACTCATAGTGCTCTACCTCGTAGGCATAGCCGACGACCTCATAGGCGTGCGCTACCGCGCAAAGTTCGCCGTGCAGATTCTCTGCGGGCTGTTCACTGTGGTCTCCGGCCTGTCCGTCGGTTCGCTGTTCGGCGTGGCAGGCATCGGAGTTCTGCCCCTTTGGGCAGCATGGCCTCTGACCGTGTTTATCGTGGTTTTCATAATAAATGCGGTTAATCTCATCGACGGTATCGACGGCCTTGCCTCCGGCCTCAGCGCAGTCGCGCTGCTCTTCTACGGCGTGGAGCTTCTCTCCTCCGGCAAATACGTCTGCGCACTCCTGGCCTTCGCCACACTCGGCACGATAATCCCTTTCTTCTATTATAATGTATTCGGCAACCCGCAGCGCGGGCGCAAGATATTCATGGGCGACACAGGCTCTCTCACCATAGGCTTCATCCTCTGCTACCTCAGCATACAAGTAGCGCGGACAGTCCCGGAGGCAGGTGTCAGTGCGGAATGCAACCGGCTCATCGTGGCCTTCTCCCCGCTCTTCATACCCTGCTTCGATGTGGTGCGTGTAGTGATACACCGCCTCCGCTCAGGGCGCAGCCCATTCATAGCGGACAAGAACCACATACACCACAAGCTCCTCGCCGTGGGCATGACACAGCGGCAGGCAATGACCGTCATCATAGCGGCGGCCATCGTCTTTACGCTCATCAACATCTGGCTGTCACGCTGCGTCAATGTCAATGTGCTCCTCGCCGCCGACATACTGCTCTACACAGCCGTGAACATCCGGCTGACGCGGCGCATCACGAAGCGCGGCGGCAGTCGCATACATTGACCCACCCCGCATCTCTGTCTCTTATACACATCTCCGAGCCCACGAGACCCTCAAG
>JADIMV010000108.1 GCA_017694515.1 Candidatus Aphodosoma intestinipullorum
ATACACATAGGCTTCAAGGCTCCGTTGCTCATCGACATATTGAACGGCATATCTTCGGCTGACATTATCATGGAGCTGGCCGACCCGTCGCGTGCGGGCATCATCCTTCCGTTCGAGAACGAGCAGGACGAGGATTTGCTTATGCTCCTTATGCCTATGCTGATAAACGACTGATTGGAGTCGCGTAGAGTAGATATATGGTCCGATGTGCGCCGGGTAAAAAGCCTTTTTCGGGGTGTGGCTTCCGGTGTGCATCGGCTTTTTTTTGATTGAGGGAGTAGTTTCGAGAGTGACTTGTGGAATTGCGTAGGGTGATTTGCCGTATATCGGGGGAGCTGTCGGCCATATATCCTGAAAATGAGGCTAAAGCTGTGGCGCGTGAGGCGGTGTGCAGCGTGTCTGGCATGAGCTATACATCGTTGCTCGCCTCTGATGTTGTGGAACTTACTGACCGGCAGCTTGAGGAATTGAGTTCCATTGTCGGCAGGCTGAAAAAATATGAGCCGTTGCAGTATGTCCTCGGCTGCGCATGGTTCTGCGGACGGCGTTTTTCCGTTGCTCCCGGAGTTCTTATCCCGCGTCCTGAGACCGAGGAACTTGTCTCGTGGGTCATCAGGGCGGAGTCTGAACGGGGCATGGCGCGGCGCATCCTTGACATCGGCACCGGGAGCGGCTGCATTGCCGTCACGCTTGCCTTGTCTATTGTCGGTGTCAATGTAGATGCTGTGGACATATCTCCGGAGGCGTTGCGCGTTGCGGAAAGCAATGCCGCCTCACTCGGTGCAACGGTGAAATTCAGGCGGATGGATATATTGTCGACCGTTGTCCCGGATATGCCGCTGTACGATGTGATAGTGAGCAATCCGCCATACGTCATGGAGCGGGAGCGTGCCGGGATGGAGCGTAATGTGCTTGATTATGAGCCTTCTGCCGCTCTGTTTGTACCGGACGATGACCCGTTGCTGTTCTATCGGGCTATAGCGGCCTATGCTCGCGGCGCGTTGTCTGCCGGTGGTACGCTTTATTTCGAGATAAACGGGCTACTTGGCGAGGAGACCGCACAGTTGGTTTCTTCTATGGGCTTTGCCGATGTGGAGCTGCGCCGCGATTTGGATGGCCGACCGCGTATGTTGAGAGCTATAAAATTATAATATTCAGGGAGATATCTATATGAAGGAACTTTTGTTTGTTAAGTTATTGAATAAGGCGGCGGCCTATTGCACATCGGCCGAGCGTTGTCGCAGTGAAGTGGCTGAGAAGTTGCGCCAGTGGGGTATGTCGGGCGAAGAGAGTGAGGCGGTTATTGAAAAACTGGAGCGAGAGCGCTTCATTGACGAAAGGCGTTATGCCAAAGCGTATGTGCATGATAAATTCAATTATAACAAATGGGGCAGACGTAAGATTTCTCTCATGCTTTTTGCAAAGGGCATTGCTGATGACATTGTGGAGGAGGCGTTGCAGACCATAGACGATGAAGCGTATGAAGAGACGCTATACCGTCTGCTGGAAGCGAAATTGGGAACCATGAAGTGGAGCGACACAAGGGAGCGCAATGCAAAACTGATGCGTTATGCCGCCGGGCGCGGATTTGAGAGCGGCCTCATATATGAAGTGCTGAAGCGTTTCTGAATGCCTCTTTTACTTCATGCGGTAGTGGGGAATACGGCGTTTTATGGCTGTTATCCCCGTTTCATTGTCTTTTGATGGTATAAATAAAAGGCGGCCATAGTGTAGCCGCCCTTTTAATTTGGGTAAAAACCGCAGAGTTACCTGTGGTGTGGTATGGTCTATTTCTTTCTCGCTGTTCTTTTCTTTGTGGCAGACGCTGGTTTGCTTTTTGCCTCAGAGATGATTTTTTTGCACTCTTCCAAAGTCAGCATGGCGGGATCATTGCCCTTGGGTATCTTGTAGTTCGTACCGGCATGTGCTATATATGCGCCGTAACGCCCGTTAAGCACCTGTATATCCTCTGCCTCAAACTTCTTTATTTCCTTGTTTTTGTCCTCACGGCGTTTCGCTTCGATGATTTCAATGGCTCTTTCGAGCGTCACTGACAGCGGGTCTTCTCCCTTTGGAACAGAGGTATAGCTGTTGCCGTGACGTACATACGGGCCGAAACGTCCTACTGCCACAGTCACCTTTTCTCCCTCATATTCACCGAGATAAAGGGGCAGTTTGAAAAGTTCGAGAGCCTCTTCGAGAGTGATGCTCTCCAAGGTCTGCCCCGTGCGGAGCGATGCGAAGCGCGGCTTGTCCGTGTCGGATGCCTCGCCAATCTGGACTATCGCTCCATAACGTCCTATTTTTGCGAAAACAGGCTTGCCGCTTGCGGGGTCTGTGCCGAGAAGCCGTTCGCCTGCCTTTTTCCCGGTAGATTTGGCCACACTTTCCACAGTGGGGTGGAAATCGTTGTAAAACTCCTCTATATTCTTTGTCCACAGCTCCTTGCCTGCTGCTATCTCGTCAAACTGTTCCTCCTCCTTTGCGGTGAAATTGTAGTCCATTATGCGCGGGAAATTCTCGCAGAGGAAATCGTTCACGACAATGCCTATGTCTGTCGGAGTCAGTTTTCCTTTCTCGACTGTGGGTTTTTCTGTCTGTGTAGCGGCCTTGATAGTCCCGTTCTTGAGAGTCAGTATGCGGTAGTCGTGCGCTTCGTTTGTTATCTCCTTTTTTTCTACGTATTCGCGGTTCAATATCGTGGATATCGTTGGCGCGTATGTCGACGGGCGGCCTATTCCCAGTTCTTCGAGTTTGCGTACGAGAGATGCCTCGGTATAGCGTGGCGGGTGCTGGCTGAAACGCTGCTGAGCCACTATCTGCTCCTGCGTAATTTGCTGTCCTTTGGCGAGCTTAGGCAGTATGCCTTCCTGTTCACTGTCGTTCTCATCATCGCTTGACTCCATGTAGACTTTCAGGAAACCGTCGAATTTCATCACCTCGCCTGTGGCTATGAACTGTTCGCGGCTTCCGCCTACAGCTATGGTTATTGTGGTCTTTTCAAGCTCCGCGTCAGCCATCTGCGATGCTATGGTGCGTTTCCATATCAGGTCGTACAGGCGTTTTTCCTGCGCTGTGCCTTCTATGCTGTGCTGGTTCATGTATGTTGGTCTGATGGCCTCATGCGCCTCCTGTGCGCCTTTCGATTTTGTATGGTATCGGCGCATCTTGTGATACTCCTTGCCCGCCATGGCCTCAATCTCGGCTTTCGATGTCGCGAGGGCGAGGTCTGACAGATTTACGGAGTCCGTACGCATATATGTGATTTTTCCCGACTCGTAGAGCGACTGCGCGACACGCATTGTGACCGATACCGGAAAGCCGAACTTGCGCGATGCCTCTTGTTGCAATGTGCTGGTAGTGAACGGTGCGGCGGGGCTTTTGCGCGTTGGGTGCGTCTCGATGTCCTCTATCGTGAATGTCGTGTTCTTGCAGTGTTCGAGAAATGCGAGTGCGTCTTTCTCCTCAGTGAAACGGTTCTTCAGGACTGCGCTGAACGATGTGTTTTCTCCGTTCGTGTCGGTAGCCGTGAATATGGCCGACACGCGGAACGAGGCTTCGGCCTTGAAGTTGTTGATTTCGCGTTCGCGTTCGACTACAAGTCTGACCGTCACCGACTGTACGCGCCCGGCTGAGAGCGACGGCTTTATCTTGCGCCACAGTACCGGCGACAGTTCAAAGCCTACTATACGGTCGAGCACACGGCGTGCCTGTTGCGCGTTGACGAGGTTGATGTCTATGTTGCGTGGGTTGGCTATCGCGTTGAGTATGGCAGTCTTTGTTATCTCGTGGAATACTATGCGGCGGGTCTTTTCCGGTTTCAGCTTGAGCTCCTCGTACAGATGCCATGCTATCGCCTCTCCTTCGCGGTCTTCATCGGACGCGAGCCATACGGTTTCTGCTCCGTTTGCGGCCTTCTTCAGTTCAGAGACAAGCTTTTTCTTATCGTCCGGCACTACATAGTCGGGCTTGAACTGATGCTCCACATCTATACCGAATTCCCTCTCTTTCAGGTCGCGTATATG
>JADIMV010000109.1 GCA_017694515.1 Candidatus Aphodosoma intestinipullorum
CGCTGTCTATATGGATATCGTTGCTCTCGAGAGCCACGGTCGACTCGCCGTAGAACCCTATGCGGATGGTCTTGCCCGTATAAGCCGAGAGGTCTACCTCTATGCGGCTCGCCTTGTTGCCTATGCGGTTATAGATTTTGTTCAGACCCTTCGCGTTGTCCCATATCGTAGCGTTCGCGCTGTTCCACGTACGTCCCTCGTCGTCCGAGATGACCACGATGAACCTGTCGTCCGTCTGTCCTATCTCGCTCGCTATCGGGCCGTTGGTGCCGTATGCGGTGAGCGCGAGGTCGAACGACAATGCGCTGTTCTCATTGATATTGATTGCCGGGGAAACAAGCCAGTTCGCGCAGTCGCTGCCCGAAACGGTCAGTTTCACATGTGGAGTGCCGCTGCTGCCGATCACTGCCATGTCTGAGATTGTCCACACGTCCTCAACAGGTATCAGTTTGGTCGGGTCGGCGACTACCTCATCAAACAGACCGTGGTACTGTTTCCAGCAGCCGTTGATTACTCCATCGTCAAACGTCTCTACGAGTGTGTCTATCGGTGCGCACGCCGTGCGGAATGTGAATGCTTCGGAGTACTCTCCCGGTTTGCACTGCGAGCTTACCTCGAAGGTATATTCCGTGTCTGGCTGCAGGCCGCTCAGGACATAGCCCGGTGTCACGTCCAGTACAGTCTGTGACCCGCCGGGGTTCGATGTCTCCCACCAGTTCATATCCCATGCGTCGGCATTGTAGCTCTCCCAGCTCAGCACGGCCGATGTCGCCGTAATCTGCGATGCGGTCAGCTCTTCCGGCACAGTACACTCCATCGATGAGAGGGTCTTCACGTTGCGGACTACCTCCTTCACGTCCGCGCCGCTCTTGAACCATACGAACACGATGTTCACCGCGCCTGACGTCGCCTTGCTTACATACATGTCATACTCCGAGGGCAGCCATGCGGTCTCGCCCTTCAGCGTCTTGATTTCCGTCCAGTTCTCCGGCTGAGTGGTCTCCGTCAGGCCGAAGTCCGCATCCGCCGTAATCATCACATCCTCCGGTACGAGGAACACCCTCAGCCATGCTTCTGCATTGTCTTCGAGTTTCCAGTCGAACGCCAGTTTGTGCGGGCCGGCCGGCATATCCACAGTGCGGTATGCGTAGCATATCGTGTCTGCGTCTATCACCGTACCGTCCGACAGGTCGCCGCTCTCATACGGATACTGTGCGGGGTTCTGCTTCGTGGTCACGTACATGTGTGCCCAGTCGCTGCTCAGCCCGTTGCCGCACTGTGAGCGCATGTAGATTTCATACGGTGTGCCCTCTCTCAGGTTGACCACTGTATATGTGGTGTCTGTCCTCGGTATGAGGTCTGCCTCCGCCGGATCGAAACCTGCCTCGCCGTAGGCCACCTCCCAGCGATCCTGGTCGTCCAGTTTCGTCCAGTCTACCCTGAAGCTCGTCTGGTCATACTCATTCAGCGTCATCTCCGGAGTGTAGCAGTACGGTATCTCCTCCCATGCGAGGTCAGAAATCTTATACTCGCCGCCTTCATTGACACCGAGAGTCACATGATACCGGTTGTAGTACCTCTCGTCATTCTCATCCCATTCAAAATCTTCGAACTCCACTACGTATTCCGTCCACTCTTCTGTCAAGTCTATGGTATCAACCGGAGCGAATACATAATAGTATACGGCAGGATAACCCTCTGAATAACTTGCTGATACACCTACCACTGCCTGTGCACCTTCCGTCAGTCCTTTGGCAGTGAAGCGCACCTGCGACTTCGTGATTACAGTGTCCGCATAGGTCGATACTCTCGGCAGGTAAGCATAGCATACTGTATCAAGCACCGACTTGAAGTAGAGCGCGCTGTCCTCCGTGATATACGGGTAGGCTATCGGGTCGCCCTCATAGCCGTCCTCGCGTTCCCAGCAGTCCGGATATGCGCTGTATGTCGTGTCTTCCGCCCCGAAACCGTAGTTCGAGAAGTCTGTCGTGTACGGCAGATCCTCCCATGCAGTGTTGCCGCATGAGCCGCGGCTCTGGAGCATCTGTATCGGCAGTGAGTAGAACTCCTCGCAATCCTCGCCTGCTGTCCTGATATACATGTAGTAGTTAGTCCAGTCCTCGAGTCCGTTGACAGTGACAGAAGTCTCCGATGTCTCCTTGACTACGTTCATCTCGCTGTAAGCGTTATTCTGCTCCCACTCTTCGTCAGTGAACGGTATCTGCGGCATCTTCGATGTGCTGATATAATACTTCCACGTCGTGTTCACCTTGTCGCCCGGCATCCATGTGATGAACGCCTTGTTCGGACGCACATCCGCCCTCACGCGGAACGGCGGCATACAGTCGGGCAGCACATCCACCTTTATATCCGTGATATTCACCTGATATGTCGTACCGGCATCGAGTGAGTTGATGCGGAACGCTATGTGTTTCTCATCCCCCTCGTGGTAGAGGAAGTTCACCACGTGCTTCTCCCACTCGTTCGCCGTGTTCACCCTGATGGTGTCGTATGCCACGAATGTCGTAGCGTCGGACGGGTCTGACATCATGCCGACGTAAATCGGGCCTTCCGCAGCCGATGACTTGACGTTCATCTCCAGGTAGTGGCCGCCCACGCCGGCCTCGCCGAAGTCTATCGCCGGAGTAGCCACATCGACCACTGCATACGAGTTGTCGTCCTCTGCATAGACCGCCTTCATGAACATGGACCTCGTGACTGCGTTCTCCACATACGGGTCTGTCTGGTCAGCCGGCGAGATGGAGCCGTAGGTGATCACCCTGCTCCTCCAGCAGTCGGGGAAGAAGCCCATATCCTGTATGTCCTGATAGCTCATGAAGTCCTCATTGTACGGTATCGGCTCCGGATTCTCGCACTGTGTCAGGAATGTCGTGGCGTCTGACCAGTAACCGGCCGAGTTGCCGTCGCAGACGTTGCGTATATATACGTAGTACTCCTGTGACGGGTTGAGGTTCTCGAGCGTCGCCGAGAGCGTGGTGTACTGTTCGCCGTTCAACACGTCGCCGTCCTCAATCTCCGGGTTGATGTCGTCCGTCGAGACTTTCAGCTCAAACGCGCTCACCGACGGGTTGTCCGCCCAGCGCACAGTGGCCGAAGTCGAGGTGACGTTCAGCACCTGAGGCGCGGTGGCATCGGCGCAAAGCACGGAGCTCTTTCTCACCATCACGTTCTCCAAATAGAACGAGTTGCCGAAGAACGACTTCTCCAAATAGAACGCTATGTACTTGCCGGTGCCGGTGTAGCTGCTGAAGTCCACGCGGAAGTCGCACCATGTGTAGTTCACAGGCACTGTGCAGGTGTCTACCACTGTGAACGACTCAGGGTCATTCAGGTCAGATACGACACCAACTATCATGTTGTTCGTCGAGGCCATGCCCTGGAACGTGAGGCTCAGTTCGCTCACTTTCTCAGCACCCATTGCCGGCAGTGCCACTATCGTGCGGAAGTAGTTGTCGCTGTTGAGCGTCAGCGAGAACTTGCCTATCGACTTGCCTACCACATCTACGCCCGCCTGTGAGAGGTGCAGCGACTGTGTGCGTACTCCGCCATAGGTCGGCTCTTCTACTATCGTCCAGCAGCTCGGCACTTCGTTCAGCTCATAGCTCTCGAAGTCCTCATAGTAGGGCAGCACCTCCTCTGTGCCGCACTCCGTGCGGAACGTTGCCTCGCTGATGCCCTCGCTGTAGTCGCCGTCAGCCTCATCTTCGCATACCGTGCGTACATATACATAGTACATCTTCGATGAGCGCAGGCCGTCGATGTGCAGCTTGTTGTCGCCCATCACCACTTCGTCATAGACATTGGTGCTCTCCTGCCAGCTGCCTATCGGCTCTGTGGCAACCTTCACATGATAGTTGCCCGTTTCGCCTACCACGCGCCAGCTTATATCCGCGCTGTTCGATGTGATGTTCTCCACGGTTATCTCCCTCGGCGGAACGCAGCCCGATATGGAGTCTATCTTCAGGTCATCCACATACATCGTGCCGCTATGGTACTGCATCGGGGAAACACGCATAGCGATATACTTGCCAGTACCTGCATAACCGTCGAAGTAGACATTGTATGTCTTCCACTGGTTCGCATAGCGCGGCGCGACGGTCTCCACAAGCTCGAATGTCGCTGTGTCCAGCGGGTCGGTCATAACACCTACCTCTATCTCATAAGGATAGTTTGCATAGTCGTACTCGCTCATGGCGCGGAAGCTCAGCTGCAGAGCCTTCACATCCGGCTTCATCTCCGGTGAGGCCGCATACGGCGTACCGTCTGGAGAGCTCGTCTTGAACATCAGCATATTCGTCATGTTGGTCGCCAGCAGCTCTGTATCGTATGACGGGAACTTGCCTATCACTGTATATGCGCCGTTGCTGCTCGTAAGCATACCCCATGAGTTCTCGCTAACATCGCTCGGTATCCTCCTCCAGCAGAGCATAAAGCCGTTCTCCTCATACGTCTGTCCGTCGGAGTTCTCCGCATCGAAGTCATAGTAGAGCGGCACTTCAGCCGATTCGCATATCGTGGTGAAGCTTGCCGAAGCCCAGTTCTCCTCTGAACCCGCACAGGTCGGACGGAAATAGACATTATAATATGTGTCCGAAGTCAGTCCGGTAATCTCCAGCGGGTTCTTGTTCATCGTACTTGCAAACAGCACGGTGTCGCACACGGTAGCGCCCTCCATCTCCTCGATGGTCTCTAATGTGTCGGTCGTAACAACCACTTTCCACTGGTCGGCGTTGTAGTTCAGGAACTCTATCTTCGCTGTGGTCTGCGTGATGTCGAACACACGGATATCCTCCGGAGTGAGACAGTCGGTCGTGTTCTTGGTCACCTTCACATTGTCCACCGCTGCCGACTGGCTGCGTGAGCCGCTGTAACTATCATAATGATATAAAAGAACAAGATTATAACGTCCGCTTTCACGCAGCTGATAGGTGTACTTGTAGTGATGCCAGTCGGCATCCTCTGCCACCAGTATCTCCTGGTCGGTCAGATATATCCACCCGCCCCAGTCATAGCGTGATTCATCCTCCCAGTCATAATTGTAATAAGGTTCTCCATGCGGTGATTCAGGATTTACCTTATAGATACCATCCGTATACTGTCCGCCCTCTATCGCAATGTCAGCCGGCACAAGGAACGGCAGTATATAGCTTTTGCCGTAGTCGTTGAGCCTCCAGTCGAACTCGAAATCCAACAGCCCGGCCTCAAGTTCAAACAGGCGTGTGGCGTATGCAAACGTCGTCTGTGGCGTAGCCATGTTCGATGTACCGTAGTCATCCGATATATAGAGAGCCTTGCCCGCAGCCGAAGAGGTGACGGTATTGGTCTCGTCCTTCACAGCGTCGCCTACAATCCATGCGTTGGTCTGCGCGCCGTTCTTCAGTGTCCATGCGCCTGCCTCAGAGCCTTCGAAGTCGCACGAGTAGTCCGGCTGGGCGGGCGATATGGTCTTGGCCGAGATAGGCCCGAGCCACTGCCCGAGAGCGTCAGGGCCGCAGACAGAGCGCAGATAAACGTCGTACTCAGTGTTCTCATCCAGATCTTCAAGCGTATATGGATGCTTTGTGATGCCGGTCACCTCCTCGGTGTTCATGCCGAGCACTGCGCCCTTCTTGCCGTAGGCCATAGCCCACTCAGTCTCGTTGTTCTCCGAAGGTGTCCAGTCGAAGGTGATGGTCGTGGTCGTAGCCCCGGTGCTGCGGAACTCCGTAGGTTCAGCGCAGGCCGACTTGTCTTCTACAACCACATCGTCTATCCTGTACGAAACACCGGATGTCGGGAACTTGAACGCTATATATTTGCCCGTACCGGTATAGCTGTCGAAGATAACAGTCGCGTTCTCCCATGCATAGTTATTCCACGAACCTGTGCTTGCTGGTATGAACTCAGCCACTTTCGTATATGTAGCGTCATCGTTCGGGTCTTCTATCACACCTACCTCCAAGGGTATATTCGCCTGATCTATGCTGTACGCAAAGCGCAGCTGCACCTCCTTCAGATCAGGCTTGATTTTCGGAGTAATCATATATGAAACTCCTGAAGTATAAGTCGTCACATAGTTATATAGCGAATTGGCATAATTAGACCTTGTGACATATATAGAGTTGCCCGAAGCGGACTTCTCGCTCCAGCATACGGGCAGTCCCACTTGTGCATATTCTTTACACTCTATGGCATCGAAGTTCTCGCGCAGCGGTATATCGACACCCTCTTCAAGACAGTCGGTATCGAAAGTCTGCGAGTTCGACCATGTGCCGACTACTCCACTGGCGCATATCGGGCGCACATAGTAGTAGTACCTCATGGCTGGCTTCAGGTCTTTCAGCGCTATTCCGAGAGTATCTATCTGGCCGTCGAACACTGTCCCCGCGTCAGTAGCCGGATTGAAGGCCGATGTACCTACCTTGACATCATATTTCACCGCACCGCTCCTGTTCCAGTTCAGCTCTGCCGTAGAGCCTGAAACCCTCGGTGTGGAGAACATCACCACCTTGGTCTCTGAAGTACAAGCTCCCTTCGCCTCAAGCACAAGTTCATCTATCATCACGTATGGGAACTGCGGCATGGCGATATACTCCTCGCTGCCGTCTATCATGAAGACCACATATTTGCCCGAAGTCGTGATGTCCTCAAAAGTCAGCGTTATCTGCTCGAACTGCTGAGTGGTGCGCACGGAGATTTCGCCCGCGTCCTCGGCGTTGGAGAAGTCGTCCGGCCAGTCCGACACTATCACTTTCAGGTGTATCTGCTTCGATGTCGTGTACACCCAGAACGAGAGCTGCATATCCTTCAGGTTCACGTCGTCGGCCAGACGCGGTGACACGGCATAGACCCTTGAATAGCCTTCGCTGCCGCGCGCCCATACAGGCATCCAAAGCGCACTTGCTCCGGAATGGGGGGAAGCCGCTCTTGTCTGCATCATGACCGGCTCACCGGTCGTTGACACGCCGCTCTGTACCACTGCACTGCGTGCAACAGTCGGTGCTGTGGCAATACATGTGCCGGAAGCCTCGCCTATGGTCACCCAGCAGGCAATGTCCTCTTCGGAGTCAAACCCTGTCGCGAAGTTCTGCACAGGCTCGCAGGCCGAGGTGAACTTGCCGGACACCCACGGGCTCACATCGCCGTAACCCATATCGGTCTGGATATAATACCAATACTCGGTCGAGGGCGTAAGAGCCTTGTTGTCGGATGCGTTCATTCTGAAAGTGGTCTCATACTCCACGCGCCCTGTGATATACACGCCGTCTGCCTCTGTGGCTGTCGACGGATTAGCCAGCTCCTGTGTCGCTATCTTGATGTTATACGATGCTGTCGCAGGCCCTGTCCAGCGCATCTTGCCCTCGTTGTGGATAAGGTTGTACAGCTCCACGCCCGTAACGGACTGTGCCTGCGGACGGTTTGTGACCTTGATGTTGTCAAGCACCACGCCGCGCGCACCGTTGTCCACACCGCCGAAAGCTATCTGGAACGATGGGGTCTTCGACGTGAAGTCTATGGTGTCATGCACCCAGTTGTCCGCCTCGCCGTATGCCCGCGCCATAACCCAGTCGCGGTCACTGCGCAGACGGTAGTACACTTTCAGAGAATCGACATCGCCGGTCGAATGGCGGATAGCCGCATAGTCGAACACGAGTATCGGCTCGGCCAGCGTGGTGATATCGATCACTGGGGAGATGAGCAGCACTTCCTCATGGCTGCTGCCGCTCCCTGTCACTAACTTGATGCGGCCTTTGCCAGTGGCACAGGCAGCCGGGTCGAAGAGGTTGTTACCCTCATCTACCTCAACGGCCCACGTCTTGGCCGCACCGCCAGGCTCCTGAGTCCATCCCGACGGGAGTGACCCCGCCGAAGTCGACTCGAACCCCTCTTCAAGGACGCTCTGTTGTGCGAACAGAACACCCGGCATGATGGCCAGCAGGACCATCAGCAAAAAGAATCTCGGTCTTCTCATACAGATTTAGATTTTAATGTGTTAATTATTTGGGTTAATATTTGACCTTTTCCCACTGCGCACACAAGGCGCACAATCTTCAAAGCCTTTTTTCTATTTTATTTTCACACCTCCGCCATTTGGAGGTGGCCGTCAGGCCATAAAAAATGTTCCAACCGCTTTCTTTTTTCCGCCATTACGGATGTGACCCATATTTACAGCGCAGGCGGCGTTAAGAAAGTCCGTGTGTTTGAGCGCGGAGCGCGAGTTGAGGACTTTTAGCCGACAAGCGTCGTAAATATGAGGGAATTATCGTGCAAGCCGAATGCAGAGCCAAACGCAGTTTGAGCTATGCTGAGGCGTAGCCGATAATCACGAACAGCGTAACGAAGTCTGGCGGCGGCTTTCTTTGGTTACTTTCTTGAGCTGTAGCAAGAAAGTAACTCGGGGTACGGGGCAGACAGCCCCGATTGCCAAAACCCTGCCGCATACACATCATTTCAACATCACGCCAACCCTCCACTCTTGGAGGTGGCCGTCAGGCCACATAAACAATGTCCCAACCGCTTTCCATTTTCCGCCATTATGTCGTAGCAGCGGAGAGCCGTACAGACGGCGTTAAACAAGTCCGTGTGTCTGAAGCCGCAGCGCGGCAGCGCAAGGCAAGTTGAGGACTTGTAGCCGTCTGTTCGCAGCTCGTAGCGTCGCGGAGACATCCGGGCGGTGGCATTCTTTGGTTACTTTCTTTTGCTACAGAAAGAAAGTAACTGGGGGTATAGGGGGCAAAGCCCCCATAGTCCATAACCCATAACGCCTCCCCATAATCTCATAAAGAAAATCACCGGAGCTTAGGGCAAAGCCCCCATAATCCACCACACAAAATCACTACCAGTCACCGGAGGTATCCGGCAAAACGCCATACCTCCCCCTCCTCTCCTCATACATCCTCGCCCGCCTCACGCTGACCTCAGCCCACCTGCTCCTCGGACGAAACGCCTCCGCAACAGCCTCATCCTCAGCATACTCCTCACCCTCCATCATAGTCATCATCTCCCGCCTGC
>JADIMV010000110.1 GCA_017694515.1 Candidatus Aphodosoma intestinipullorum
CACAGAAAGAACTTTATTAATCACATTATCTAAGTATCTATGAAACGTTTCTGTTCACACACTTTCTTCCAGATTATCAAGGAGCGGTCTGCCTCACGGCGGTCTGTCCCTTTCTGTTGAGTGTCTTCTGGCAGGCCGCACGGAGTGCCGCGCTGTGCCAAACCTCTTCTGCTCATACGCGCACCCCACGTGAGGCAAATCCACATTTCGAAACTCTACATACGTTTGGTTCATATTATTCCGCCCTGTTTTTTAGGCTGTGCGCACTCGGCAGCGCAATTTTGCCGAAAACATTTTTTCTCAAACCGTTCCTCCTCGATTACAGAAGACAGGAGGATACAAAACCTTAAACTATCTATTATGAAACGTATATTATATTTAGTAGCCGCGCTGTTCCTCCTCTCGGGAGCACTCAGCGCACAACCGACAACGTACTACATCGCCCCGGGCGGTAGTGGTACACAAACCGGTTTAAGTTGGAGCGATGCTGCCCCGTCAATCAACTCCATCATCAACAATGTGAGCGGGGATGTGACTTTCTACCTCAAAGCCGGCACATACGGGCCTATCAAGATTTGGGGACAATCGAACATTACAAGCGTAAAGATTTTTGGCGGTTTCTCCGGTAATGAGATTCTGCCCATGCCTTCATTCAGGGATCTTGACGATCCGGCCAACAGGACTATAATCGAGGGCAGGAATGACGGCAGCACAGGCTCGTCGTACATTTATCCTGCCCTTTGGCTCGAGACAAATTTCGCCGGGACAACGGTCGTTGACGGACTTACGCTTAGAGGGACAGGTTCTCAGGAAAGTCTGGCTCTACGATTGGTATACACAGTTAACACCATAATCAACAGGTGTCGTTTTGAAGGTACGGACGGCTCCGGCAGTCTGATTTTTGTAGAAGGCATCCCTAATGGCTCAGCTCATCTTGCCATCATCAATTCTGTGATTGCCAACAACAGCTGTACCCGCATAGCCCAATGTGGATATGGCGTTAAGTTCATAAATACAACCATCGCAGACAACAGCTGTAGTGAGTTTATGAACTTGTATCTGCGCACTCAGGATACTTATGAACTGAAAAACTCCATTGTAACCAACACGCCAACAACCGTGAGCGGATATTGGCCGGTCTATGTGTATAACTCCGTAGTCGATGATTTTACCGACTTCTACGACACTGGTATAGGCAATTACAGCGGCGTCAATCTTGAGTTTACAAGCGGCAATCCTGACGACCCGTATGCCTGCGTGCCTAACCCGTACACCACTGCCGGTGGAGACATTAATCATATCATGTCATACATCCAGACTTTGAATGACCCTTATGACATCATTGGGGTTATGCGTGTCAGCGGCACATCCATTGACATCGGCGCATATCAGGGCTCTCAGATAGTGCCAATGCGACAGGAAGCCCCCGGGCGTATGGAGATTGAAGATTCTGAGAATATTGAACTTCCCGCTGCGCTGGGCATTTATCCGACTAACCTGCGCTCCGGCGAGACACTCTATTTTGAGAAGAACATTGATAGCAGCCTGACCGCACGCATATACAGTACAAATGGTGTGGAAGTATATTCATCGCAGCTCACGTCTCCCGTAGAGCAGGTTTCCGTATCTTGCCCCGCCGGAATCTATATCATTATCGTCACAGACGATGCCACCGGCGAGCGCATCTCACAGGAAAAGATAGTCGTACATTAATGCCATACAACTATGCGTAAACTATTGGCTTTAACCCTCTTGCTAAGCCCGCTCCTCGCGGGCTTAGCTTTCCCTGCCGTCGGCGACACCGTTATATATGATAACGTCCGCTACATCATAACCGCCGATTCTGATACCGCCCGTGAAGTCAGCATTGACTATATTTTTGAACAGCCCTATGTCTCCATACCTGCATCCATAATTCGTGATGATACGGAATATAAAATAACCGCCCACACGTATAATCCGGTATTCCCGTCATCCGATGATTATAGCAATCCGGCACACATCACTAAAGTGGATTTCCGTAATGCTATATACATAACTGACATTCCAGTAACATCCTATTTAACAAAAGCCATTGATATAGATACACTCATTCTTCCTCCTAATTTACAGAAGATAGACAATTGTATGGCTTCGTATGACCCTGACAGACCCGCAGATTATTTTTTATATGAACGTCCTGTAGGGATAAAACGGTTATTTGCATCAGGCCGAAATCCGCGATACGCAACATTGGCCGGTTGTGCCCATCTGCTTGAGGCTGACATCTCCTGCACCTCGCTCGACTCCCTTTATTATAACGCAACAGGAACTTTCTACGGCTGTTTATGGATAGAAAAGATACGTGTTCCAAACGGCCTGACGCATTTTTGGGGCAGTACATTTGATTGCTGTTTAAATCTTACAGATATAAACATGCCTGACTCGTTGATATATATAGGCCCGTATGTCTTCAATGCCTGCTATGCCCTTGACTCGATTGTTATCCCTGCTAAAACTAATCACATAGATCCACTGTTCGCTTTGGAGACCCACAGTTTGGAGAAAATTGTCGTTGATCCTGACAATCCATACTTCAAGTCTGACGATGGGGTATTATATACCGTCAGTGGCCGGACAATGTACACAATTCCGTTTTCATTGCCTAAGGACACGCTCATCTTCCCTGAAAATGTGGACACAGTAAATGAATTAGCCTTTGCGTCTCATTATAACAACTTAGGGCAGCTCCCTTACTTTCACGACAGTACGGACTACATACGCCATTTCGTCTTTAATGATGGCTTGCGCATCCTTGGGGAATATGCCTTTCATTGTTCGCCCCTCGAAACGGCGGAAAATTTCGGCCATACTTCCGTCAGCCACATTCCAAAATCCTGTTTCAGCGGCTCTCTGCTGCGCGGCATAGAGCTCCCGATAGAACTCTCGTCCATAGCCCCTTGGGCTTTCGACTACTGCCTGTGTCTCGACAGCGTCCGCTTCCTCGGCTCTGTCGTCAGCTCCATAGGCGAGGCCGCCTTCTCTCGCTGCACATCCCTCGACTCCCTCGACCTCTCCGCGCAGACACGCCTCAAGACCATAAGCGCATCGCTCTGCCAGAGCGACTCCGCACTCCGCTCCGTCCTCCTCCCCACATCCATTGACTCTATTGGAAACTACGCTTTCTCAGGCTGCGTCTCCCTCTCCGAGATAGAAGTGCCGATCCTCGACCCTATACCCGTTGATGAACACGACTTCTCCGGCGTGGACAAATCCTCATGCCGCCTCATAGTCCCCGCCCCATCCATCGGCAAGTACCGCGCCGCCCCAGTATGGCGCGACTTCCTCAATATTGAGTCCGGCGACCTCCTGACCATCACCGTCCTCTCCGCCGACTCCCTCATGGGCGGTGTCACAGGCACGGGCGTATACCGCTATGGCGACAACCCATACATCGCAGCCAACCCCGCACGCGGCTACCGCTTCACACGCTGGAGCGACGGCTCGACTGAGCAGTACCGCCGCGTCGCACTCACGTCCGACTCCACAATCTCCGCATACTTCGACCTTGACCCCGAGTTCCAGTACCGCGTCTCCGTCCGCACCGCCGACCGCACCATGGGTTCAGTCTCGCCCACAACGGCCTACGCCCGCCACGGCGAGACAGTCACCATAACCGCCACGCCCCTCTCCGGCTACCGTTTCGCCCTCTGGAGCGACAGTGTAACCGCCAACCCGCGTGACATCATAGTGACCCGAGACACCGTGCTGACAGCCCACTTCGCGCCCGCCGCCCCCGTCACTCCCGACACCTTCGCCGTCACCCTCCTCTGTGACAGCGCGATGGGCGAAGTTTCCGGCTCTGGACGCTACCCCGAAGGCACTGCCGCCACACTCACAGCCACACCCCGTGAGGGCTACGCCTTCACCCGCTGGGAGGACAACCACGGCCTCACGTTCACGGACAACCCGCTGACGCTC
>JADIMV010000111.1 GCA_017694515.1 Candidatus Aphodosoma intestinipullorum
ACCGATGGCTGTTACAATAAAAGAGGTAACCACAAAGGCTGAATTGAAATCGTTTATCCGTTTTGCAACGGTATTATATAAAGACTGCCAGAACTATTGTCCATGCCTCGAGTTGGACGAGATGAACACGTTCAACCCGAAGGAGAACCCGGCATTAGAAGTGAGCGAATACAAGAATTTCCTCGCATACCGAGACGGGAAGATAGTAGGGCGCATTTCGGGGATAATCAACCATAAGGCCAATGAGCATTGGGGGAAAAGCAAAGTGCGCTTCGGATGGTTCGACTTCATAGATGACATGGAAGTGTCGGCGGCACTGCTCGATGCCGTAGCGGCATGGGGAAAGTCGAAAGGCATGACGGAAATAAACGGGCCGGTAGGCTTCACCGACTTCGACCATCAGGGTCTGCTGTTAGAAGGCTATGAGTATGACTCGCCGATGGCAAGCCTATACAATTATCCGTACTATCCGGCACATTTCGAGGGCTACGGGCTTGAGAAGGAGGCGGACTGGATAGAGTACCGTGTGTTCGTGCCGGACGCTGTGCCGGAGAAGATGGAGCGTGTGGCGAAGATAGTGACGGACCGCTATAACCTCAGAGTGGACAAGATAAAATCAGCCAAGGAACTCACCCGCAAGTATCCCAACTTCGAGTATATAGATGTCATTGACAAGGCATACAGGCCGCTGTATAATTTCCAGCCTTTCACAGACAAGCAGAAAGAGTATTACAGCAAGATGTATTTCCCGATGCTGAATTTCGACTTCGTGACAGTGGTTGTCAACGAGAAGGATGAAATAGTGGCAGTGGGCGTGGGTATGCCCGACATATCGGATGCGCTGCGCAAGTGCCGAGGACGGCTTTTCCCCACGGGGTGGTATCACATACTGAAGGCTCTGAAGACAAAAAGGATAGACGTGTTCGACCTGCTGCTCATAGCCGTGCGTCCCGACTACCAGAACAAGGGGGTGAACGCGCTGCTTTTCTATGACCAGATGCCGTATTTCATAAAATACGGGGTGAAATATGCGGAGACGACTGCCATACTCGAGGACAACACCAAGAACAGGTCGAACTGGGAATATTTCGATACGCTGCAACACAAGCGCCGCAGAGCGTATGTGAAACAAATCTGACACAAAAGGAATGGTACATACAAGACAATGGGGGCTGATACGCGATGCGTATCAGCCCCCATTGCTTATCCCAAAACGGACATTAGAACGTTTCGGGGACTTTTCGAAAGCCAGTTGTTTTACCAGATATCCTTTTTTATATGCAACAGGACATTTTGAGTTTAGAAAATGTCTGTCTTACCAAACTCTTTGGCTGATTTCCGGTTTCTGACGGCATCTTTTGGATAAGATAGGCTGCGGTTCGGCAATGACAACAAACAGGTTTGATTGTCGTTGCGCTCACCTTGCACTATCTTTATACGCATTTTTCCTTGACATAGCCCGCTATGCCTTCGGGAAAGTGCGTATAAATCTACTCGCCATAAACACAGAAATCAGAGCAAAGCCTAATAACCGATTTGGGCTTATTTGCCAGTGAGATTACAGCAGGTAGTTCTTGCTTATCGACTCGTTGCTGTAGACGCTCTGGATAGTGTCGGCGAAGAGGTCGGCTATCGAAATCACCTTTACTTTAGGGCACTTCGAGACATCGAACGGGATGGAGTCAGTGAATATGAGCTGCTCCATCCTGGAGTTCATCACGTTCTCTATGGCGTTGCCCGACATGACGGGGTGAGTGACCATTGCGCGGACGCTGAGCGCGCCGTTGTCCATCATCAGGTTTGCGGCCTTGCAGAGTGTGTTGGCCGTATCGGCAATGTCGTCCACAATCAGGACATTCTTACCCTTAACGTCGCCGATGATGCTCATGTTGCTCACTACGTTGGCCTTTTCGCGGGTCTTGTGGCAGAGGACGAGCGGCACATCGAGATGCTTGGCATAGGTGTGCGCACGCTTGGAGCCGCCGACATCGGGCGACGCTATCACGAGGTTTTCCAGATTTAGGCTCTTGATGAACGGTACGAAGATGGTGCTGGCGTAGAGGTGGTCAACCGGCACATTGAAGAAGCCCTGTATCTGGTCGGCGTGCAGGTCCATCGTTATGATGCGGTCCACGCCCGCCGCGCTGAGGAGGTCGGCTATGAGCTTAGCTCCTATCGCCACGCGTGGCTTGTCCTTGCGGTCCTGACGCGCCCATCCGAAATAGGGCATCACGGCAATTATCTTATATGCCGAGGCACGCTTTGCGGCATCAATCATCAGGAGTAGCTCCATCAGATTGTCGGACGAGGGGAACGTGGACTGCACGAGGTAGACGTAGCGTCCGCGCACTGTCTCGTCGTACCAGACGGTGAACTCGCCGTCGGAAAAACGCTGGTAGGTCACCTGACCCAGTTCGCAGCCAAGCGACTTGCAGATCTTCTCGGCAAGATAGCGGCTCGCCGTGCCCGAAAAGACCTTAAATGGTAATGTAGACATAGACTATTGAGATATTGAGATTATTTTTAGAGATATAGTTATTCTTCTACAGCAGGCATCATCGTGATGCACAGACCGATAGCGCAACAGCAACGCGCCGACAGATTTACCCTGAAACCTGAGTGCAAAGGTACAAAAAGAGGACGGAAAAGCAACGGCCTGAGCGGCATGTTTTTCCGTCATACGCACACATTAATAAACCCCAAACGGTCATTAGAACGTTTTTGATATTTCTGCGAAAGCCAGTTTTTTTTTTTTACAACGTATCTTTAATATGGCATTTTGAGTTTAGCAGAAGTCCCGTTTTATTAAACTCTTTGGCTGCTTTCTGCAAGGGCAGGGATAGCGTACACATAAGGAGAAGGTAGCTGGGAGTCAGTTGGAGAGTACGTGTTTTTAAGTTTTATTTAGTCGTTGAATGTAGAAGAGGATGGCGGAGGGATAGGGAGAGGGTGGCTGGAGGCTGGCATGAGAGTACGTGTTTTTAACTTTGATTCACAAAACAGAGGGAGGGCATATAGATGAATTGCGAAGAAGCGGTGCGCAGAACGATGATTTTGTTGTAATTTTGTATCTGATGACGCAAGGCCGGATTAACATCGGCAGAGACAGCGTACACAAGAAGGACGGCCGACAGGCACAGGCGGTGACCGCTCATATTTCAAGGTATCAGTAAAAGGTAAAATCATGAAACTTACGTTCAAAATCGACTACTACACCCGGTGGGGGCAGCAGCTATATGTGGTGGGGAATATACCGGAACTGGGCAACGGAGACGAGGAGAAAGCGTTTCCACTGCAATACGCGCCACGAGAGGAGTGGAGCGGCAGCATCGAGACCAAGGACAACAAGCCGTTCACCTTGAGATACAGGTATATAGTCAAAGAGAGCAACGGCGGAGAGACGCTGCGCGAATGGGGAGGCGAGAGAACGACGGAAATAGGCGCGAAGGAGAGGGAGTGCGTTTTCATCGACGCATGGAACAGCATATCAGACCCCAACAACACATTCACTACCACGCCGTTCACCGATGTGCTGCTGCGGGGACAATGCAAGCCCTGCGAGGGGGAGAGACCACAGCGCACATCGCACGAGTTTTCGGTCAAAGCCCCGTTGCTCACGGGAGACGAGGCCGTGTGCATCATCGGCAACTGCCAAGAGCTTGGCGAATGGCGCACCGAGAATCCACTGCTGATGGACAACAGCGAGTTCCCGACGTGGAAAGCCGGCATCGACGCATCACGCCTGAAAGGCGAGATACATTATAAATACGGCATATACAACCGCGCAGAGGGGACATTCCGCTGTTTCGAGGAGGGGCCGGACCGCATAGTCCCGGCCGCACCGGAGGGGGGCAAAGTGGTTGTCACGGACACATTTATCAGGACAAACGGCAAGTGGCGCGGGGCGGGAGTCGGCATCCCGATGTTCTCGCTGCGCTCGCACCGGTCGTTCGGCTGCGGCGACTTCACGGACTTCAAGCCGATGGCCGACTGGGCCACGAAAGCGGGGCTGAAACTCATACAAGTGCTGCCGCTCAACGACACGACAGGCACACACACAGAGGCCGATGTACTACCCTACGCAGCCATATCGGCTTTCGCACTCAACCCGCTGTTCATGGACATAGAGCGGCTGCCGCTGTCAGAGGGGAACGCACTCCGTGGCGAATACGCCCGCCTGCAACCGGAACTGAACGCGAAGGCGGCGATGGACTACATGAGCGTCATCAACTTCAAACTGAGATATATAGCCGAATCATACAGGGAAAACAAGACGAAATTCCTGAAGGACAAGGCATTCAAGGCATTCTACAAAGAAAATGAGCATTGGCTCAAGCCATACGCAGTGTACTGCTGCCTGCGCGACAAGACCGGCACGTGCGACTACCGCCAATGGGGCGAATACAGCCGTTATACGGAAAGCATGGCCGACACACTCAGTGCGCCCACACACGCATGGTTCGACGACATTGCAGTATGGTGGTACGCACAATTTCATCTGCACATACAGCTGCGCGAGGTCGTGGAGTACGCACACACGCGCGGTGTAGTCGTGAAAGGCGACATACCCATCGGGGTGAACGCCAACAGCGTGGACACATGGGTCGCGCCAGAACTGTTCCACATGGATATGCAGGCCGGCGCTCCGCCCGATATGTTCGCCGTCAAGGGACAAAACTGGGCTCTGCCGACATACAACTGGGAGGAGATGGAGAGGACAGGGTACGACTGGTGGAAAAGGAGGTTCAGACAGATGGCGCATTACTTCGACGCGTTCCGCATAGACCACATACTCGGCTTCTTCCGCATCTGGCAGATACCTATGGCGCAAGAGGAGGGCATCATGGGCTACCTCAACCCCTCTGTGCCGCTCTCGGTCGAGGAGTTCGAGAGGCGCGGCGTATGGTTCGACTATGAGCGTTTTACAAAGCCGTATATCACAGACGAAATACTGTGGAACAATTTCGGCGAGGAGGCGGACTGGGTGAGGAAGCATTGCCTCTATATAGAGTACGGATTCGCGTACAGGCTCAAGCCGGAGTATTCAAGCCAGAAAGAGGTCAGACGGATGTACGAGGAGGGTCTAATCACGGAGAGGGTCAAGTGGGGGCTTTATGACCTGATTTCCAATGTGTTGCTCTTCGAAGTGCCGGGCAGCGGCGGGCGACAGTACTATCCGCGCTTCGGACTCCAGACCCTGCCAACATACGCCGCATTAGACGAAAGACAGAAACGGGTGTTCGACGAGCTGTATGTGGACTACTTCTACCGCCGTCAAGACAGCGGGTGGTACCATTCGGGCATGAAGAAACTCTCACAGCTGAAAGCAGCATCGAATATGCTCATATGCGGAGAAGACCTCGGCATGATGACCCACTGCGTGACGGCAGTGATGAACGAGCTATCGATACTCAGCCTCGAGGTGCAGCGTGCTCCGAAAACGGACAAGAAAGAGTTCTTCCATCCAGCCGACGCGCCGTATCTCTCCGTGGTGACACCATCGACGCACGACATGAGCACCATACGCGGATGGTGGGAGGAAGACCGAGAGGTGACGCGCCGATTCTACAACAACGAACTCGGCCACTGGGGCGAGGCACCCTACTTCGCCGAATGGTGGGTGTGCCGCGACATAGTGCTGCAACATCTCCATTCTCCCGCCATGTGGAGCATATTCCAGTGGCAGGACCTGATGAGCATATCGCCAGAACTGCGCCGCGAAAACCCGCACGACGAGCGCATCAATGTGCCGTCCGACTCGCTCAAAAGCTGGCGTTACCGTATGCACATAGCCCTCGAAGAGCTGATTGGCGAAGAAGATTTCAACTCCACACTGAAGAACTACATAGTGCAGTCAGGCCGCTGACAGCCGAGGTAAAAAACAAGCGCAGACAGCCCTCCGCACTGTGTGTAGAGGGCTGTCTGCGTAAGAGGTATACATCGCCCCAAGCGGCATTTGGAGCAAAAGGATTTTATCAGTAATTTTGCGGACAAATTTCCGTGCCGTCAACCGCCGGGTGAACTATCAGATAATCAAGCGGTAAGCGGCTAATGATTAATCATAAAAAATCACGTTCACATCATGAACATATCATACAACTGGCTCAAAGAGTACATCGCCACGGACGTAGCACCGGAAAAACTCGGCGACATACTGACATCCATAGGTCTTGAAACGGGTACAGTCGAAAAGGTACAGACCATCAGGGGAGGACTTGAAGGACTCGTAGTCGGCGAAGTGCTGACCTGTAAAGACCACGAGAACTCCGACCATCTGCACGTTACCACAGTCAATATCGGTACGGAGACGCTCCAGATAGTCTGCGGTGCGGCAAATGTAGCCGCCGGGCAGAAAGTCATAGTCGCAACGATAGGGACTAAACTTTATTTCGGCGACGAATGTATCACCATCAAGAAGTCGAAAATGCGCGGCGTAGAGTCGTTCGGCATGATATGCGCAGAGGACGAAATCGGAGTCGGGACATCGCACGACGGCATCATCGTCCTGCCGCCTGAGACACCAGTCGGCATGAGCGCGAAGGAATACTACGGCATAAAGGACGACTATGTGCTGGAAGTGGACATCACGCCCAACCGCGCCGATGCCATATCGCATTACGGAGTAGCACGCGACCTCGCGGCCTATTTCAAGTCGCACGGCGATGAAAGCACGTGCCTCATGCGTCCCGACGTATCGTCCTTCGCGACAGACAACCACGACACACACCTTGACGTTAAGGTTATCAGCCACGACCGCTGTCCACGCTATTCAGGCGTGACCGTCAAGGGAGTAAAAGTCGAGCCGTCACCCAAATGGCTACAAGAGAGGCTCAACGTCATAGGCTTGCGCCCCATCAACAATGTGGTAGACGTGACAAACTACATACTCCACTCTTTCGGCCAGCCGCTCCACGCATTCGATGTGGAGAAAATCAAGGGGGGACGGATAGAGGTCAAGACTGTGGCGGCAGGCACTAAGTTCGTGACGCTCGACGGAGTGGAACGCGAACTTCACGAGGAAGACCTGATGATATGCAATGCGGAAGAACCAATGTGCATAGCCGGAGTGTTCGGAGGCTTGGACAGCGGCGTTACCGCGACGACCACCGAAGTCTTCATCGAAAGTGCCTACTTCAACCCCGTATCGGTACGCAAGACCGCACGCCGCCACGGACTCAACACGGACGCAAGTTTCCGCTATGAGCGCGGCATCGACCCGCACAACACCATATACACATTGAAATATGCAGCGATGCTCATCAAGGAAGTTGCCGGGGGCGAAATATCAAGCGATATAGTGGACATATACCCTACCCCAATAGAGGACTTCAAGGTCAGCCTTAGCTATGACAAGACCAACCGCCTCATAGGGAAGGAGTTGTCACACGAAGAGATAAAGACTATACTCTCAGCACTCGAAATCAAGATAGAGAACGAAGACAACGGAGTGCTGAGCCTTACAGTGCCGGCATACCGGGTAGATGTCCAGCGCGATGTGGACGTGATAGAGGACATACTGCGCATATACGGGTATAACAATGTGGAAATCAGCGACAAGTTGCACTCCAACATTACATACGCCGCACGCCCTGACAGCCACAAGATGCAGAACCTCATATCCGAACAGCTGACAGCCAACGGGTTCTATGAGATAATGAACAACTCGCTAACCCAAAGCGCATATTACAATGAGGCGGAGACATACCCCGCATCGCGCTGTGTGAGAATAATGAACTCGCTCAGTTCCGACCTCGACGTGATGAGACAGACGCTCCTGTTCGGAGGACTTGAAACGATAGCACACAACGCGCACAGGCAACACGCCGACCTGAAACTTTATGAGTTCGGCAACTGCTACAGCTATAACGCAGAGAACAAAAAGGAGGGCGAAACACTAAGCGCATACACGGAAGAGTACCATCTCGGCATTTGGATGACAGGCCGTAAGAACAGCCTCAACTGGGCGGTAAAGGACACAATGACAACATTCTATCTGCTGAAAGCTCATGTGCAGAACATACTTGTCCGCATGGGTATTGACCTGAAGAAACTTTCCGTGACAGAGACAGGTGACCAGCTGATGCCCGATGCGCTCGATATGCATACCGCCGGGGGCAAACTCATAGCACGGCTCGGCATAGTGTCACACAAGACGCTGAAACACTTTGACATAGACAATGATGTGTTCTATGCAGACATAGAGTGGAAGACCCTGCTCCGCGAAAGCGCGAAACACAAGATAAGCTATAAGGAAATAGCAAAATATCCAGAAGTAAAACGCGACCTTGCCCTGCTGATAGACAAGGAAATAACGTTTGCCGACATAGAACGCATAGCTTTCGAGACAGAGAAGAAACTGCTTAAATCGGTCAACCTTTTCGATGTCTACGAGGGCAAGAACCTCGAAGCGGGCAAAAAGTCATACGCAGTTAACTTCACTCTCCAAGACGCGGAGAAAACGCTGAACGACAAGCAGATAGATACGATAATGCAGAAACTTGTCAAGGCGTTTGCCGAGAAGGCGGGCGCAAAGTTGAGATGAGCCTGACGCTGAAAGAGGCAATACTAAGTGAGTTTCCGCATACTCCCACACAGGAGCAGGCGGAGGGCATAGACCGTCTGTGCCATTTCTGTACAACTCCGGTAGACCATAAGGCGTTTATCTTGAAAGGGTATGCGGGGACGGGCAAGACTTCGGTCATCGCCGCACTGATACGCGCCATGAGGAAATTCGGTCACGGGACAGTGCTGCTCGCACCCACAGGCCGGGCGGCGAAAGTACTCGCAGGATATTCGCATCACAGCGCGTACTCCATACACAAGGAGATATACCGCCAGAAGTCGAGTGCGGAAGCTGTGTTCGGGCTTAACTACAACAGCCGTAAGAACACACTGTTTATCATCGATGAGGCATCGATGATAAACAACTCGGACAACGGAGGCGCTTTTTTCGGTTCGGGCAGACTGCTCGATGACCTGATAGAATATATCTATTCGGGAGACAACTGCCAAGCGATATTCATAGGCGACACAGCGCAGCTGTTGCCTCTCGGACAGACTCATTCACCTGCACTCGAAGCGTCTGTACTCGCTGGTTATGGACTTGAGACGCACGAATATACGCTGCGTGAAGTGCTGCGGCAAGAGATTGACAGCGGCATTCTATACAATGCCACATTGCTGCGCAAGCACATTACGGAAGACAACGGACGCATACCGGCGTTCGACCTATCCTACAGCGACATACGCCGTGTGGGAGGTGAAGACCTGATTGACGCCATCAATGCAGCATACCGCGAGGCCGGGTCGGAAAACTGTATCGTGCTGACCTACTCTAACAAACGCAGTACGCTGTACAACAGAGGCATACGCAATCAAGTGCTTTACAAAGAAGAGGAGATTGCCAACGGTGACTATATACTGATAACAAAGAATAATTATTATTGGAGCCAACCGTATGAGAACCTCGACTTCATAGCAAACGGGGAGATTGCCGAGATAATACGCATAGGCCGCCACACGGAAATGTACGGTTTCCGTTTTGCTGATGTCACCATGCGTCTGACGGACTACGATATGGAGATTGACGCAAGGCTGCTGCTCGATTCGCTCTACACAGACAACCAACAGTCTGTCAACGCACTGAACCAAAGGCTGCTCGAAACGGTAGCAGAGGACTATGCCGATGTGACCAACAAGCGCAAGTTCTGGGAAGAGATGCGCAAAAACGGATATTACAACGCGCTGCAAGTGAAGTTCGCATACGCCATCACCTGCCACAAAGCGCAGGGCGGGCAATGGGAGCATGTGTTTGTAGACCAAGGATATCTGACAGAAGAAAACGTAGATCGCGGATATTTGCAGTGGCTATATACGGCATTCACACGTGCAACAGGGAAATTATATCTGGTCAATTTCTCTGATTTCTTTTTTAATGATACAAAACGATAGGCATTCAATAAACGGACACAGATTAATAACAAGCATAGACGGAATAGGGCTATTCCAGAGAATTTGTACAAATACAGTTTTCACGATAAATGGAGAATAATATGAGAAAACCCATTTTCAAGCGTATCGTACTTGGCGCGATGATAGCGGCAGCGATACCTGCCTGTACCAATCTGAATCTCGACGATATAAACAGTGCCGAATTCGGCACATCGCTGGCCGTCCCGATAGGTTCAATATCCGTAGGCATAGAAGAACTCCTGTCACAGATGGGCAGCGCGTTCCTGCACACGGATGAGGCGACAGGTGAAATCGCCATAATATGGAACGGGGATGATATACAACAGGAAATATCGCTTGGAGATTACTCTCCAGAACCGGTCAAGATGAATGACACCATAGACCTCAAAGAACACGAGCCATTCAAAAGCGCATTTGAAGATGCTCCAGCCGAGCAGGACAGAGGCATTAATGTACCGGTAGACGAACCGGAGTCCTTCTCGTCCGACATACAGATAGACTATAGCTACGATGACTTCATCGGCGATGAAGCGGTAGACTTCGAGATAGACAGCCTGATGATGGCCAGCGGCTCCTGTGACATAGACGTGACAATTAACGGTGTCAGTATCAATGACTACAATCCCATGACGGTACATATCACACTGCCTTATGTCACAGACAACGGGACAAACGTCGTAGAGCATACGCTTGTCAAACCACATGAGACCATACACTTCGACATGAAAGATTTCATCGTTAAGTTCGAAGACGGCAAAGTGGCAGTCCCGATAGATTTGCTCTTTACTGTTGAATCGTATGACAAGTCTCTATATGCCAACCGCAATGCCTCAGTAAAACTGGAAACAGACCTTCATATAGCAGACTGCCGTAAAATATGGGGATTTGCAGATGACAATGAGCCACTCGCATCCGACCACATAGACTTCGAGATGCCGGAACTGTCATTCCTCACATCAGAAAGCGGGAATGACCTTAAATTCGCCGATCCGAGTATGACCATAACCGTAGAGTCAGACCTTGATATGCCACTCATACTCGAAATCGACAGTATGTATGCACAAAATGCGAACGGTGAAAAGGTAAACGCCTCTTTCGATGGAAAAGAAAGCCTGAGAGAGACTATTGGAAGACCTGAATCAGAAGGGAGTCTGTCACACCAAGAAATAGTATTTGACAACGAAAACGGCAGACTTGGCGATATGCTCGCAATCAACCCGCAAAGAATGTATGCCCGATATTCAGTATCAGCCGGTGATGACGGCATGAGGCACATCATCGCCCTGCCATCTAACCTCACCATCGGCATGGAAGCAAAGATACCGCTCTATTTCGATGCGGGTACATCTTTCTCCATAACAGACACAACAGACATCGATATGTCAGGCACTACTGATGGAATTGACTATGTGGACATACAGGAAGTAGTGCTATATCTCGATATCACAAGCATGATGCCAATAGCCCTCGATGCTACAGCCCATTTCATTGACGGCAACGGGAACATCACATACAGCACCCCTGAAGGCTCAATAAAAATACCATCGGCCGTTGTCGGCAACGATGGGGCTTCAGAAACAGCGACACAGCAAAGGCTTAAACTTGAATTTACAGGAGAAAACATAACAAAGGTGCTTGATGCCAAGAGCATTGCCTTTGAAATAACTGTGAGCGGAATGGACGAAAACGCCAAAATCAAGTTGCGCACCACAGACAGCCTTTCCATCAAAATAAGCGCATTCGCCAAAGCGGGAGTAACATTCGACATTGAAAATCTATAATCTCAGAAGAAGCAATAGCGATGAAGACAAGACATATTATTGCAGCAGCCATTATGGTGACTCTGCTGATGCCGTTGAACTCACAAAACACCAATACGGTATATTTCATGGAGGAAGTTGCCGAGAGGAATAATCTCAATCCGGCCTTCACACCCAACTGCAAATTCTATTTCGACTTTGTGTTCATGCCCAATTTCTATCTGAAGGCCGGGACAAATTCTTTTACACTCAACAATCTGATATACAACAAGAATGGACTAACGCAGTCATTTATGTCATCACCTGAGGCACTTGACCGTTTCTATCGCTCCATACGGCCTACCACCAATGCGGGCGTAGAATTCGGACTCAATCTGCTCTCGTTCGGTTTCCAGATAAAGGAGAAGCATTATGTGACATTTGACTTCGGCCTTCATGCGAACGCAAACGCATATCTGCCCAAAGACCTTTTCCGGCTCGCACTTTACGGCACACCAGATGCAGAAGGAGTCAACAGCTTCAATTTCAGGTCGCTCGGCGTGGACATGATGCTCTACTCCTCTGTAGCCATCGGGTATATGAACAAAATCAATGACCAATGGACAGTCGGCGGTAAGGCCAAATTCCTTATGGGTTATGCATCGATGTCAACATCAATACAGTCGATGGGTCTCGATGCCTCACTCGACAACTGGACATTGACAACCAAAGGGCATATCAACGCATCGTTGCCAGTATCCTTCGGCACGGATGCCGATGGTTACCTCGATCCGTCGACTATAAAGCTTGCCCCCACTCCAGCATTGCTCTCACTACTCTACCAGCCGGCAGGTATGGGAGCAGCCATCGACCTCGGCGTAACATACAAACCGATAAAGCATCTGACCGTATCAGCCGCCATCACCGACCTCGGCTTCATACATTGGAACAGGAACTCGATACTCGGGACAATGGACGGTTCATACACAATCGATAAAATCATAGATTTCACACAATCAGAAGACGGTTCATCTTCTGCGGGGATAGACGAAGGACTCACCGAACTCGGCAATGAGATACTCGGCAACATGAAGGTGTCCGAAGGGAAAGCATACAGCCAGATGCTCCGTGCCAATTTCATCGTAGGCGCAGAATACGGGATACTGCGCGACAAAATCAGTTTCGGCGCACTGTCACGCACCCGCTTCAACGCGACACACATAAGCGAAGAAGTCACTGCGGCAGTAAACTTCCGTCCGGCCGACTGGTTCAAGACTACCATATCATATTCATTCGTTGACGGGCGTTGGGGGACGCTCGGTCTCGGACTCAATCTGCGAGTCGGTATGTTCAACACCTACATCATCGCCGACTATCTGCCAATCACATGGTCAAGCGTCAGCTCTACCAAATATGACCTGAACAACATCCCGCTGCCTAACCGCCTGCAACAGTTCAATATACAGGCAGGATGGTCTTGGAATCTCGGACGCTTCTCCAGCGACAAGGACAACGACGGAGTAATCAACCGCAAGGACCACTGCAAAGACACAGATATCAAATATCTACAGTCGCTTTGCCCGGGTCTGAAGAAAAAGGAACTCGTAGACAGGCACGGTTGTACACGCGATCAGGATCAGGACGGCATACCCGACTGTTATGACCGCTGTCCTGACACCCCAAAAGGCGTTGTGGTCGATAGCGTAGGTTGCCCGGTCGATACAGATCATGACGGAATACCCGACTATCTTGATATGTGTCCTGACACTCCTGAAGGTATAGAGGTCGATTCCAAAGGATGCCCGCTCGATGAAGATGCAGACGGAGTGCCTGACTACCTCGACAATTGCCCCGGCACTCCGGACAATGTAGTTGTCGATTCGGCCGGATGTCCAGTTGATTCAGACGGTGACGGCGTTCCGGATTACCTTGACAAGTGCCCAGATACACCGGCAGAGGCTTATGCCACTGTGGACGAGAACGGATGCCCGGCAGACTCTGACCGTGACGGCGTACCGGACTATATCGACAAATGCCCGGATACACGTCTGAACCTTGAAGTGGATCAATTCGGTTGCCCGATTGACTCAGACAGTGACGGTGTCCCAGACAGTGTAGACCGCTGCCCCGATGTAGCCGGTCCAGCTTCCAACTTCGGATGCCCGGAACTGACCAAAGAGGTCAAGAGCCTGCTTACGAAAGCCATGACAGGTATTGAATTCCAAACGAGCAGTGATGTAATCAAAAAATCATCGTACCCGATACTCGACCAGATTGTCGCCGTAATGGAATTGAACCCTGAATACCGTCTCGCCATCAAAGGATATACTGACAACACAGGCAAAGCATCGCTCAACCTCGAACTGTCTAAGAAACGCGCCGCAGCAGTCATGACATACATGATAGCGAAAGGCATAAGCGCCACACGCATGACATCAGAAGGGTATGGCGACGCAAACCCGATAGCATCAAACAAGACCGCAGCCGGACGCGCAAAGAACCGCCGCGTAGAGTTTGAGATTTCATACGAAAAAGTGACATACGAAAAGGTAGTAAATCCGGAACTGCAAGATACCACAATTATAAAATAACAAATAGAAAAACAGCAGCACAATGGGACGCCATATGTTGTCCCATTGTGCTTGATTATACCTATGTCAGCCACACCCACGCCGAACAGACACACGATATCCATCAATACAATATCGAACCTCAACGCCAACCTCAACGCGTTGGCCGCCATTTATATAATGGTAGCATGGATACGCTTAAACCATACCGTCATCATAGGGTACTGGATCTTTTTCGTCACTGCCGCCGCAGACATAATACTGAACAGAAAATACCGAGACCTGAAATGGAGCAATGACAAATTGATATACATCACAATGATAGCTTTCTTCGCTATCATTCCGCTATGGCAACTGGCTATCAATCCGGACTTTACAGACAGGTTTTTCATCAAAGAGGCCGAAAACCACTTGCCATTTCTCGGCATCGGAGTAATAGGACTGTTCGGACTCAACAGCAGGATAAAGCTTATACACGTAGGCTTCGCTATGGTTGCCGCAGCCAATCTTGTAGAACTCTATATCCTGTACAAGGCAGGGTTTGACAACATCATATACAGTGAAAACCGGTTTCAACTTATCGAGGCAGCAAGAAACAAGTATGTGAACAGCCACATGGTGGTCAATATGTACTTCAATACGGCTTTTCTATTTGCCATCTATCTGTTGTCGAGAAGCAGAATAAGCTACAAGGTAAAGATATTGCTGCTGATATTTACAGTACCAATCATAGGCCAGCTGCTCATAAGTGACGGGAGGACAGGTTTTGCCACAACAATACTTCTTATTGGATGCGTCATAGTCTATATGCTGTGGAGACTTAACCATCGCATCGTCTGGATATCACTGCCCATAATCACAGCCATATCCATACTTATACTGCTACAACACCCGCGCATTGAAAATGTCTCCGATGACCCACGGTTCTATATCTGGGATTTGGGAATACAGATGTTCTGTGACAGGCCGATGGGATATGGGGCTATTGACGGCCACAGGACGTATGTAGAATCATTTTTCGCCCAATGCCCGCACGACTGGTTCTACGTCCAATACCCTACAAAGACAGACATATACTTAATGCATCCGCATAATGTATTTTTAGAATCAAGCATAAACTATGGCGTAATAGGACTTGTTGTAAGTTTAGCTGTATACCTTCTGCCTTTATTTATCTCTGAGGTAAGGCGCAAGCCATTTATCTACTGTTTTTTCCTGATTATGTTCGGCCAATGCTGTTTCGATGTCTACAACTCATTTCCATCGATAGCCTATGCGTTAGGCATCATCATCTGGTTACAAGGGAAATGGACTAAATAATCAGAGCCGGCATCCATCCCAACCAAAGTATATTTAACATGAGCCCGATATAATCCTGCGATCCTCCAAGGATGAGCGCAGAATTTGACCGATTGGTATAATATGCATCGTGACGATGAGGTTTACGATTTGAACGTTTTAGCATAACTTTGGTGCAAAAATGTAGAATCGCTAAGGAGAGGATAAGGAGGAGATAGCTGCGATCTAAGGAGGGGATAACGGTATGCCCTGTATTATAAGAGGTTACAGACGGGATGCGGACACACCGGGAATGGTGGCCGGAGGAGTGAATGGGCATTTAACGCCGTAAAGATATATATGGAGAGAGGAGATGCCGGGAAACAGGCATGAGCGTTATATCGGACTGACGTTACTTACAGTCGGATGCCTATAATCCCATTTTTCAATAGGGATAACCGGCAAGACCTTAGCCAACTGTCGGTTGAGGTAATATAACGCATACACCACATCCACGTTCACGCCGAACAACGATGCAATATGCTCACTCAAACATTTTCGGATTCCGGCATCGAACCCGGATCTTCTTATCTTACGTAAAAGGCTGCCTATACGCATTAACCGTCTGTACGGGCTAATGTCATAAAGCGAGAACATCATCGTTATATACTCGGCCTCTTCTTTCAAATATGCGGCATCCTTCCGACCTATATTTGTGACACATACACTGTGCCGTCTGAACAGGTTCAGTCTCTCATTCAGGATTATAACATTTCCCATATTGGCTATACAAGTCCAGAAAAACCAATCTCCCGAATATCTGTACCTAACTGCACGGTCTATAATCTTCATCAGAGAAGCGCTATTCCTGAAAACAGCCCCACTGGCGTTGTATATATAGTTATCCCACAACTGACAATGCATATTGAACTCATTGCCATCATACAGAAAATAT
The DNA here is from genome assembly GCA_017694515.1 of Candidatus Aphodosoma intestinipullorum. Lineage (GTDB taxonomy): Bacteria > Bacteroidota > Bacteroidia > Bacteroidales > Paludibacteraceae > Aphodosoma > Aphodosoma intestinipullorum. The sequence continues at coordinate 16,515 of JADIMV010000111.1, forward strand.
GTCCCTGAACCAATCTTCCTCCTATGCCAATGGTCAGCATCCGTATCAGTATAAGGATTGGTATTCTCATCCACAAGTACAGAAGCAGAAAAGCTTAGCACAGCCTCCTCATGCCTTTCCAGCAACATCACGCTCCTCTCAAGAAAGCGGCTGTCGGCACTGTCATCGCTCTCCGCTATCCAGATATACTTTCCTCGCGCCATTTCAATGCCCTTGCGCCACTGCACAAAAGGATTACCGGAGTTAGTCTCATTGACACACAGGCAGGAGACGGCGGGATGTCCGGCATACTCGCGCAACATACGCACGCTGTCATCTGTCGATGCATCGTCAAGCAGTATAATCTCATAGTCAGTGAATGTCTGATTGAATATGCTCTCCATCCTCTCACCGAGGAAACGCGCATAGTTATAATTAGGCACAATGACGGAAACTACCGGCACAGGCTTTTCTTCAGCATTCATTTCCTTCTGTGTTTGAAGAGTTTACGGAACGAACGGTAACATTTCCTATATAACTCCGTATGGTGTGTCATAAGATAACGCCGCAGATAAAGCCCGAGGCCGATAGTTCCAACGCCGACATTATCAAACGGCCTTATTCTCTCTATGATGTCATTCACACTGCGTTCTGTACCATCGGTCATCATAAGATGGTTCATGGAATGCACCGCACGCTTTATCAATCGTTTTTTCGCACCGGGATAATAACCGTGTTCCATCATGAAAAGCAGTTTCTCATGTTCAGCCACGAAGCTGTCATGCTCCTTCTTCTCATTGTACAACTGCCTCGAAATGCCAGCCGGACGGTAAATGTAATGATACTTCGGCTGCCCGAACATCACCACCTTAGCTGCCCGATCCATTATCTTGTACATCACGGCAATATCCTCAAAATAGACCCCGACAGGAAAACGAAGCCCCCCATCGAACAATTCCCTGCGGTAGAGCTTGTCCCAAGCATAGTTTTTCATCAGCTTATCCTCGCCCAGCAGATCCATCGCCTCCTTATGGCCAAGAATAAGAGGCTTTTGCGTGACACGCTGAACGACAGAACGACCCGGACTGTCGAAATAATTGCCGCACACCGATATGTCCGCTCCATATTCCATCATTAGCCCGTATAAGAATTCATACATATCGGGTTCAATCCAGTCATCGCTGTCCACAAATCCTATAAGCGCACCTGATGCAGCGTCTATACCTACATTACGGGCGGCACTCAAACCACCATTCGCCGTATGGAACACACGGATACGGCCATCCCTGCCAGCCAGCACATCACACAACGCACCAGACCCGTCAGTCGATCCGTCATCGACAATGAGTATCTCAAGATTCCTATATGTCTGATTGATTATTGAATCTACACAACGCTCAACATAGTCCTTTACATTATACACAGGCACTATAACGGACAATAGAGGTTTTCTGTCCGTTGTTTCCGTATTTTCCATAATGGTATTATTTTTTATGTTACAATTGGTTATCACAATTCTCCAAGTTCAAACATGACCTCATGGCGTTTCCGGTAACGTTTCCAGAATTTGCGCCGACACCGCAAGGCTATTTCGAGGCAACGCGCAGCATCAAAACCACGCACTGACGCGTATTCAGCCATGACAATCTCAAAAAAGGGACGCTGCCCCCACAGCCGGGCAAAATTAGCACAGCCATCGTACATTCCGACATGACCGAAACGCATACGGTTAATGTCTACCAGAGCGAAAACGACCTTTCCCCCATTATCATCGAACAGTATATTGCCCGGAGAATAGTCTTTATGGTAAACGCCCTTGTCATGCAGCATGGCAGTAAATCGCGCGAATGCAATCAATATATGTTCCCGACCGTCCACACCTCCATTGCCAAACTCGTAAAATGTGCGGGAGAGGCTAATCTGTTCTGTAACCAAATAGCTGTAACCGATGAGGCCATGCCGCTTCTCTATAATGAACGCGAGCGGTTCAGGCGTGCCGATACCCAGCCGCTTCAGATGCATAGCATTACGATATGCCCTCACAGCCTTTGGCTTACGTACAAAACTGTAAACCAAACGATTATACCATTTAGGCACACAATAACGCTTCACATTAAGCTGTCTCCGTATCCCTGCACAATCCGCCTCAATCACCCTTATCTGATTGCGCTTGTCATATATGACCGTACCCGAACGTTCAAAAGTTTCCGGGAGACGGCATAACAATCCTCTCATACGCTCATCGGCACACACCGTTATCATATTGTCCTTCATCAGTATCTCCAGATTAAACCGCGTTTTGATACAGTAAACATAGCACCTACGGAATTCCCGAACTGCGAACCGAAATCCATTCCTAAACTAAGTCCGAAATCAAGTCCCCATGCCCGCCTGAAATGTTTTTTCACCTCGAACAGCAGTGCTGTATTGTCGCTATAACGCGGCGTTCCATATGTACCGAAATTCCTTACAAACGAGGCCAAAACCCTATACCCATAGCCATATATATCACCCTCCACTCCGAAGTGGTGAAGCCGTACCCTATTGTTAAGTGTCGAACAATCAACCGTCATATCTCCATTATACACAGGCGATGTGATAAATGGCGTACCTATCGTCATGTACATGAAGTTCCATCCGTTACGGTATATCGAATTATTAAAATAGTTATCTCCGCCGCCATACACTATACCATCGCGGTCATGGAAAGCCCCGGACTGATGAGTAGTGTTTACATATTCATACAGGAACGATTTTATGAACGGAAACCGATTCTGACTCAAGGTGATACCCCACACTCCGTCATGCGAATTAAGGGCATCCCACATGAAATATATCGGCCCGTCCTCGAAAATCATTTCCCAATAAGCTTTCAATTTCCAGTCCTGCCATTTCGCCTCGACAAAAAGCACTTGACTGCCTATATGGTTTCCTTCCGCATTAAGCTGATCATTAGCCATACCTCCCCCACTACCTGCGAGAAATATGTTTTTGAAACTATCAAAAGAAGAGCCCAAAGCTCCATATACGGGTGACCACCCGCCCCACTGCGCTGCGTGATGAAACTCATAGCCCACATTGACCGGCAGACTTCCTCCGAGCCGTACACCAGCGAACTTATGGTGCATATATGCATTCCTCACATACACATCATCTACAAACCACCCATGAGTGATTCCCCCTTTAACCTCTACATACCCGAACAGAAAAGGAAATGGCACATAGTCTTCTATACCGACAAACACATGAGGTATAGGTCGGCTATTACGGGAAAACAGCATTCCTCCGGAACTCAGACTACGATTTGGGTCATAATATCCGAACATTGCAGGCTTTATACCCACTGTTATGTCAAACACCAGCAGTCTTGCCGATGCATAAAGCTGACGTACAAGAATCTCCGGTTTACTTGTAGAAACCTGACCTTGAATTTCCACTCCGAAATCATAATCCATCCACCGGCGATACTGCGTCCTCCTCTTGCCGAGACAAAGAGACATATTACCGCTAAACGGGGCTACAGAAATCATGCCGTCCCTGTTCGCGGAGAACCAGAACGGAGCATAGCGTCCCGATGATACCACTGCCGACAAACCCGCACCCCATACGATAGAGTCCTGCCGCCCTGTATGCCATGTATAGCCGGTATATCCATTCAACGACCGGAGAAACAGATCATTCCCCGCATGAAGCGCAGTACAGACAATACAACATACGGCGGTAAATATGACTTTAGGATTTGCACCTCTCATAGCTTCCTATGGTATTACCATTTTATAAAAGTCATCAAGCACCTCTCCGTCTTCGTTCTCTCCAAATCCGACATATACGATGCCGCCAATCTCGAATGCCACAAGATTCTCCCTTCCGCCATTCGGCGTATACCCCCTCAATCTCCATCTGTCAGCATCAACCATATATTCCCACACCTCATCATAAACCTTTATATCCTGCCACGCTACCCTGCCCCCAATCATGAACAGACTGCCGCTAATTGTCACTGACCCCGCACACAGACGGCTTGTCTCATTGGGAATTACACTACGTGTGACCCACCTTCCATCTGCGGCAATATATTCATACCACCGCGCACAGGTGCCGACAAAATGTCTGCCGCCTACACTGCCAGCTATCGACTCTTCCTTACCGGAACACACCGATGCATCAATCCGTCGCCACTTGTCATCAGGGACATTATAAGCATACACATGATTAGTGGCATGATCATAATACCCGAAACACACCATTATGTCATCACCAACAGCGAATGCCGAAGCTCCTGCCGTCTCATAAGTCGGGTAATCAGCCCTGCGCTCCCACTCGCCGCTCTGCGTGTCATACATCCACCAGTCACGCTGATATGATGTCGTGTCATACACGCCGCCGCCATTATAGCCGAGACCGACAAACACCTTGTCCCCACTCACCTGAGCGACAGCGTTCACTCTGGCCTTGAATGGCGCATCGGGCAGTTGTATCCACTCATTGTGAGGCGGGTCATACATCCAGAAGTCATTAAGATACCCACCTTTTGTAGCGGTACGCCCGCCAAGGACATAGCCCTTGCCCCCCACAGAAAACGACACGGCAGAAGCACGCCCGACAGGAATTGAGGCCAACGGCTCAAAACTGACCGGAACCTCCGGCTCCACCGGTGCACAGGCACAAAGCATAAGGACAAAGGCTATAGCCACATAACCTAAGACACTCTTCATATAACGGTGCAGCATTGCCTGATTTTCACATAAAGAACTGAAAAATACGGGACAGGCGGATTCATTGATACCCGTCCCTGCCCCGTTCTGTCAATATTTCACTCTCTGCGGGAATGATGCCATACAAACAATGACACTTACCCGCCAAACCCAACTCAATAGCTGCGGGCGAAAAGGACAAGACGCTTCGTGGAGCGGCCAGTAAGCATACATTTGCCCTCTGTCTCAGCCTCTCGCAGCAGTATGCAGCGTATTGTAGCCTTGGTTTCCTCCTTAATCCTGTCCTCATCCTCAGGCGAGCCGTCCCAATAGCAGCGCAGGAAACCGCCCTTCTCTATCTCACTCTTGAAAGTCTCATAATCAGGAACATCACGCGTCACAGAATCACGGAACGCCACTGCTTTCCTGAATATGTTCTGCTGTATCTCGTCAAGCAACGTCTGCACATACTCCACAATGCCCTCCATCGGACGGGTCTCTTTCTCAAGAGTATCGCGGCGCATCACCTCGACAGTACCGTTCTCAAGGTCACGTCCGCCCATAGCAAGACGTACCGGGACACCTTTCAGCTCATATTCAGAGAATTTCCAACCCGGTTTCTTGTTGTCGGCATTATCATACTTCACACTGATGCCGAGCCTTTTCAATTCATCCACTATCGGGGCAACTTTTCCCGAGATAGCATCCAGCTGCTCTGCATTTTTGTAAATCGGCACGATAACCACTTGTATAGGAGCAACTTTCGGCGGCAATACAAGACCGTTGTTATCCGAATGCGCCATGATTAGCGCACCCATAAGGCGTGTCGACACGCCCCACGATGTCGCCCATACATATTCCAGCTTGTTATCCTTATTGACAAACTGCACATCAAACGCCTTGGCGAAGTTCTGTCCGAGGAAATGTGATGTGCCGGCCTGCAAAGCCTTGCCGTCCTGCATCATAGCTTCTATGCAGAATGTCTCCACCGCCCCGGCAAAACGCTCATTGGCCGACTTCACTCCCTTGACTACCGGTACTGCCATGAACTCCTCAGCAAATGTAGCATATACATCAAGCATACGTCTTGCCTCCTCCATGGCCTCAGCCTCGGTTGCGTGCGCCGTATGCCCCTCCTGCCAGAGAAACTCCGCCGTGCGCAGGAACAGGCGCGTGCGCATCTCCCAGCGCACCACATTGGCCCACTGGTTGCACAGTATGGGGAGATCGCGGTATGACTGTATCCACCCCTTGTACGTATTCCAAATTATAGTCTCCGAAGTCGGACGGACTATCAGTTCCTCCTCAAGCCGGGCATCTGGATCAACCACTACTCCGGTTCCATCGGGATTTGTTTTCAGTCTGTAATGCGTGACAACGGCGCATTCTTTGGCAAAGCCCTCCACATGGTCTGCCTCCTTACTGAGAAACGATTTAGGGATAAACAGAGGGAAATATGCGTTGACATGCCCTGTCTCCTTAAACATATCGTCCAGTTTCCTCTGTATCTTCTCCCAAATGGCATAACCATACGGTTTGATAACCATACAGCCCCGGACTGCCGAACTTTCAGCCAAATCCGCTTTCACCACCAAATCATTATACCATTGCGAGTAGTTCTCCTCACGGGGAGTAAGCTCTTTCAACTCTTTTGCCATATTATAATCCTACTATGTATATGATTGTTTTATATCTGAATAACGTCAGTTCTATATAACACTCATGCCTGCATTCCGGCATTTCTCTCTCCCATACTATCACTATGCCAAACACACATCCTTTCTCTCGGCCACCATTTCCAGTGTGTACTCATTCCGTCCGTAACATATTGTAACACAAGGTATCCCGTTACCCTCTCCTTGGCTCGCAGCTATCTCCTCCCTATCCTCTCCTTAGCGATTCGACATTCTTGCATCAAAGTCGCGCTAAAATGTGCAAATCGTAAACCTCATCGTCACGTTCCCTATTATGCACACTCCGCAAACCCTGCGCCCATCCGTGGTGAACCGCAGGCTTATATCGAGACCACATTAAATATCACAAAACCGTACAGACAGTGCGCTTTTCAACGACCATCTCCTCCACAGAAAGCCCCTGCCACAACAGTAGTCGCCCTCCATAGCCACACTCCAGAGGCCTCACCACCAAGTCGGGCAGATAATCGCCTTCTACTGCATCACGCTCTATCTCCGACGTTATCACACCATTGTAAAACACCGTCGAAGCCGGCTCGAAACAGCAGACAGACAACGGGAACACAGAAACGACAACGCCGTGTAAGTTTCTCTCCACTACGGCGTTGTTTATTATCTGATTTCTGTCAATCACTACCCTGTTTGCTGCCGTCTTTATCCTCATGATGCTCTCAACCTTTTCTCTATTTTGGCCGACAGCTGCGCCGCCGAATCCTGTCTCTCCTTTAGCTTTCGCTTATATCTGTATGACAGGCTGTGCTCATAAAAATTATATACACGGTACAGATGAACAGAGTCAATCTCCATAGCCTCTATCCCTCTGACAGAATCCATAAGGACAGCACGAATAGAACGCGCACATACGGTATCGGGCAAACGCACGGTGAGACTGTAACGCCGCAGGACAGAATCCGTCATGATCCGGCATGACAAAGTGTCTGTCACGCTGTCATTCTTCTCAACCGCAATGAACATACGCCGTGCAGCCGTATCGAGTGCGTATGCTCTCATAAGCAGATACAGGCGGTAATGGTCACCGCACGCCAAATGCAGATTATTACAATAAAACTCAAGATCCTCTGCCCTGAAATCCGCTGACCTCTTAACTGGATATATGAGTGACGGACGTTTGTCCCAGATGTCTATCGTATCAATGGAATCGGCCGCAGTCGGCTTTTCGTCAGGGTGATAAACATAGTTCTCTATGTCCTTCTCCAACGAATCAAGGTTTTCCTCCACGATGTCATAGACAGCAACATATTTCTCAGGATGAAGGGCATACCACTCTACCGAACGGTCAAAGTCCTCTTTCGTTATGCCGTGCTTCTCAAATACACTGTTGCCATACAACTGCTTATGCGCTCTTGACGATTTCCACTCGCTTTGGGCGACTGCGCTCTCGGCTATATGCACATCGGTAAGCACTTCAGCCATCTGCCGCTTGTCCATCACATCAGACGGCCTGCGGTCACAGGCCGTAAACAACAGGATGGCTGCACAGCCCCACAACAGCATCGTTCGCTTCATACGCCCTCTTTTTTTGAGGGGAAACAGACATTCCACGACTCGTTGAACGAATGGCGGAAAAACAATATTATGACAAATACGCCTACCGTTATATATGAGTCCGCCAGATTGAATATCGGGCCGAAAAACACGTCTCCTCCCACAAGAGGCATCCAGTCAGGAAACGTAAACAGCGGAAAATAGAACATATCGACCACCTTTCCCATCATGAACGGCGCATAGCCTCCACCTTCCGGGAACAAAGCTGCCACCTGAAACGGTGTACTTTCACTGAATATCAACCCATAAAACAGGCAGTCGACTATATTTCCCACTGCCCCAGCAAGCACCAAGGCCACCACATACACATAGCGCATAGAAAACGCCCTTGCCGACAGACGCAGCATATAATAGAAGATGAATATGGCGAACAGTATTCTGAACGATGTCAACACATATTTACTGCCCAGCGTCAATCCGAACGCCATTCCCGGATTTTCGACAAATACAATCTTGAACCATGAGAATATCTCGTGGCTCTCGCCGATAGTCATAGTTGTCTTGATATAGAATTTCAGCAACTGATCCAACACCAGCAGACACACAATGAATAACAATGGCAATATCTTCCTCTTAATCATCTTCCTTCGCATCTTGCACACGCACCACCTTTAAGCGCAACAACTTCATGAACAGCTGCCTTTCGCCCGTCCATACATGAAAGGGACACTCTATTTCTTATTCTTCGCCTCGATGCTCAATGTGGCATGAGGAACTGCACGCAGCCTCTCTTTCGGTATAAGTTTACCCGTCTCGCGGCATATGCCGTAGGTCTTATTCTCTATTCTGACAAGGGCTGACTGCAAATGCTGAATGAACTTCATCTGACGCTGCGCCAGCAATCCGGCCGACTCTTTAGAGAGAGTCGAAGCACCCTCTTCCAAAGTCTTGAACGTTGGAGACGTATCGTTCACATCATTGCCTTCAGCATTGCTTATGGCCGCCTTAAGCTCCTCATACTCATGCTGCGCTTTTTCAAGTTTCTGAAGTATAAGCACTTTGAACTCCTCAAGTTCAGCATCGGAATAACGTGTTTTTTCTGACATAGTTACTTAGATATCTTTATTGGTTTATATAGCTGACTCAATATGCCCGGCATTAACCTTTGTCTTGATTTTCTTATACAAATCCGAGGCGAAGACAAAATCATCGAGAGCCTTGTTGTCAGATGTAAATATATCATCTTTCGAACCCTCCCAGGCCTTCCTGCCTTTGTCAATGAGTATGATATGCGCCCCAATCTCCATAATGGAGTTCATGTCATGCGTATTGACAATAGTCGTTATGTTATATTCTTCGGTTATTTCCTCTATAAGCCGGTCTATCACGAGCGAAGTCACAGGGTCAAGCCCTGAGTTAGGCTCATCACAGAACAGATATTTAGGATTCAGCGTTATGGCCCGTGCTATGGCCACCCTCTTCTGCATACCGCCACTTATCTCTCCTGGATATTTCCCGTATGAAGACTGAGGAATATTGACCCTCGACAGACAAAATTCAGCGCGCTCCCGCATAGCCGTCTTCCCCAAGGATGAGAACATTTCCAATGGAAACATCACATTGTCCATGATGGTCAGCGAATCAAAAAGTGCCGCCCCCTGGAACAGCATACCAACCTCACGCCTCAACATTTTCTTCTCCGACTGAGGCATATCCGGCAGGTTGCGCCCATCGTAGAGTACCTCGCCGCTGTCAACATCAAACAACCCTATGATGCACTTCATCAGCACAGTCTTACCCGAACCGCTCTGCCCTATGATCTGATTTACTTTCCCCGGTAAAAACGCTGTCGATATATCCTCCAATACGCTTTTGCCGTCAAACGACTTATATATACCCTTAACCTCAATCATCTGTGCCTCAGGTAAGTATTATATTAGTCAATACAATATTCGACAACAGGACGAGCACACTGCTGTTCACCACGGCGTGTGTACTCGCACGGCCTACGGCCAAAGCGCCCCCGTATGCATAATAGCCGTAGAACGACGATACGGACGCTATTATAAAGCCGAAAAACAATGACTTTATAATAGAATATGTATAATAAAACGGAATGAATGCATACTGTATGCCGTATATGAAATCCGACATCGTTATAAGGTCAGAAAACTGCGCTACACAAGCACCGCCTATCATACCGAAACCTACGCAGAGTGTCACAAGCACAGGCATGAAAATAACGAGTGCAATAATCTTGGGCAGTATCAGATAATTAGCAGAATTAACACCCATAATCTCCATGGCATCAATCTGTTCCGAAACCCTCATACTCCCCAACTCGGAAGCGATGTTCGACCCTACCTTACCAGCCAGCAGAAGACTCATTATCGTAGACGAAAACTCCAACAGGAAAGTGTCGCGCAATACAAGCCCCGTACTGTAACGTGGCAAGAGCGGGTTTTCCGTATTAAGCACAGTCTGTACAGTCATGATTACCCCCATGAATATGGATATGATCACGATAATCCCTATCGAATCAACCCCAAGCTTCTCCAATTCGCGGGGTATTTGCTTACAAAACATCCGGAAATTGTCCGGACGTGCAAACGTCCGCTTCATCAGAAGAAGATATTCACCGACTTCCTGTAAAAACTTTTTAATCATCTCACTATACGGATTCGCCCGCAAAGATACGAATAAGTGAGTAGAATGCAAAATTTATTTAGTGGTACATTATACTTGCGGATATACACCTCAAACAAGGCGGAATATACCAATGACCAGAAGTGAGCAAAGGATGGAAATAACAAACAAAAAGGCCTCCCGCAAACGGGAGGCCTTTTCATGTCTTATACTGTAAAACCTATATGATTTCAGTAGCTCTGACGCTGAACAGCCGCATAGTTGATTTTCAGGGCATACGCACGGCGCAAAGCCTGCTTCACGTCAGTGATTATACCCATCTTGGTCTCGCGGTCAGCCTTTATTGACACAGTCAAAAGGTTCTGTTCATCCTCTCTCATGGCGGAACGCTCATTCACTATGAAGTTTTCTATCTGATCCACCTCAGCGAAAGCGTCATCCAGCTGTATACGGGTCTCTTTACCGTACTGCGCATGAAACTCCGGTTTAGGTGTACCGATATATACGTAACGCACAAGAGATTTCTTTTCAAGTTTCTGCAACTCGGTAGCCTCAGGTGTTCTGATGTTCACCTTATATGTCACCTCACGCAATGAAGTGGACGCCATAAAGAAGAACAGCAGCATAAACACGATATCAGGCAATGAAGCAGTGCTTATGGCAGGAGCCTTTTTCTTTCCGCCTTTTCTTATTATAGCCATTATTTTACCCCTCCATAATTTTTAGGTTCAGCCTCAGAAATCTTCTGCGGATATACTGTCTGCACAGCCTCTTGCTGCTCTGCATTCAGATCTTCATACGGCATACCGAAATTCTCACGTGAAAACTCATCCCTCACCTCGTTATATGCCGCTACAAGTTCATTCTGAACCTCGATATATTTCTGATATTCAGTACCACGGTCATTCTGCAAAGATATCACGTGGTTTTTCGTTGTAACGAACGTCAAGTCCTTGCCGCCCACGCTGACCGTTACCGGCACCAATTCAGGCAGATGATCCAAATTAGCCTCATTCTTCAGGAACTCTTTTGTCTTTTCCCGCAAATCACGCACATCCAAAGGCTCACCCTCGACGAGCAGCTGGTTTGTGCTGTTGATCAGCACGGTGAAGATATTGCGCTCCTTGACTTCGACATCCTGTTTCTCCATGTTCGGCGGAAGCGGAGGCGGCAGCCTTCTGGCCAAGCCCTTATCCGTCGACATAGTGGTTGTCACAAGGAAGAAAATGAGGAGCAAGAAAGCGATATCTGCCATTGAACTTGCATTGATTTCCTGTACTTCCCTTTTTCCCATATTCTTGATTTATAATGCCGGGACGCTTGTCCCGGCATTTAAGTTCATTAATCTCTCAGTTTAGAATAGAGGGCAGAACCGAACATAGCCAGCACTGTCCCGGCACACAAAATATACATCACATACAGGCACATATCAGAGAACTGTGCCATTACACCTTCATTGGCCGTACCCTCATAGCCTATAATCTCAACTTTCTCAGGAGAACCAAGATTCCAAGATATCAAGATTACAACTATAAGCGACACAATGATGGCAAGCGACTTGAGACCTTTCTTCGGATCGTCCTTAAAGTTCATTACGAAGCGTATCAGTGTAACCACAATGGTCACCGAAATCGCGATAGCGGACAGTATATAACACCAGACTATCAAAGTGTTCGTATAGTCCGGGGCGTTAAGCTCCTCTCCGTTGATTATTTCGGAGTGGCTGCCGCCGAGGAAGAAAAGCCCCACTACGATGAGGGAAAGCCCGAAAAGCACCCACATCAGTATCTTAGGGAATATCTTTACAAATTTACGCATAATAGAATCACCTGTTTACTTTGAATACTTAACCACTACATCGAGCAAAGAGATGGAAGAGTCTTCCATGTCGCTGACCAACGCCTCGATACGAGACAGGATGTAGTTGTAGAACAACTGAAGGATGATGGCAACGATAAGACCGAAGACAGTGGTCAACAGAGCGACCTTAATACCACCGGCAACGATAGTTGCGGAGATATCACCAGCCTGCTGTATCCTATCGAACGCCTGAATCATTCCGACCACAGTACCCATGAATCCGAACATAGGAGCAAGTGCGATGAAAAGTGATATCCAAGAGATATTCTTCTCAAGAAGACCCAGCTGAACAGAGCCATAAGACGCAACTGTTTTTTCAACCACATCTACACCCTCGCTGTGACGGGAAAGCCCCTGATAGAAGATAGATGCAATCGGGCCACGTGTATTGCGGCATACGTCAATTGCAGCCTCAACGCCGCCTTTGCCCCACGCTTCGTCTATTTTGTTGATGAGTTTCTTAGAGTTGATGGTAGCGAGGTTCAGATAGATGATACGCTCAATGCAGATTGCCAGACCGAAGATAAGACAGAATGCCACAGGAGCCATCCACATGGCATCACCCTCGATGAACTTTGTTTTGAGGGCCTTGTGCATGCTGACCTCCTCTTCTACCACCGTTTCAGCCTCCTCTATAACGGCAGGAGCAGGAGCGGCCGCCGAAGAGTCAACCTGAGCAGAGTCAGCAGCCGGCACAGCAGGAGTCGATTCTTGAGCCATAACGTTCGCAGCAACCCCACATCCGAGGAATGCCACAATTGTCATCATTGCAAATACTTTTTTCATTGTTGTTGTTTTTAAAGTTAATAATTTTATTCGTGTTATACTTCAAATTACAAAGAAGCGGAGAGAGCGGGATTCGAACCCGCGATACACTTTTGGTGTACACACGCTTTCCAGGCGTGCCTCTTCAGCCACTCGAGCATCTCTCCTTTCAAGGCCAGACATGGCCGTACAAAATCGGGTGCAAATTAATAAATAGTAACGGATTAGGAATCACTTTGCCTCCATTTTTTATATTAAATATTCTTTATTCCCGAAAGCTATGATTTTCAACCAAATAACCCTTACAAAATTCATATTGGACGTATTCAAAAGCGAAAACATAATGGAATATCACTCCAATTTAAATAGTTCTTTCGCATTTTTTGTAGTCGTTTCATCCACTTTTTGCGCGGTTACGCTGTAAATCGAAGCAATTCTGTCACGTACGGAGGCCATGTATGCAGGCTCATTCCGCTTGCCCCGGTACGGCACAGGCGCGAGATATGGGGCATCGGTCTCAAGCACCAAACTGTCAATAGACACCTTTGACAGCACATCGGGCAACGATGAGTTCTTATATGTGACCACACCGCCTATGCCCAAACAGAACCCTATCGATATAGCCTTTTTTGCTTCCTCTATACCGCCACCGAAACAGTGGAATACGCCGTGCAGCTCCTTCCCATGAAACCTTTTCAGCGACGCGAAAAGTTCGGCGAAAGCCTTCCGCGTATGTATTATCAGCGGCAGGCCGTACGAAAGCGCCATTTCAACCTGACACTCGAATGCCTTTATCTGCAAATCCTTATATGCGGTGTCCCAATAAAGGTCAATGCCAACTTCTCCTACCGCCTTATATGCACCGGAGCGCAACTCGCTGTCGATTAGCAATAAATCCGCCTGAAAACTTTCCGTCACACTCGTAGGGTGCAGTCCCATCGCCATATAAGTCCAATCCGCATACTCCGAGTGCATCCGCTTCATGCGGTCTATTGTAGCCGTGTCCACATTGGCCAGCATAACACTTTCCACACCAGCCTCCAACGCAGACTTCACTACGGCCTCACGGTCATCGTCATACTCCTCACCGTATATATGCGAATGCGTATCTATCATATTGACAATCCGTTATTTATTTCCGAATACATTCTTTCCGCAGCACCTACAGTCTCAGCCTTGCCCACATCCATCACCCTAACACCGGGCATCTCACACGCACGTATGCAGTGTGTCGCGGCTACGGAAAGGTAAAAGTCTATTATAGAGAACTTTTCCGGAAAGTCTGTCATCAGTTCCACAGCCTCCGGTGATATAATATGTATGCCCGAAAACGCGCGTCTGGCGCATTGCCCCAATCCTGCCTCACCATACGGGGACTTTATCTCACCCGTTTTCACATTAGTCCAGCCTCTCAGCCTGCCGTCATCACCAAACAGCAGATAGCGCGATGTCTCGCGGCGGGAGACAAGCAGCGTAGCGATATCTCCACTGCGGTACATGGAGGCGAACTCCCGCAGGTCAATGTCAGAAATGATGTCTACATTATGCACCAGTACCGGCCCGTTACCTTTTATATATTGTGCGGCATGACGTATCGCGCCGCCTGTGTCGCGCAGCAGGTCGCTCTCGTCCGATACATAGACCGGCACGCCGTAATCCTTATGAGACAAATGGTCTATTATCTGCCCGGCAAAGTGATGCACATTCACTATCAGTTCACTGCACCCGGCGGCGACAAGCCTTTCAGCCACTATGTCCAGCAGAGGCACGCCACACAGCGGCACAAGCGCTTTCGGGCGTGTGTCCGTGTACGGTTTCAGCCGTGTACCAAGTCCAGCCGCAAGAATAAATCCTTTCATCGTCTGCCCCTTATTGTACGTTCTACTCCTTGTTCCCTATGTATCAGCCGCACATCGACACCGTATTTTTCCGCCAAGTGTTCCGCCATCCGCTCAGCACAATAGACGGAGCGGTGCTGCCCGCCCGTACAGCCGAACGAGACCATCATATCAGTGAACCCACGCCCTATAAACTGCGCAGCGTGCGCATCGACAAGACGGTACGCACTCTCAAGGAAGGCGAATACACCGCCGTCGTCCTCGATAAACTTAACTACCGCCGAATCCATGCCGGTCAAAGACTTATACTCATCGTAACGTCCGGGGTTGTTCAGCGCACGGCAGTCGAACACATAGCCTCCACCGTTACCGCTCTCATCGTCCGGCACACCTTTTTTATACGAAAAGCTGTACACTCTCACCGTCAGCCGCTTCTTTTCCTGCACAGCAAAACGCTCCGTCAGAGCCGAAAGCACCTCCATCAGATAGGGGTATTCCGCGAAAGGCTTCACAATCAGCTCTCTAAGGTTGTCTATGGCGAAAGGTATGCTCTCCACGAAATGGGGCTTGCGCTCAAACCAGCCGCGATAGCCGTATGCACCCAGCACCTGCAATGTGCGGAAAAGCACGAAATGGCGCAGCCGTGCGCGGAACACGGTCTCATCGACAGCCACATAGCGGCGCAAGGCACTGATGTACTCCTGGACAAGCCGGTCTCTCAGCCGCTCCGGATAAGCGGCCTTTGCCTGCCATACGAACGAGGCCACATCGTAGTACACCGGCCCGCGACGTCCGCCCTGAAAGTCGATAAAATAAGGTTCGCCCCCTTTCAGCATCACATTACGCGACTGGAAATCACGGTACATGAACGCCTTCATGCCATCGGCCTCAGTCAACACATCGGCCATACGCTGGAAGTCATCCTCCAGACGCGTCTCCATAAAATCCACGCCGGAGGGCTTCAGAAAGCAGTACTTGAAATAGTTGAGGTCAAACATCACCGTCCTGCGGTCGAAGTCCGGCTGAGGATAGCACACCGAGAAGTCAAGCCCCTCCGCGCCGCGCATCTGCACATCGGCTATCGCCCTCATTGTCTTCACCAATGTCTGCGTTACACTGTCGTCATATCCGCCGTCCGCCTTTCTCCCTGCCGACAGTACACCGAAAAGGGACTCATCGCCAAGGTCTTCCTGAATATACGAGGTCATGTCGTCCGCCACGGCGTAGACCTCCGGCACATTCAGACCCTTACTTCTGAAATGCCGAGCAATGGACACAAACGCACGGTTCTCCTCCACCGATGTGCCTATGACTCCCACGGCAGTCCGCCCATCGCGCCCCGCAATCCTGAAATAGCGGCGGTTCGACCCTGACTGCGGCATCGCCGCTACAGACACGGGCTCTTCGCCCGAATACGCTGCGTATAGCACTCTCAGCTTCACCTCCTCTGACATTGGCAATAAGATTTTTGTTCCAGAAGTTAATATGCGATGAGGGAATAGCCCACAATACCGCCACAGGACAAAAGCCCGGCGCGAAATTAATCATTTTATCCGTATGCCACAACAGAAAAAAGCGGGGCGCACAGCACAACCGCCGCACGCCCCGCACCTGTCCTACCTGCTTATACCAACGGACGACCTTAAAATATGGCCGCCGCTTATCTTTATTTATTTGTCATGATGTCGAGAACCAGTTTGTCCGTCTCAGCCATGCCATCACGGCCTATGGCAGTCATGTTCTTTATCGACTTGTCCACGCTGCGGTCTATGATGCCCTCCACTTCAGTGACCGAACGGTTATCGACGGCAAGTATGGCGCACATCACAGCCGTGCTTGCCCCGCTCGCCACCTTCAAAGCACAGCTCGGTTTCGCGCCGTCGCAAAGCATACCTGTGAGGCTCGCCACCATGTTTTTCACGGCGTAGGTCACCTGCTCATAGCCGCCGCCCATCATGTATGTCAGACCGCAGGCCGAACCAGTGGCCGCCACCACGCAACCGCAAAGCGCACTCAGACGACCGAGGCTCTGCTTGATGTATATCACTGTCAAGTGGCTAAGAGCCAACGCCCTTATCAGCATCTCCTCAGGCACGTTATTGTCCTCGGTGTAGACCACCACGGGCATAGTGGCCGAAATGCCCTGATTTCCACTACCGGAATTGCTCATGACAGGTATAGGCGCACCGGCCATACGCGCATCGCAGGCGGCGGCTGTGGCCGACATGATGTGCATGTGAGTCGTGTCTCCGAATATGTTGTGCTTGCCAAGGCTTTCGCGGATGGTACGTCCGAGGGCATGACCGTAGTCACCTTTCAGCGACGCATCGGACACGGCCTTGTTCAGCTCCTTGGTTTTAAGGATGAAACGCAGGTCGTCTATCGGCGTAGTCGTAGCGAACTCATAGACCTTGGCCAGCGTCAGTTCGGGGT
>JADIMV010000112.1 GCA_017694515.1 Candidatus Aphodosoma intestinipullorum
GGGTGATGTTTTTGCGCGGGTTTTTGCTCCGCTGTTTTTGCCGGACGGCCGATGTGGGGCGTGTGCGCCGGGTGTGTGAAATGGGTGACGAGACGATGGGGTTTCGGATTTGCAACAATTTGGGAGAAAAAGGCGCAAGAATATCAATATCCTTGGGAGAGGGTGGCGGGGAGATAGCTGGGAGATAAGGAGATGGTAAGGAATGGGGTGAATATCAGACCGTTGTGTGTTTATTGCGGCGCACATTGAAAGTGTGTGTCAGACGAGAGGTGTGTATTTTGTGTGATGAGAGGAGGTGGGCGCGGCCGGATGTTTGCGGAGGGGACGGTGGAGGCCGGCGCATTTTTTGCCGGAGAGGTGATGGGGTATAGGTTTATTTTTTGTATCTTCGTTGCCGTAAATGCGCCCGTGCGTTGTGCCGTGCGCGCATAGGAAGCTGTGTAGTGCGATGGATAAGAGTGGTATAGAGGATTTGTTGCCCAGACTGATGGATGCCAAGGAGCGTGCTGGTGCGTTTTCTTCGCTTGTGCGCCTCACGCAGGAGCGCCTGTATTGGCATATACGCAAGATGGTGCTTGTCCATGACGATGCGGACGATGTGCTACAGAATACGTATCTCAAGGCATGGAGGTCGCTCGGCACGTTCAGGGGCGACTGTCAGATTTATACATGGCTGTACAGGATTGCGACGAATGAGACGCTGACGTTTCTTGCCTCGCAGAGGATGAAGAATGTGTCATCGCCTGTGGATTATGAGGACCTGATGATTTCGAGGATGGAGGCCGATGTCTATTATGAGGGTGACGAGATGCAGAAGAAGTTCCAGAGGGCGGTGCTTTCGTTGCCTGAGAAGCAGCGGCTTGTGTTCAACATGAAATATTACGACGAACTGAAGTATGAGGAGATTTCAGAGATTACCGGCACGTCGGTCGGTGCGCTGAAGGCTTCGTATCACCATGCGGTGAAGAAGATAGAGCAGTTTGTTAAGGATGAGGACTGAGGGCGGACAGCCATGCGTCTGACGGGCACGATTAAACCTTTCCGGCGCATACGGGTCAATATAGGCGTAAGGTTGTTGTGGCGTGATAGTGTAACATTATATATAAACCGGATAGTCTTATGAACATGGATGATAGTGTATCTGATATGAAGATGGCGAGGCAGAGGATGCCGTTTGCCGTCCCGGAGAACTATTTCGAACAGTTTGCGGGACAGTTGGAGAAGAGTATTACGCCACAGCGCAAGCCTTTATGGGCACTCGCACGTCCGATAGTCGCTGCTGCGGCTGCGTTCGCAGGGCTGATAGCCGTGTCGTATCTCGTGCTTACATTGCAGAACGGCATTGGTGCGCCTGCGGATGATTATATGGCTGTCCGTCAGGAGTATGCGGAGATAATAGCCGACCAGTTCGAGGAGTTTCAGCTGGAGGATATACTGGCTGATGCCGACGAGTGACCCTATGCGTGGCTGTCCGCCGTGCGCGTGTGATGCCACGGGGCGGAGAGGAGGTCGCAGGGGTCTGTGATGATGCATAAGATATAGTGATTATGAGGAATTTGTTATTGATAGTTTTTATGGTGTGCGCGCCTCTCGCGCTTTTTGCCGATGAGCCGGGGTGCAAGTCGAAAGAGGAGTGGCGGGAGTATGTTTATGCGCAGAAACGTGTGTTTTTCAATGAGCAGATAAAGTTCACGCAGACAGAGGCGGCGGCGTTCTGGTCGCTGTATGACCGTCTATCGGCGGATTTGAGGCGTTCGCACAGGAATGTGCGTGCAGCGATGAAGGCCGGTGATGACGCATCGGCCGATTATGGCGAGATAGTACGCAGGATAAATGCGGAGGAAAATGTCCAGGACTCATTGCATTCGGCGTTCAGGGTTGAACTCGGCAAGATACTCCCGGCGGAGAAGATATACCGGTACATGAAGGCGGAGGATGCTTTTAAGCAGTTGTTAATCAAGGATGTGGACAGCAAAGAGAGGAAAGGTAAAAAATAATTGCGGAAAAGTTTTGCCGATACGGGCAAAAGCGTTACCTTTGCAGATGTAAAACTAAGGTTCCTTGGATGAGTGGCTTAGTCAGCGGTCTGCAAAACCGTATACGGCGGTTCGAATCCGCCAGGAACCTCTGATATGACCTTGCAGTTCTCAGTTTCTATAATCTATAGAGACGGAAGTGCAAGGTTTTTTTATTCCGCATATATGCGCGGCCATCCGGAGGATGGCGGTGCCGGAGCGGTTACAGTGGTTAATGGAGTAGGTTATGAAGGGTTTGCGTATGGTGATTGTGTGCGCGGCGGCTCTGTCCGCGCTGTGTTGTGCGGCGGTGAACCCGCTGCGCGAGTATATACGTCTGCCGCAGGATATGGGTCTTATGTACAAGGATATATCGCCTGTGACGGCCGACGGGTATAAGATAAAGACATGGTACATCCCTGCGCAAAGTATGCAGGAGGCGGACTCTATTGGGGGACGGGCGGTCTACAGGCCGTACCGTCCGGAGTACGGCGTGCGCCCGACCATAATATTCTGCAACGGAGACGATGCGAACATGAGCCACGCGCCGCTGCATTTCGCCAAGATTTTTGCGTGCGTCTATGGCTTCAATGTCGTCACGTTCGACTGGCGGGGCTTCGGCCGCAGCACAAAATTCCCCATGAACAGCAACTATATATGCCATACGGAGATGCTGGAGGACTACCGTGCGGTGATAGAGGCGGTGCTGGAGCAGCCCGAGACCGACAAGTTCCATGTGGCCGTGATAGGTAACTCTACGGGCGGTTGCCTTTCGATGATGGCCATACAGCGGAGCGGGCGCATTGCCGCGTTTGTCGGCAGGGGCATACCGACTGACTTGCGTGAGGCTGCCAGACAGATGGTGATGTACGCCGGGCGCGACTCGGCAAGCCTGCGTATGCCGGCGGATTTCCCAATGGATGAGATGCCGGTGAAGATTGCGCCGCAGTTCTATGTGCCGTCGCTGTTCATAGTCGGGGACAGGGATACGCATACGCCGATGTGGATGAGCCGTGCCATCATGGACAAGATGCCTGAGGGTGTGGAGAAGAAGCTGCTTGTGATTGAGAACGCGGGTCATGGGGCGAGCGCAGCCCCGGAGGTTGTGGCCGAGGATAAGGTCGTGACCGCAACGGTGGAGTTTCTCCGTGCGGTGGGCTTCTGATTCCGGATTGGCTTAGGTTGCACGGCTCTTGCGGGAAAGTCGGATTTATTGTAACTTTGCATCATATTTTATTATGAAGTACTGATGTCAATGATTTGCTGCACGGGATGTATGGAGACGTATTGCCGCACAGGCAGGCAGAGCCGGGTGCGGGGGTGTGCAGTGGAACGGGATATAAGGGGAGTGGTGTGCGTTTAGGCACTCCGCTCCCTTTCTGCATTATGGTGCAGAGTATTGCGAGAGAGACAATTACAAATAAAACATATAGCCGTTATGATAGAAAGATACAGCCGTCAGGTCATGCGAGACGTATGGACCGAAGAGAACAAGTTCAACGCCTATCTGAAAGTGGAGCTCTATGCGAGCGAGGCGTGGAGCGAGCTTGGTGTTGTGCCGAAAGAGGACATCAGGAAACTGTGGGAGAAGGCGTCGTTCTCCATCCCGCGCATCTATGAGATAGAGCAGCAGACGCGCCACGATGTGGTGGCATTCACCCGCGCAGTGAGCGAGACACTCGGCGAGGAGCGCAAGTGGGTACACTACGGGCTGACTTCGACCGATGTCGTCGATACGGCGAACGGCTATCTCATAAAGCAGGCTAACGACATACTGCGCAATGACTTGAAGGAATTTATCGATGTGCTCCGTCGGCAGGCGTTGCGTTTCAAGAAGACTCCATGTATAGGGCGCACGCACGGCATCCATGCCGACATAACCAGTTTCGGTCTGAAATGGGTGCTGTGGTATGCGGAGATGCAGAGGAATATCGACAGATTCGAGCGTGCGTGCCGCGATGTGGAGTGCGGAAAGATGAGCGGCGCGGTAGGCAACTTCGCCAACATACCGCCGTTCGTGGAGGAGTATGTATGCGGCAAACTCGGCATTGACCACGCGAAGATTTCCACACAGGTGATACAGCGTGACCGTCATGCGTACTATATGGCCACTCTTGCAGTGATAGCTTCGAGCCTTGAACAGATGGCACTCGAGATAAGAAACTTGCAGCGCACTGAGGTTCATGAGGTCGAGGAGAGCTTCGGCAAGGGGCAGAAGGGTTCGAGCGCGATGCCGCACAAGCGCAACCCCATATCATCGGAGAACATCTGCGGGTGTGCACGCGTGATGCGCGGCTATATGGTCACGTTTTATGAGAATGTCGCCCTGTGGCATGAGCGCGACATATCCCACTCGTCGACGGAGCGCATAGTGCTGCCCGATGCGACCATGCTACTCGACTATATGCTCAACCGCTTCAAGGGCATATTGGAGAACCTTGTGGTCTTCCCTGAACAGATGCTGGCCAACATATACCGTACGAAGAAGGTCATATTCGCGCAGCGTGTGATGAATGCTCTTATTGCCAAGGGTTTTGCCCGCGAGGAGGCGTATGACACCGTACAGCCAATAGCCATGAGGGCGTGGGGTGAAGGACTTGACTATCAGGAACTCCTCTCGCAGGACGAGAAGGTGATGTCGTATCTCACGCGTGAGGAGCTCGATGCCTGCTTCACGCTCGACTACTATTTCTCGCAAGTGGATTACATATACGAAAGGAACGGAATAACGGAATAATAACTAACGGCTTAAAAATATATTTGCATGAGTACGAAATTTGACAGCATACGCACGGGACTCACATTCGATGATGTCCTGCTTGTACCGCAGAAATCGGAGGTACTGCCTTCGGGGGTGAGCCTCAGAACTCACCTGACAAAGCGCATAGAACTTAACATACCGATAGTCAGCGCGGCTATGGACACGGTCACGGAATCGAAAATGGCCATCGCGATAGCGCGTGAGGGCGGCCTCGGGTTCATACACAAGAATATGAGCATAGAGGAGCAGGCGGCGGAAGTCGACCTCGTGAAACGCTACGAGAGCGGCATGATAGCCAACCCCATCACGCTGAAAGAGAGCAGCACGCTGCTGGACTGCGATGCTATTCTGAAGAAATACCGCATCAGCGGCCTGCCGGTAGTGGACGATGACAATAAGCTTGTCGGCATAATCACGAACCGCGACCTGAAATATCTTACGCCCGATGAGACCAAGGTGCGCGACGTGATGACGAAAGACAATCTTGTCACCGGCAGAAGCACCACTACATTGCAGGATGCCAAGAAGATACTGTGGGAGAACCGCATAGAGAAACTCCCGATAGTGGACGACGAGGGCCATCTGGTCGGCCTGATTACGAGTAAGGACATAGACAATGTGGTGAACTATCCGAACGCCTGTAAGGACGCTCGCGGCCGTTTGCGCTGCGGTGCGGCTGTCGGGGTCGGGGCTGACACTATGGCGCGTGTCGATGCGCTCGTAAAGGCCGGGGTTGATATTATCACGGTGGACAGCGCCCACGGCCATAGCAGGAACGTCATCGAGACAGTGCGCAAAATACGCACGGCATATCCGGAACTTGACATAGTGGCGGGCAACATAGTCACGAAAGAGGCAGCGGCGGAACTGATTGACGCGGGTGCGAACTGTGTGAAAGTCGGAATCGGCCCGGGTTCGATATGCACCACACGCGTCGTGGCCGGGGTAGGTGTCCCGCAGATAACGGCGGTGGCCGATGTGGCCGAGTTCTGCAAGGGTAAGGGCGTGTGTGTCATTGCCGATGGCGGGATAAAGTTCAGTGGCGACATAGTGAAGGCTCTCGCCGCCGGGGCGGATGTGGTGATGCTCGGCTCGCTGTTGGCGGGATGTTCCGAGAGTCCCGGCGAGGAAGTCGTGTTCCAAGGCAGGAAGTTCAAGGTCTATGTAGGCATGGGTTCGCTTGCCGCGATGAAACGCGGCTCGGCCGACCGTTATTTCCAGGCGAAGGACACGGCGGCGAAGAAACTTGTGCCGGAGGGCATCGAGGGACGTGTGGCGTACAAGGGCTCTGTCTCCGATACGATATACCAGCTCTGCGGCGGACTCCGTTCCGGTATGGGCTATTGTGGTACGCCTGACATCGAGAGCCTGAAAAAGGACGGGGTGTTCATCCGCATCACCAACGCCGGACTGCGCGAAAGCCATCCGCACGATGTGGACATAACCGTGGAAGCTCCTAACTATACAAAATAAGGGACAGATGACATACGACAAGATACTGGTACTCGACTTCGGAAGTCAGTACAACCAGCTGATTGCCCGCCGTATAAGGGAGATGGGCGTGTTCAGCGAACTCCGGCCGCACGACATGACGGCGGAGCAGATAAAGGCTATCCCCGGAGTGAAGGGCATAGTGTTCAGCGGCGGCCCGCGCAGCGTCTACGAGGCTGATGCCTTCAAGTGCGACCCGGAGATATTCTCCCTCGGACTGCCTATATTAGGCATTTGCTACGGGATGCAGCTTACATCGCAGCATTTCGGCGGCGTGATTGAGCGCGGTACGACGAAGGAGTACGGCAAGATGCCTGTCACGGTGCAGGACGGATGCCTGCTTTTCGACGCGCTGCCCAAGGTGCAGGACGTGTGGATGAGCCACGGCGACCATGTGGCCAAGAGTCCTGTCGGATTCAAGATGGCGGCGGTAAGTGAAAACGGCCTTGCGGCGGCGATATACAACGAGGAGAAACGCATTTATCTTGTCCAGTTCCATCCCGAGGTGCGCCACAGCGTGTACGGTAATGACATCATAGCCAACTTCGTGTTCAAGATTTGCCGTGCGGAGAAAAACTGGACCATGGAGAGCTACCTTGATATGCAGATTGCCAAGGTGCGTGAGCAGGTTGGCGACAAGAGGGTGCTGTGCGGCCTGAGCGGCGGTGTGGATTCCACTGTCGTCGCCGTATTGCTGCACAAGGCGATAGGCCCGCAGCTCACCTGTATGTTCATAGACCACGGTATGCTCCGCAAGAACGAGGGCGAACAGGTGATGGATATGTGCGGCAACCTCTTCGGCATGAACGTGGTGCGTATCGACGCGCGTGAGCGTTTCCTTTCCAAGCTCTCCGGTGTGACTGAGCCGGAGCGTAAGCGCAAGATAATAGGCAACGAGTTTGTCTACTGTTTCGATGAGGAGTCGTCCAAGCTCGGCCACTTCGACTTCCTCGCGCAGGGCACGCTCTACACCGATGTGATAGAGAGCGGCACCAAGACTGCGCAGACCATCAAGAGCCATCACAACGTAGGCGGCCTGCCTAAGAACATGAAATTCAAGCTCGTTGAGCCGCTCAATGTGCTGTTCAAGGACGAGGTGCGCGCTCTCGGCGAGACGCTCGGCATCCCGGCTGACATCGTGTGGCGGCAGCCTTTCCCCGGCCCAGGCCTGGCCATACGCATCATCGGCGACGTGACGGAGGAGAAGCTCCACATAGTCCGCGAGAGCGACGCCATACTGCGTGAGGAGATAGCCCGCGCAGGGCTTAACCGCGAGATATGGCAGTATTTCACCGTGCTGACAAACCTCCAGAGCGTGGGCGTGATGGGCGATACGCGTACTTACGACTACGCGCTTGGCATACGCGCCGTGACCTCCATTGACGGCATGACTGCCGACTGGGCGCGCATCCCCTACGATGTGCTGGAGATTATTTCTCGCCGAATAGTGAACGAGGTGAAGGGCGTGAACCGCATCATCTACGACATAACCTCAAAACCCCCCGCAACGATAGAGTGGGAGTGAGCGCACAGTGCCGGTCAGTCCGGCGCGTGCCATTATTTGATTAACACAATATAAACACAGAATACATACCATGAGTAATTTAGTAGTAGTCGGAATACAGTGGGGCGACGAGGGCAAAGGCAAGATGACCGATTATCTCGGGCAGAAGGCCGATGTCGTTGTACGCTATCAGGGCGGCAACAACGCCGGACACACCATCACTTTCGGCGGAAACAGATATGCTCTGCAATCCATCCCGTCGGGCATCTTCAATCCTCACATAAAGAACGTGATGGCCAACGGAATGGTGATAAACCCGAAAGCCGCGCTTGCCGAACTCGATGGCTTGCGTGCGCGCGGAATCAATGATTTCCAGCTCTATGTGTCGGACAGGGCGGCGGTCATCATGCCCTATCACATAGCCCTCGACGGCGCGTATGAACAGTTGAAGGGCGGCCGTCAGATTGGCACGACAAAGAAGGGCATAGGCCCTGCATACGCCGACAAATACAGCCGCGTGGGCATACGCATGGGCGACCTGCTCGACGCGGACTATTTCGCCTCCCGTCTGCGTGATGCGCTGGCGCAGAAGAACATGGAGCTGCGTATGCTCGGCCTCGAGGAGATGGACTTCGACACCCTCTACCGTGAGGGACTGGCTTACGGCGAGGCGTTCCGCCCATACATATGCGACACCTCCATACTCCTTAACGAGGAGGTCAAGGCCGGGCGCAACATACTCTTCGAGGGTGCGCAGGGCGTGATGCTCTGCATCGAGAACGGCACATACCCCTATGTCACTTCGTCAAGCCCGACGGCGGCGAGTGTGCCGCTCGGCACGGGACTTGCGCCGCGCTATATCGACCGCGCTCTGGGCATCTGCAAGGCATACACCACACGTGTGGGCGCAGGCCCGTTCCCCACGGAGCTTGACGGCGCGTTGGCCGACTACATACGCGAACGCGGACACGAGTACGGCACTGTGACAGGGCGTCCCCGCCGTGTGGGCTACCTCGATGCCGTCGCTTTGCGTCATGCCGTGCGCGTGTCGGGCATAAACTACCTGAGCATAATGCTCTTCGATGTCCTCACCGGAGTGGAGACCCTGAAGATATGCAACGCATACGAACTTGACGGCAAGACGATTGACTATGTTCCTTCCACGATAAGCAGCTATGAGCGGTGCAGACCGATTTATGTAGAGTTGCCGGGATGGACTGAGGATATCACCGGAGTGCGCTCTCTCGATGCATTGCCTGAGAACGCGAAAGCCTATCTGCGCAAGATAGAGGAACTGACCGGCACGGAGATAGCTGTGGTCAGCGTCGGCCCTGACCGCACTCAGACTATAGTCGTGAAAGAGATATTCTGACGCGCTGCGGCTCGCGGATACAGTATGCGGGGCGTGCATGATGTGAAAGTCATGCACGCCCCGCTTTTTGTATGTCGCCGGAAAAGACAGTAGGATAATGCCGTGCCGCCGCCCTGATGTCCATCTCCATTCTTTCCGTACATTCTGACGAAGTCCGTAACCCCAGCCACTACTGTCCGTTTTTTGCTCCTTTCCCCCTCTTGTCCCGGTATATGTCTCAAGTCTAAATTAAGGTTAAAAACACGTACCCTCGCCGAAGCCTCACCGAAGGCTCTCCCTATCCGCAAGGTAGGGGGAAGGTAGCGGGATGATAGCTTGAGAGTACGTGTTTTTAACCTTAGTTTGCAGATGAAGGTAGAGGCAGAATGACGGTGCGCCGCGTGTAGCATAAACAAAAAACGCGGGCACGACAACTAATGCCGTGCCCGCGTCAGGTTTGTCTACAGACGGATGCCTCTTACCGGTCTAATCGGAAATATGTGTGTATCTTTCTGATTTTGAAAGATATGGCACACATCCATATTCCTAACAGAAGGAAAGCCGAACCTGTCAATATGACAACAGTTGATGTCCCGACCCCGAATGGATTGATAATCACGAGGACGGAAAGCAGCAGGAGCGCGATGCCCCCGGCGATGACCCAGCCGCTGCCGCCGATGCGGAATGTGCTAAGGTCACCTCCAAGCCCGATAATCATAAAGCTGTGGTAGAGCATCCAAACGCCGAGGAATATGGGCAGCACCGCCATGGTCAGTCCCGGACGGCAGCAGAGCAGTATGCCTATGAACAGGTCAAGGATGCCGCCTACGACCGTGTAGCTCCGTTGCATGAAGTAGTTACGGCTTGTGACGGCGAGTACAAGTTCCACTATGCCCGTCACAAGCATTACGATGCCGAACATGATGCTCAGAGCTATATAGCTCTCGAGCGGAAAGCAGAATACCGTAATGCCCATAGCTGCGGAGAGCAAACCCGCCACGAGGAGCAGCCACCAGTGCTTTACTATTTTCCCCGCTTTGTTAACTGTCTGTTCGAAAATGTCAGTCATAATAATTCCTCCTATATTAATCCGTTATACCTGTTCCCCTGCAATTAGAGTACCAAACCGACTGGATGTCAGTATGTGCTGGAGCTGTGTCCGGCGGCAAGTCCCGATTATATAAGATAATGTATGCGCTACGGAGAGTGGGGCGTGAGGACGTTGGCATAGACAGATGTACTGATATGCCTGCCATTTTGTCATCGGATGCTGACGGAAATGCTGCGGAAACCATCGGCCAGCATGACAAAAACGGGCGTTGTGACGTGGCATGCCGTGTGGCACAGGCTTTGCTGTAAGGAGAGTGTCGTCCGGACAGCGATGGACGGACGGCGGACATAAACCGATTAATAATAAAAAAACATTATAGATTATGGGAAAGATAATTGGAATAGACTTAGGTACCACAAATTCATGTGTGGCAGTAATGGAGGGCAACGAGCCGGTAGTTGTCGCGAACAGCGAGGGTAAGCGTACCACTCCTTCAATAGTGGCATTCATCGATGGCGGCGAGCGTAAGGTGGGCGACCCCGCAAAGCGTCAGGCCGTGACCAATCCGCATAAGACGGTTTACTCCATCAAGCGTTTCATGGGCGAGACTTACGACCGTGTAACCAAAGAGATAGAGCGTGTGCCGTATAAAGTGGTCAGGGGCGACAACAATACGCCGCGTGTAGATATTGACGGGCGTCTCTATACGCCGCAGGAGATTTCGGCCATGATTCTCCAGAAGATGAAGAAGACCGCTGAGGATTATCTCGGTCAGGAGGTGACGGAGGCCGTAATCACAGTGCCTGCATACTTCAGTGACGCTCAGCGTCAGGCGACGAAAGAGGCCGGCGAGATTGCCGGGTTGACCGTGCGCCGTATTGTGAACGAGCCGACTGCCGCAGCATTGGCATACGGCCTTGACAAGGCGAACAAGGATATGAAAATCGCGGTGTTCGACCTCGGCGGCGGAACATTCGATATTTCGATACTTGAACTCGGTGACGGCGTGTTTGAGGTGAAGTCGACCAACGGTGATACGCACCTCGGCGGTGATGACTTCGACCATGTGATAATCGACTGGCTGGCGGACGAGTTCATGAAAGAAGAGGGTGTTGACCTGAGGAAAGACCCGATGGCAATGCAGCGTCTGAAAGAGGCGGCCGAAAAGGCAAAGATAGAGCTGTCGAGCTCTACGGCTACGGAGATTAATCTGCCGTATATCATGCCGGTCAACGGTGTGCCTAAGCACCTTGTAAAGAACCTGACACGTGCCAAGTTTGAGCAGTTGGCCGACAGGCTGATACAGGCATGTCTCGTGCCGTGTGAGAACGCGCTGAAGGCTGCCGGTCTGAGCAAGTCGGATATAGATGAGGTGATACTCGTCGGCGGTTCTACCCGTATTCCGGCAATACAGCAGCTTGTCGAGAAGTTCTTCGGCAAAGTGCCGTCAAAGGGTGTCAACCCCGATGAGGTAGTGGCCGTAGGTGCAGCCATACAGGGTGCGGTGCTGACTGGTGAGGTTAAGGATGTCCTCCTGCTTGATGTTACTCCGCTTTCTCTCGGTATCGAGACTATGGGCGGCGTGATGACGAAACTGATTGACGCCAACACGACTATCCCGACCAAGAAGTCGGAGGTATTCTCCACGGCAACGGATAACCAGCCGTCCGTTCAGATTAATGTCTTGCAGGGCGAGCGTCCGATGGCGGCTCAGAACAAGCAGATAGGAATGTTCCATCTCGACGGCATACCGGCCGCGCCGCGTGGAGTGCCGCAGATTGAGGTCACGTTCGATATCGATGCGAACGGTATATTGAAGGTTTCGGCAAAGGACAAGGCTACCGGCAAGGAGCAGTCCATACGTATCGAGGCATCTTCCGGCTTGAGCGAAGAGGAAATCAAGCGCATGAAGGCTGAGGCTGAGGCTAATGCCGAGGCGGACAAGAAAGAGAAGGAGCGAGTGGACAAACTCAATCAGGCCGATGGCATGATATTCCAGACCGAGAAACAGCTCAAAGAGCTTGGCGACAAGTTGCCGGCCGACAAGAAAGCCCCGATAGAGAAGGCTCTCGAAGACCTGAAAACCGCTCACAAGGAGCAGAACCTCGAAGCGATAGACCGTGCAATGGAGGCGTTGAACAACGCGTTCCACGCCGCAAGTCAGGAGATGTACAATGCTGCAAACGCTGCCGGAGCGCAGGGCAGTGCACAGCAGGGTGGCGCATCGTCAAATGCAGGCGGCACAAGCACCGGCAACAATGGCGACAACGTTACCGATGTCGACTTTGAGGAGGTGAAGTGATTCCGATAAGTAAAGATATACAAAATCGCAAGTAAAAGCGTGCAACTCATTGAGTTGCACGCTTTTTGCGTTTATAGGGTTCTCGGTTTCTATGCCTTTTCCCATCTCTTATTTGCGACATATTTCATTGGGCGAAAGGGTACAACTTATATAACATTCCTTAGAAATATAATGAGTTTTGGGAGGTGTCTGCTTTAACCCCAAACGGTCAATACGGATCGTTTGGGGTTTCTTTATTTCTTCAGGGCGGTATAAGTAGCGGGAGAGTGTGCCATTTTAGGGCGGGGATGGCGTGAGGGCAGGTTGTGGTTACGTAGGGCTTGGCTGGAGGTTGGCTGAAGGTTGGCCTGAGAGTACGTGTTTTTAACTTTAATTAATAGTATGACCGGGATATCGGACGAAGCTATGTCCTATTATGAGCGATAGTGTATAATCATGCCGGGGGCAGATGAGCGATATCTGCCCGACGGCACAAATTTTTTTCAGCTTATGATGAGACATGGAAGATGGGAGCTGTGTGTTCCCGGTCAGGAAAGAGACGTGGACGAATGCGACAACAGGGCAACCTGTCTCGCGGCGTTTATGTCGGGGGAGGTGTCGCGGCTTAAGGCTGCGGGCCGTCATGGTACAGCACGTAACTATGCGAGGGCGCGCTGCAGTTTTATTGCGTTCACGGGAGGGGAGGATGTACATCTATCCTGCGTGGACGGCACGCTGATGGAGGCTTACGAGACGTGGCTCCATCAGCGCGGGGTGGTGCGCAATACGGTGTCGTTCTATATGCGCATATTGCGGGCTGTGTACAACAGGGCTGTGCGCAGCGGGCTGGCAGTGCAGTCGTTCCCGTTTGACGGGGTGTATACGGGTGTGGACCGTACGCCCAAGAGGGCAGTGGCGGGCGATGTGGTGGCACGGCTGTGCCATCTCGACCTGCACGGCGATGCGAATCTGACGCTGGCACGCGATATGTTCGTATTCAGTTTCTGTATGCGCGGGATGGCGTTTGTGGATATGGTGTTTCTGCGGAAGGGCAACCTGCGGGGCGGCATTATCAGTTATACGCGCCGCAAGACGGGGAGGCCGCTGTCGGTCAAGATGGAGCCGGCGGCACTGAGGATAGTGGAGCGTTATGCTGATGCGGCTTCGGTGTATCTGTTTCCTGTGGTGACGGCGGAGGATGGGCGGACGGCCTACGCGCAGTATGAGGCGGGGCTCGGCCGTTATAACAGGTGTCTGAAACGCATTTCTCTGACGCTGGGACTGAGTGTGTCTCTATCATCGTATGTGGCACGTCACAGCTGGGCTACGTCGGCGAGGGACTGCGGCATACCGGTTTCGGTCATTGGCTCGGCACTGGGGCATGCGTCGGAGCGGACGACACTCATCTATCTCGATTCGCTCGATGATTCTGTGGTGGACAAGGCGAACAGGGAGGTTATTTCTGTGCTGGATGTGTAGGTCTCTGTGCGAGAGACGGTAGATTTTCACCGCAAAGATAATGAGAAAAATCTATATTACAAGTATCCTCACCATTATTATTTTGTAAAAATACAGTTACAATACACTTACATTGATATAAGTAACAGCATGATAACGGCCGATTTCCATTCCGGTTCAGGCATATATAATAAGCTGTCCGCCATAGATTTTGTCCAAATTCTATGACGGGCAGCATCATAAGTGGTTAGAAAATAGCGAGTAAATACATAGCACCGTCTCTCGCACAGAGACAGAACAGGTAGTATTGTAAGACTATCGATTGTATATGATTGAAATACAGTGTATTGCACTGTTTTCAAAGCTCTATTGGTGTGTCTATCCAGTAAAAATAAATGACTGTCTGATGCACGATTGCGGTTGTGTTGACCGAGATGGTGCAGACTTTGCCGTGACGTATGGTTTTGTTTAGAAAATGAGCAGTACGGATGGAGAGTTCAGAGGAAAAGCTGTGGTTTGCCATGCGTGCCACGTATCGCCGCGAGCTGCTTGCCAAAGACAAACTGGCGGAGCGGGGAGTGGAAAGCTATGTACCCATGAGGCATGAGTATGTGCAGGTGCGCGGGCGACGGCATCTGTCGGAGGTGCCGGCGGTGCATTGTCTGATATTTGTACGTGCCACAAAGAGTGAACTAAACAGGGTCAAGCGCAATATGCCATATCTACAGTATATAGTATGTCGCAGAGGCTTGGAGAGACAGCCGATTGTTGTACCGGAAAGGCAGATGGAGACGTTCATGAGGGCAACGGGAGATGCGGATGCGTCGTCGCTCTATTTCAGCGGGGACGAGATAAATATAGCGAAAGGTACGAGGGTGCGCATACATGGCGGCGTACTGGACGGCTGCGAGGCGGTGTTTATGAAGGTGAAGGGGGCGCGTGCAAGGCGGGCGGTGGTGGCTGTACAAGGTGTGGTGGCAGTTGCGTTGGCCACAGTCACTCCGGACATGATCGAGGTATTGGACTGAGAAACTTTCAATGGTAATAGAATACCATAATGTCTGATATGTATATGTGGATTGACGTAGCGGCGGTGTTGCTGCTGAGCGTTGTTTGTGCGGGGGTACTGATACCCAGGATATTGCTCATATCGTTCCGCAAGCGGCTTTTTGACAGACCGGACGAGAGGAAGATACACCAGTGCATTGTGCCGCGTCTGGGCGGCATTGCGTTTGTGCCCGTTATCATGATTTCTGTCATGCTGGTGACTGGCGTGTCGCTTCTGTTGGGTGATGACAGTCTGGCGCGGCAGATGGGGACGGAGGCAACGGAACTGTCGTTCGCCTGCTGTTCGCTGATAGTGCTCTATTTAGTAGGTATAGCCGATGACCTGATAGGTGTGCGGTACAGGGCCAAGTTCGTGATGCAGATACTCTGCGGCCTGTTCACCGTGGTGTCCGGGCTGTGGGTGTGCTCGCTGTATGGGGTATTGGGGTTGGAGGACCTGCCTGCATGGGTCGGTTGGCCGATGACGGTATTTCTCGTGGTCTTTGTGATAAACGCCATAAACCTGATAGACGGTATAGACGGCCTCGCGTCGGGGCTGAGCGCGGTTGCGCTGATGTTCTACGGAGTGGTACTGTTCTCACAGGGAGAGTATGTGTATGCGCTGCTGTCGTTTGCCACGCTCGGCACAATAGTTCCGTTCTTCTACTATAATGTGTTCGGCAATCCGCAGCGCGGGAGGAAGATATTCATGGGCGACACGGGTTCGCTGACTATCGGCTTCATACTCTGTTTCCTGAGCGTGCAAATAGCGAGGACGGTGGCCGGGGGTGATGCGGGTGCGGGCTGCAACAGGCTGATTGTGGCTTTCGCCCCGCTCTTCATCCCGTGTTTCGATGTGGTGAGGGTAGTGATACACCGCCTGCGGGCCGGGCGTAATCCTTTCACGCCGGACAAGAGCCACATACACCATAAGCTGCTCGCTGCAGGGATGACGCAGAGACAGGCTATGGTGACTATCATAGCGTCGGCCACGGCTTTCACGGCCTGCAATATGTGGCTCTCGTGCCATACGGATGTGAATATTCTGCTCGCCGCTGACATTGTGCTTTACACCGCCGTGAACATATGGCTCACGAAAAGGATTAAGGCGCAGGCTAATCTTTCTACAGAAGTATGAGGCGGTTGTCTCGTTGCGGCATGAATGCCGGGCATTGGGGGCAGTTGTAATGACACGAATTTTTTGATAGCATACGCCCAGAGGTTGGACTTATGGCCAAGGGCAAGATTTTGACCAAATGCATTTGAGATTTCTTATTGCGGCGGCAGTTGCCGCCATACTGATGTCGTGCGCTACGCAGCGGCAGATAGTCTATTTTCAGGATGCCGAGAACGGCACAGTGGAGCGCATTGAGAGGGCGGACGACATACGCCTGCGCCCGTCGGACCAGATAGCCATAGTGGTGAACAGCAAAGACCAGCAGCTTGCGGAGATGTTCAATCTGCCGCTTGTCACGTACCGAGTGGGAAATGCCAATACGGCGATAGGAGGGTCGCGCCCGTCGTATTCGCAACAGTCGATGGCATACACGGTGTGTGATGACGGGAGTATAGATTTCCCGATACTGGGCAGAGTAGAGGTGGAAGGTCTGACCAGAGAAGAGGTGGCTGCGAAAATAAAAGGGATGCTCGTAGAGGGCGGCCTGCTGAAGGATGCCGTGGTGACGGTGGAGTATATGAACCTGTCAGTCTCTGTACTCGGCGAAGTGAGCAAGCCGGGACGCATCAACATCGATAAGGAGAGGATTTCCATTGTAGATGCCATAAGCATGGCGGGCGACCTGACCATATACGGCTGCCGCGACAGGGTTATGGTCTTGCGACTTGAAGAGGACGGGCAGCATACGTATATGGTGGATCTGCGCAACAGCGCGGAGTTGTGCGCGTCCCCCGTCTACTATTTGCAGCAGGGCGATGTGGTCTATGTCGCTCCGAACAAGATGCGTTCGCGGCAGTCGACGGTGAACGGCAACAATGTGCTGTCCGCTTCGTTCTGGCTTTCGCTCACATCGCTATTGGCGACGATAACGGCGTTGTTCATAAGATAAGGTAAAACAATTTTGAGTATGACTGAACAGACAAACGATATTCCACAGAAGACCCAAGACACGGCACTCGTGCAGGAGGAGTTTATCACGCTGCGAGACCTGATGACATGGGCTGTGGAGAAGTGGTATTGGTTCGTTGCGGCTTTCGTTGCGGCCTTGATTGTAACCGGTGTGTATCTGATGATTAAAGAGCCTGTGTATAACCGATATAGCGAATTGCTTGTGAAAGAGGATTCTCATGGGGCATCACTTTCTGACGGGATGAACGCGTTTGACGGCTTCGGGCTTTTCCAAAGCAATCTGAATGTGAACAACGAGATAATAGCCCTGAAGTCGCCTGCCGTCATGGCCGAAGTTGTCGGGAGGCTGCATCTCGATGTCACATACAGTGTACGGCGGTTGCTTCGCCGCGAGACATTGTACGGAGTATCGTCCCCAGTGGCAGTCTCATTGCCCGATGCCAGGTCGCAGGAGAGTTTGCGGTTCGATGTGCATCTCTTGTCCGACAGTACAGTCAGAATCGATGACTTCGTGGTGGAAGGAGAGGAGCAAGAAGGCACTGTGATATGTAATTTAGGAGATACGGCGGCTACTCCTATTGGATACGTGTGTGTGGCGGCAGGGGCGGCATACGACAGTTTTATGGAAGAGTATGGCGATCGAGCAGTACGTGTGACGAAGAGCGACCGTTTCCATGTGGTGGAGGCATTTGTAGCCGCATTATCTGTCGGATTGAGTGAGGAGAAGTCGTCTGTGGTTAATCTGTCGATAAACGACCGTTCGATACAGAGGGCTGAGGATGTGCTGAACTCTGTTGTGACAGTATATAATGAGTTATGGGTGAAAGACAAAAACAGAGTAGCTGCACAGACCTCCTTGTTCATAGACGAGCGTCTGCGCTTGATAGAGAACGAACTCAGTATGGTGGACAACGATATATCACAGTTCAAGAGCCGCAATATGCTGCCGGACATAAAGGCGGCAACCGATATGTATATGCAGCAGTTCTCCACAAGTACGGCAGAGATACTTGAACTGAACAACCGCCTACAAATGGCGCGCTATTTGGGACAGTATCTTGCGTCAGGCAGTAGAAACGATCTGTTGCCTGCCAATTCAGGGATAGAGAGCCTACCAGTGGAGAAACAGATAGAGGAGTATAACGCGCTATGGCTTCAGCGTAACAGCCTTGCGGCAAACAGCAGTGAGGAGAACCCACTTGTCTCCGATATGTCAAAAAGGCTTGCGGCTATGCGTTCGGCCATCACATCGTCAGTGGAGAACCTGATATCCACTCTCGAACTTCAAATGGATAACATGAAGAAGAATGAGGCCGAGACCGTCGGACGGCTTTCGGACAACCCGGATCAGGCCAAATATCTCCTGTCTGTGGAAAGACAGCAGGAAGTGAAAGAGGCACTATACATATTCCTATTACAGAAGCGGGAGGAGAACGAGCTTTCCCGCACATTTACCGCATACAATACCCGAATCATCACACCGCCATACGGCAGTGACAAACCAGTCGAGCCGCGCCTGCCGGTATTATTGCTTGCCGTACTGGTAGCCGCACTGGTATTACCGGTAGGGATCTACGTGCTGATGCAATACGTGAATACGACAGTACGTGGCAAAAGAGATATGGAAGGGCTTTCAGCACCGCTTGTGGGAGAGATACCGCGAGTCGACAGAAAAAAGGGTGTAGATGAATATGAGATTGTGGTCAGACAAGGACAAAGCAACGTTGTGAACGAGGCATTGCGCGTGGCGCGTACAAATCTGGAGTTCATGATGGGACGTGAAAATCACAAAGTATTGATGACCACATCATTCAATCCGGGTTCCGGCAAGACATACATCACGGCAAACCTTGCCGTCTCGTTTGCCATTAAGGGCAAGAGGGTGCTGCTCATAGACCTCGATTTGCGCCGTGCCGTGATGAGCCGCTATGCTTCCTCTCCCAAGAGAGGCGTAGCAACGTTTCTAAGCGGGATGGATGACGGGCTGGGCGGGCTCATCTGCCGGGGTGTACTGCATGAGAATGTCGATATACTGCCGGTCGGCGTGATACCTCCCAACCCGACAGAGCTACTCTCCGACAGTCGTTTCGGAGAGATGATCGAACAGGTGCGCGGGGCGTATGACTATGTGTTTGCAGATTGTCCTCCAGTGGATATAGTGGCAGATACAGCGGTGATAAACCAATATGTGGACATGACGCTTTTCGTTGTGCGGGTCGGACTGCTTGAACGTTCCATGCTAACTGAACTTGAACGCATGTATACGGAGAAACGTTACCGTCATCTCGGGATATTGCTTAACGGGACAGAAGAGAAAGGCAGATATGGCTATAAATTGGGCTATTATTCGAGGGGATATTATGGCCGAGAATAGAGCTATTCAAACGATGCATACAGAGTCAGAGTGCACAGCTTGGTATGAATATCGGCCGTAGAATACGAGGCGTGAGGGGCAGCCATAATGCGAAGGTCCTTATGTCCAATTTTGTCTCATTGTCCCTGCTACAGGTGGCCAATTATGTCTTTCCGCTCGTTACGCTCCCATACCTGACCAGAGTCGTCGGGGTAGAAAATTTCGGTCGGATAGCTTTCGCACAGGCTGTAATAGTATGGTTTCAGGCCATAGTTGATTATGGATTCATCTATTCTTCAGTCCGTGATATCGCGAAATGCAGAGAAGACATTAAGCGCGTGTCGGTCATATACTCTAATGTGATGTGGGCACGTTTCCTGTTGACTGGAGTATCGTTAGCACTTCTTTCATTGGCGGTCTTGTTCATCCCTGTGTTCAGAGAAAATAGCCTGATACTATTTCTTACCTTTTTTACTGTTATTGGCCATGCAATGTTCCCGGAATGGTTGTTCCAGGCTTTTGAGAGGATGACGTATGTGACTGTGCTCAACGTGCTAACGAAGCTGATTTTTACCGTAATGGTTTTTCTCGTTATAAAGTCGGAAGGTGATTACTATCTTCAGCCCATCCTTATGTCATTAGGATATGTGTGTTCAGGAGTGATTTCATTTTACATCATATCCCGTTGGGGGATACGTTTTCTCGCGCCTGACCTCAGGCAAATCGTGGAGGCAATAAAGAGAAATACGGATTTATTCATTAATCAGATAGTGCCTAATCTGTACAGCAATTTGTCCGTAATACTGTTAGGCGTATTTCATGGGCAAACGGCGAACGGAATTTTCGATTTGGGACGAAAATTCAATAACGTCGCGTTGGGTTTTCTGAGTGTCATTTCAAGAGTGTTTTTCCCGTTTCTCTCACGCAACCCTAATAGGCATCGCATATTTGGTGTTTTACAGATCGGGGTATCATGCATTATGGCTATTTCCTTGTTCATATTTGCCCCTCTTATCATAGATGTGTTTTTTACTGCCAATTATAAAGAGTCTGTAGTAGTAATCAGGGTGTTGTCCATTTCAATCATTGCGCAGTCATTGCTTAATGTATATGGTACTAACTATTTGATACTTAAAGGATATGAAAAGGAAATGCGCATATCAACACTTCAGGCTTCGATTGTCGGACTGTTGATAGCAGTCCCGTGTGTATACTATTTCAGCTATATAGGTGTAGCCATAACAATTGCTTTCTCAATGTGTCTTATGGCATTACTGGTGGTGCGTAGATATGGTATTATAAAACAGATAAGTGATGAAAAATAAAGTGTTGCTGTCGCGGTTTTACCGTATGTTGATGAATGTCAATATATATCGTTTGTGTGTGCGGAAAGCGAGTATGCTAATGAAGTGTGCAGGCATAACGGATAGGGCGGCAGAGGGAGAGAACGAATGGTGTAACAGATGGGGTCAGCTGTTTAAGGTCAGCAAGAAGGAATATCGCCTGTATGCGAGTTATGTTGAGAAGGCGAATTGTATTGATATTGTCCCAGAATCAGTGCTTTATGGCTGCATTGAGCCTATTTTGAACCCGTACAGATACCGCAGTCTCTATAGTGACAAAAATTATTATGACAGGATTTTTCCGAAAGGTTCAATGCCCAAGACGGTTTTACGGAAAATAGTACAGATTGAAACGTTTCTCGATGCAGATTACCGTCCAATGGAATACGAAGAACTTTTATTGTCCCCGTTTGATATGGTAATCGTCAAGCCGAGCGTTGGAACTAGCTCTGGTGAAGGCGTAGAATTGCTTGAAAAATCAGCAGAGGGCAGTTACCGGGTTATATCATCGGGAGAACAGTTTTCGCGCGAATGGTTGGGCCGGTATAAAAACGGATTTATCGTACAAGAATGTGTAAGGCAGTCGGCATTCATGGCGCAGTTTAACAGTTCGTCGGTAAATACGTTGAGGGTAAGCGTTTACAAAAGCGTAGCAGACGGGAAGTCTCATGCGGTATCTGCTGTATTGAGAATCGGCAAGTCAGGAGCATTTGTAGACAATGCCCATAGAGGGGGGCGACTGGTCGGTATAGATATGGAGACCGGGAAACTTAACAGTTATGTGTGCGACCAGTATGGCGTTAAAGTGACTGAGTTTAACGGGATTGATTTTACTGCGGAGGACTATTATGTGCCAAACTGGAAAGATGTCCTGTCCTTTGCCGAGGATATGGCAGACCATATCTATAACCAACAATTGATAGCTATGGATATAATGCTGGATATTAGTGGGCTTCCGAAACTGATAGAAATTAATGTCGCTGGATTTGGCGGATGGGCTTTCTTATTCTCAGGTATGAGTGTTTTTGGAAAATACACGGATGAAATCGTATCCCACTGTATAAGGGAAAAAGGCAGATTTTTTTACACCAAGCAATTTATCAGTTGAATGAATATACTTCAGGATGAGGCTACGGCGGGAGAATTCTTGTTCTCTTTTATGTTTTTCAATGTGGCTATGCTTGTATCATTCATTTGTGCAAGGAAAAAGCAAAACTGTGTCTTTGTATGGGTTTTGGCATTACTCTTT
Organism: Candidatus Aphodosoma intestinipullorum; assembly: GCA_017694515.1. GTDB lineage: Bacteria > Bacteroidota > Bacteroidia > Bacteroidales > Paludibacteraceae > Aphodosoma > Aphodosoma intestinipullorum. Next base: position 21,991 of record JADIMV010000112.1, read on the forward strand.
TGTATATATGCCTTTTGGGACACAGATTACTATTCTTTCCGTTATATATTTTTCCATCTAACGCCATCATTCAGAGATCCGTTATACTATTATTTAGCCTATATATCTTTAGGGTCATACTCTATATACCGCCTGATAATATGGGGTGTCGCGATGTTGTTATTCTATAAGACATGTAACAGATTCGGCGTGAATAAAAACCTGTCTGTATACATATTTGTCGTTTTTTCCCTGTTGACATTTTCTTTTGCGCGAGCGAGTTTGGGCATGGCTCTTTATTTTTACGGACTGTCATGTTTGCTTAAACCTAACATGAATAACAGGCGAACCAGCTATTTTAGCGGTATTGTTTTTATCTGCTTATCCTATTTTGGTCATAGGAGTATGTTGCCTCTAATTCTTTTAACTCCATTGGCATATATACAAATTACTAAAAAGAGAGTGTTTGTATTGGGGTGTATATTTCCAGTGATAGTAGTGGCGATTAGGTTAGTCTTGCAATATTTTGTAAAAGACAATTATGCAATGGGAGGCCAATTAAGCGAATTTTCCGATGCAGTACGCGGATATGCAACCGTACGTGATTTTGAGTTGAACTGGAAGTTTAAGCTTATAACCTTGTTGCGTAATATGAGTCATTATTTGATATGTCTTTATCTGCTTTGGAGTGTATGGTTGAAAAAACAATCTATAATGATACCTCCATATATAAAAGGTTTTGTCACAATGTCTGTAGTTATTTCTATTATTGCTCTTGCTCTGTCATTGTCCGATGTCGGTGTGGCTTCTGTCACAAGCAAGAGGTATTTGTATATGACAGGTATTCCTTTGTGTATATCGTTGGCATATACAGTTCAAAAAGGGTTGTGCAGTTGGCGTATGCTTAACGTATTACTGATGGTGTCTGTTTTGTGGGCAGAAGGCTATTTTATAGGTAAGATTATTAGTCATTATTAACTTTGAGGCTGTCGTTTATGAAAATAGGACTTATAAGAGAGACAAAAATCCCAGAGGATAACAGGGTGGCTCTTTCACCGGAACAGGTGTATGCAATGAGCATGGCGTTCCCTACACACAGTTTTGCCGTGCAGTCGAGCGACATCAGGGCATATCATGATGAAGACTATGCGAAGTTGGGCATTGAAGTTAAGGAGGATATGTCGGATTGCGATGTGCTGTTCGGAATAAAAGAGCCTGAACTTGCCACACTGATGCCAGATAAGCATTATTTCTTCTTTGGGCATTTCGCGAAGATGCAAGAATATAATAAGCCTTTGCTGTGTGCGCTGACAGAACGCCGTGTCACTTTTTCGGATTATGAATATCTTGTCGACGATGGGGGACACAGAGTGTGCGCTTTCGGCTGGTGGGCTGGTATAGTGGGTGTATATTATACATTACAATGCTATGGATTACGAAACGGGGTGTTCTCACTTCCCAAGCCAGATCGTCATTTCACACTGGAAAAGCTCCGGGGGATACTTTCCTCTGTCAGACTGCCAGCCGTGAAGCTCCTTATCACAGGAAACGGACGGGTCTCGTCAGGCGCACAATATATATTAGATCAGATAGGCGCGGTAAGATTAGAAAGACGGGAATATCTATCATGCGAAAGAGTAGCCCATCTTTCTTATTGTGTCGCAACGACAGAGGATCTTGTTGTACATAAGAATGGAATGAAGTACGACAGAGAGGAGTTTCTCCAATGGCCTGCACATTACGCGAGTGACTTCAAGAAGTGGGCTGCTTCTACGGACATACTTCTGTCGTGCCACTTTTGGGATTCGAATGCGCCCGTATACCTTGATTATGAGGATTTGTCAAATGCAGAAAACAGGATTAGAGTTATAGGCGATGTGACTTGTGACATAAATGGTAGTATCAAGTCAACGGTCAGGCCGTCAACCCATTCCAATCCGTTTTATGATTATAATCCTATGAGCAGAAAAGAAGAGTTGCCTTTTTCGTCAAATAATAATATTTCTGTAATGGCAGTTGACACCTGCCCTAATGCTTTGGCTATGGATGCCAGTACATCTTTTGGTGAGATGCTTATCCAGAATGTCATATTTCCTATATTAGAAGGACATATAAGTGATGACCCTGTAATACGGCGTGCCACTATCTTAGACAGAGGGCAGTTGACACCCGCATATAAATATCTTGATACATTTTTATAACACTAATATGGAGAATCCCATAAAACAGTCTAAGCTGTATAAGTGGCTGGTAGAGCTATATATCTGGAATGTAGAGCGCAAGCGGTTCTTGTCGGAGGCCAGTGCCAATGCCGAAGATGAGGATAAGAAATGTCTGAAGGATTATAAGAAGGACTTTTACAAGTACAGGATGAGCTATCCAGAATATAAATTGTTCCGTTTCAGTACATTGAGTGAAGTTCAAAAAAGGACATTCGTTTCGGTTGCCGAGATGCAGTGCATATATCGCCGTATGGTATTGCCTGAAGTTAGACATTTGTTTTGCCGCAAGGATGTTTTCTTGTCGAAATTTCCTGAATATATACATGTGGCTGTTAGTCTCTGCTGACACGGATTATGATGAGTTTGTTGATTTTGTGTCTTCCAAGGATGTCATACTTAAAAAATGTACTGGAACTCGTGGTGAGGGCATACGAAAAGTTTGCTCAAAGGATATAACAGACGTTCGGGGACTGTATGAGGAGTGTGTCAGAGAAGGATTGCTGGTTGAGGAATGTGTGACAGGTTATCATGATATGCAAAAATTTCATCCTGCTTCGCTGAATACATTGCGTATAGTCACATTCAAAATCAATGATAAGCCAAGAGTTATATGTGCTTTTTTTTTAACGGGATTAGGTAGGCAATGTATTAACAATATGCATGCAGGAGGAATATTGTGTGGTGTTAATACAGAATCTGGTGTTGTTGAGAGCGATGGATATGATTTGTATGGACACGAATATCTGTGCCATCCAGAATCAAAAGAACGATTTATGGGTTTCCGTATCCCCCAATGGGATAAATGCATAGATGTATGCCGTAATGCGATGATGAAATATGGTAATGTTCGGGTTGTAGGTTGGGATGTATGTGTGACTGAAAATGGTGAAGTAGAGATAATAGAAGGTAATCATGCACCCGATATAGATCTTATTCAAGTCATATATGGCGGATGTCGTGGTATGCTACGAGAGATACTGAAAGAATATAATATCAGATTGTAATCTGTATGGAGAGAACAAATCCAGTTAAAGGAGTATTGAAAAACCTGGTATCATTGTTGCCGGACAAGGCTTTTCTCAGGCTGAGGTATCATGTGGAGATGGGGAGAAGGCTTGATCTGAACAATCCAAAAACAATGAATGAGAAGCTACAGTGGCTCAAGCTGTATGACCGCAATCCGCTTTATACGGCCCTTGTGGACAAGATACAAATGAAAGAGTTCATCAAAAAGAAGATAGGCGAGGAGTATGTAGCCAAGACTTTAGGGGTGTGGAAAAGCTTTGACGAGATAGACTTCGGGATGCTCCCGGAGAGATTTGTACTCAAGACGAACCACAGCGGAGGGAACACAGGGGTGGAGGTATGCAAGGACAAGGCACACTTGGATCTTCAGGCGGTGAGGCGAAAAATGGAACGTTCGCTCAGAACGGACATATACAAGCTATACCGAGAGTGGCCATATAAGAACGTCCCCAGAAGGATATTCGCGGAGGAATATCTGGAAGATCCAATGAATGGAGAACTGACGGATTATAAATTCTATTGCTTTGACGGGTATGTGGATGCGGTGATGTTGTGCCTTGACAGGATGAGTGGTTCTCCCAAATTTTATTTCTTTGATAAGGAGTGGCGTCTGAGAAGGTATAACAGGATGGGGAAGGAAGTTCCCGAAGGCTTTACGTTACCACGCCCGAAAAATATGGATAGGATGTTCGATATAGCATCGCAGTTGTCGAAAGGTATCCCTTTTGTAAGGGTAGACATGTATAACATAGGCGGCAGAATCATATTCGGAGAGATGACATTCTATCCCGCCAGCGGTTTTGACAGAAACCGTCTTCCTGAAACTGATCAGTATTTTGGAAATCTCATAAACTTGAAATTATGTTCAGATACTTTACCTTTAAA